>JAIOJS010000153.1 GCA_019911795.1 Thermoanaerobaculia bacterium | reverse complement strand
CCAACTGGAGATCGGGCTGGCTGGTGAATTCTGGCAACTCCAAGCGAACGACGCCCCTCGCCAGGCCGCCTCCCAGGGTGAAGCGACGTCGGTGGCCCTGAGCATGAAGGGCGCCGGAAGTGGGCACGGCAGCGTCGACATGACGACCGTGAACGAGCGTTTCGCCAACCATCAACTTCGCACCCGGGACGACGTCGATTTCGAACGCTACCAGCTCAGCTGGTCCCAGCCTTTCGGAGAACGCAGCCTCTCCAGCTTCTCGGCCCAGTACCTGACTCAGGAGAACTACTTCCGGCCCGACTGGGTGGCTCCGGTCATCGCTCCGCACGCTACCCGCTCGATGAACGTTGCCGGCTCCTACAGTGTGGACATCTCTGACCGCACCTCACTCGAGACCGGCATCCGCTACCGCGAACAGGATGCCTACTCATCCCTGACTCCGGGTGACGGGCTGGACCAACGGGCGCTCGAAGTCTTCGGCCGCGGCGGTTGGCGTGTGCAGCCCAGCGTCCTGGTCGAATACGGCATCTACACCCAACTCCAAGACGGCAGCATGGCTCTTGCCCCGCAAGGTAACGTCGTGGTGCAGCTCGGATCCAGTTGGCAGACGGAAGCCTCCGCGAGCCAGCGGATGGAGCAGGGAGAGCCCCAACAGCTCTTCAGCTCGCCGGTACGTTTCGGCGCCTCCGACGGTAACTGCCAGGGACTCGACGAACACTGCTATCGACTGATGCTGTCTCGACAAAGCGGCGACCACGACAACAACCTGTTTTCGGTGGCAGCAACCCACCGCGAGGTTGCCGAGACCCTCCAACTGCACTTCAACGACGACTTTTTCAACCAGCTGGAAAGCCTCTACCTGGTTCGCGGTGACGAACTCCCCGAAATGCAGGTGGTGTTTCAACGCCAGATCACACCGCAGATTCTGGCTCGGCTCGAGTCAAACTACGCCGAGGGTGGCGGGGGCATGCTGTACGCCACCGACAACTCCTCCTATCAGAACCAGGTCCGGTACTTGGTAACCTCACTGGATACCCGATTCCAACGGAGTTCTACCGGTGTGTTCCTCGCCTTCCACCACCTGGAACAGGCGCTGGAAACTCAGCTTGCCGATCAACTGTCAGATCCCGCCTTCGACCTCGAGCGACTGCAGTTGATGTTGAGTCAGGATCTAGACGTCCTGCTGCAAGCGGCCGGCGACCTGGCGATCCATGTCAACTTCGAGCTGAGTCGCGGCACTACGCCCTATTCCCTCGAGGACCAGGACTTCGACGAGCTTCGCCAGCGGGTTAGTGGCGGCGTCTCGCTGCGCTTTTAGGCCAACCTCCTCAGTCAGCCTCATCAGCCACAGCATTTCGGGGCCAACCTTCTTGTAGGCGAACCCGAGTGACCGCGACTCCGCAGTCCCCTGCGCCCTGGCCCAACCGACCGGCCTCGGGGCCTCGCGCTCGCAACGAAGGCGCCCTCCGAGTTACTCCCCAACAAGTCAGCGGAGAGGCGCCCTTCACTTTCATGGATTCAAAAATTTGGATTCATGCAACAATGTTGAACTGACATACAGCGTCAGCTTCGGCGAAGGCCGATTTGACGGGACCTTGACAGACGATACCGTGGCACGGATCCTGCTCTCTTACGCAATGGACGCGTGAGAACCCCTATGCCCGAAACCAGACGAAACCACCGCATCTCGCTCATTCTGGGCGCCGTGATCGTCACCGTGCTCATCGCGTCTCTGGGTTCGTTCAGTGCATTTCGCAAAGTCGCTTCGTTTCAGCCACTTGGCTTTGAAGCCCAACGCGCTGCCGGCTCCTGGCTCATCACCGAAGTGGGCGACGCCCAGCCCTCCCTTCTGGTCGGCGACCAACTCGTCCTGATCGGCGGGGCCAGTCCCTCCAATCCAGCCGAGATGGCAAGTCGTCTCAAGGCTGAGAAGACGACGACCTTGGCGGTTCTACGGGGCGAGCAGCTGATCAACGTCGAGTACCAACGACCCGGCATCCGTCTGGATTACCCCTACCTCGCCTTAGCCGCCACCGCGCTGCTCTACCTCGCCCTCGGCCTCTATGTGCTGTTTCAGGGCCCAGCAAGGCCAGCTGGCCTATTCTTTCTGTGGTGTGCCGCCTCGGCCACGGTCTATCTCTTCACCTACGTACCTTCGAGCCCCGACCCCCTCACTCGCGGCATCTTCGCGGTCGAGGAACTCGCACGGATCTTCCTTCCCGCATTGACCTTGCATCTCTTCCTTGTCTTCCCCAAGCCCGTGCTGACGGGGAGAGCCCGGCGGCTCGTATCGTTCGTTTACCTGCCTTCGGCCGCGCTTGCAACCCTTCAGGCCGACCTGATGTTCAACCAGGGTGCGATCTTCTTCGGTCGGGTCAGCCGTACATCGATCCGCGGCATGGACCGACTCGAGGTCGGCTTGCTGGTCGCCTTCTCGCTCCTCGCCCTCGGCGTCCTGGTCTATCAACTGGCACACAATCAACATTGGCAGCAGAAGCGGCAGCTCCAGTGGATCGCCGCCGGACTCGGGGCCGGATACCTCCCCTTCCTCCTCCTCTATGTCGTACCGTGGGCCCTCGACCTGCGGTGGCCGACTTGGACCACTCTGGCTGCGGTGGTGCCACTCTCTCTCGTCCCCCTCGCCTTCGCCTGGGCCATTTTTCGGTTCCGCTTGTGGGATGTCGAAGTCCTTCTGCGACAGGCGGCATCCTACGCAGTCACGTCAATCCTAGGCGTCGTCTCCTTCTCCCTCGTCCACCTCGGCCTGTCCCGCGGTATTCCCGATGAAAGCCTTCTCACCCGGAATCTCCTGACCTTCGCAGCCGGGTTGTTGATCGCCGGCGTTTTGGTGCCCACCGAACGCGGCGTCCGAAGCAGCCTGGAGCGCCTCCAATCCGGCACCGCCTTCAAGAGGCGACGGGCCTTGGCCGGGCTCGGGCGGGAACTCCTCGAAGAACGGGATCTACCGGTGCTTGCTCAACGTCTCACCGAACAGCTCCGCGAAGGTCTCGAACTCGAACGAGTCGACCTTCTCGTCGAGCACGAGAATATGCTGACGCCGCTTGGCCGAGACTACGGCCTCCGCCCCATCGATCGTCAACGGCTCGCTCCCGAGATCTGGTCTCGGCGCTGGCATCGACTGACGTCAGCCACCCTTCCCACGGCACCGTCGTCGGCCATCGAGGAACTCCACCGAGCCGGCTTCCGGTACCTTTTCCCGTTGACTCTTCAGGGCCGTCCGATCGGCCTGTTGGTGACCGGGCTCAAGTTGGACGGCCAGCCCCTCAACAGCGAGGAGATGGTTTTGGTCCGATCGCTCCTCGACCAGACTGCACTGGCTCTGGAGAATGCTCAGTTGATGGAGGCCCTCCGCCAGCAGTTGGTCGAGGTCAGCCAACTCAAGCAACACAGTGAACAGATACTCGATTCCTCGCCGGCCGGGATTGCGGTGATCCGACGCGACGGGATTGTCGACAATGTCAATGATGCCTTCTGTCGAATAACCGGCGGCAGTCGTAGCGAGACCGTGGGACGCCTTCTCCACGAGGTCCTGGCAATCGCCGTGCTACCCAAGCCGGGAGAACCACTTAGGGAGGTGACCCTTCACGACGCCAAGGGCAGGGAACGCTTCCTTCAGGTTTCATCCGCTCCCTACGACGAGAGGGGCCAGCTGGAAGTTCTGGTCGTCGTCGACGTGACCGAGAAGGTCGAGATGGAGCACACCCTCAAAGAGCAGGAACGTCTCGCTTCGCTCGGTATGCTGGCCGCCGGCGTAGCCCACGAAGTCAACACGCCGATTACCGGCATCTCGAGCTACGCGCAGATGCTGCTGGCCGACACTCCGGTCGGTGATCCCCGTCGGGAGTTGTTGGAGAAAGTGGAGCGCCAAACCTTCCGCGCTTCACGCATCGTGAACAACTTGCTCGAGTTCTCACGAAACCGAAAGCAGGATCAGCGCGTACAAAGACTGGACAGGGTCATCGACGAGGCAATCGACATCCTCGACGACAAGCTCGACCGGTCCGCGGTCATTCTTCGCAAGAACTTCCCCGAAAGCCCCGTAACCGTCCTCGGCGGCGAGGGCGAGCTTCAACAAGTGGTCACCAACCTCATCTCCAACGCCATCGACGCCATCGGATCCCGTGAGGGTCGTGTCGTCTTGACGGTCGAGGAGGATCTCCAACAGTCTCGGGCCAGGATTCTGGTCGAGGACGACGGACCGGGAATGGCCGAAGACGAACTCGAGCGCATCTTCCAGCCTTTCTACTCGACCAAGCTGACCAGCGGTGGTACCGGACTGGGCCTCTCGATTAGCTATCAGATCGTCCGTCGTCACGGCGGGCATCTCACCGCCATCAGCACCCCCAACGTAGGATCGTGCTTCACGGTCGACCTCCCGCTGTATCGAGACGCCGCGGGAGCGACTCCTTGAACGTCCTCATCGTCGATGACGAGGAGGTACTCCAAGACATCCTCACCCATCTGGTGAGGTCCGAGGGACACACCCCCCACTCCGCCCGAACCGGCGAGGAGGCGCTGACCATCCTCGATCGGGAGGAGATCGATCTCGTCCTCCTCGACATGATGCTCCCTGGAATGTCGGGGATGGAGGTGCTACGCCAGGTGCGCGAAGTGGATCCTGAGCAGGTCATCGTCATGATCACGGCGTACTCGTCGATCGAGGGTGCCATCGAGGCGATGCGCCTGGGCGCCTTCCACTACATTCCCAAACCGTTCAAGAATGAGGAAGTACTCCACACCCTCCGCAAGGGACTCGAAAAGCGCCGTTTGACGTCCGAAAACCGGGCCCTCAAGGCCCAGTTGCGTAGTCGCTACGGTTTCCACCGCTTGATCGGACGCAGCAAGCCGATGCAGCAGGTCTTCGAACTCATCCAGCTCGCCGCCCCGTCGAAGAGCAACATCCTGATCCTCGGCGATAGCGGTACCGGCAAGGAACTGGTAGCCAAGGCGATCCACCACCACTCGCGGCGCGCAGATGGTCCCTTCATCACCGTCAACTCCGGATCCATGCCCCCCGACCTACTCGAGAGCAACCTCTTCGGTCACGTCAAGGGCGCCTTCACCGGGGCTATCTCTTCCAAGAAGGGATTGTTCGAACTCGCCAACGGTGGGTCGATCTTCTTCGACGAGATCGGGAACGTCCCGCCCGACACTCAATCCAAACTCCTGCGGGTGATCCAGGAGCGTGAGTTCATGCGGCTAGGAGGCGTCGAGACCCTCAAAGCCGACGTGCGGATCATCGCTGCGACCAATGCTGACCTCGAAGACGCAGTTCAGGAGAACCGCTTCCGCGAAGATCTCTACTACCGCCTCAACGTGATTACCGTCAAGCTCCCTCCGCTCCGTGATCGTAGCGAGGACATCCCGCTCCTCATTCATCACTTCCTCAAGCGCTATGCGCAGGAGAACGAGAAATCGCTTCAGGATATCGACCCCGCGGCGATGCAGCTCCTGATGGACTATCACTGGCCGGGTAACGTGCGCGAGCTCGAGAACGTCGTCGAGCGCGCCGTTGTGCTTTCCACCGGAGAAGTCCTCGATGAGAGCCTTCTCCCCGAGCAGGTCAAGAGTCCCACTCTCCGCCATCCCGCCGTCGAGTTGCCCTCCAACGGCTTGGCCTTCCGGGATGCGGTCAAGACCTACGAGCGCCGCCTCATCCTCCGCGCTCTGGAGTCTTCGAGCGGTGTCCAGAAGCACGCGGCCGAGCTCCTCAAGCTGAAGCCGACGACCCTGCACGAGATGATGAAGCGGCTCAACATCTCCCTGGAGAGCGTCGGATAGTAGAATGTCCCCTCTAGAGGAGGACAGGATGAAGTCACTGCCGGCACGCGTCGCTGGGTCGACGCCCGTGCTAATTTTTGTGTTCTTGGGTCTTACATGGGGCGTCGGCCCCGGTGTTGCGAACCCCAGCGTCGCTCCATGGCTGGCCCCGACCACCGATGGTCGTGGTGTCACCCTGCCACCACTCGACCCGCAGCTGCCCAGTCCAGCCCAGGTGCTCGGCTACCCTCTGGGGGCGGACTTCACTCCCCATCACCGTATCGTCGACTACCTCGAGATCCTGGCCGAAGCCTCTCCCCGTGTAACTCTCCGATCCTACGGTGAGACCTACGAAGGACGTCCGCTCCTTCTCGCCTTCGTGTCGAGTGCCGACAATATCTCTCGATTGGACACCCTCGCCGCCGATCGTCGGGTTCTCGGCGATCCCGGTGGACTGACGCCCGACCAACAGAAGCAACTGGTGGAGAGGTCCCCGGCCGTTCTATGGCTCAGCTACGGAGTTCACGGCAACGAGTCCTCCTCGGCCGAGGCCGCCCTTGCAACCGCCTACGTCCTAGCTGCCGCAGAGGGAGAGTTCGCGCAACAGCTCGACGACGTCTTGGTGATTATCGACCCCCTGGTCAATCCCGATGGGCGAGAGCGCTACGTCCATGGATTCGCTTCTCGTCGCGGGGTGATGTCGAATCCCCAGGCCGCCTCCCGTGAGCATCAGGAGTCTTGGCCGAGAGGGCGCGGCAATCACTACGGGGTCGACCTCAACCGCGACTGGGCCTGGGTCACCCAGACCGAGACCCGGCAGCGGCTGGTCCCGTTCCGCACCTGGGAGCCCCAGGTCTTCGTCGACTTCCACGAGATGGGTGCGAGGTCCAGCTACTTCTTCCCGCCCCCCGCCGAGCCGGTCCATCCCCGCATCGGCGAGAACCTCAGATCCTGGCTCGACACCTTCGGTCGTGGCAACGCCCAAGCCTTCGACACCATCGGATGGACCTACTACGTCGAGGAGCAGTTCGACCTGTTTTACCCAGGCTACGGTGACTCCTATCCAACCCTCCGGGGCGCGGTGGGGATGACCTACGAGGTCGGAGGAGGAGGCCGAGCCGGCGCCCTGATCGAGTTTCCCGACGGACGCCGCAAGAGCCTTGCCGATCGGGTCGGCCGCCACCTGGCGAGTTCCTTGGCCACCTTCGAGACCACCGTGTCGAACTCCCGCGGATTGGTCCGGGATTTCGCGCAGCGCCGGCGCGCCGAGGCCACCCGCCATCCGAACACTTTTCTCTGGTCCTCGCGGGCCCCCGAAGGACGGGCTCTGGCCGAAACGCTGACCGAGCACGGGATTCGCGTCCGTCGTCTAGTTGACGATCAAACCATCGAGGGACAGCGGGTTGCGACCGACGTTACAGAACAGATCACCCTATCCCAGGGGGACTACCTGGTCATGACCAACCAACCTCTGGGTACCCTTGCCGAAACACTCATGGAGCGCGAAGCCGCACTGCCCAGCGGCTTTGTCGGCGAGCAACGCCGCCGCGTCGAAGAGGATCTCGACCCCGAGTTCTACGACGTGACCGCCTGGTCGCTCCCTCTCGCCTTCAACCTCCCCGTTTGGCGCCTCGAAGGCTCCCTGTCGGCCCCGGTGACGACCGCTGTCGCCGCCGCCGACCTAGACTCGGCCCCCTTTGGTCAGCCGCCGGTGGCCTCTTCGGTGGGCTACATCATCCCCGCAGCCGGAATCGCAACCTACCGACTCGCCGCCGCTATCGATCGGGCCGGCCTTCACTACCGTTTCGCCACCGAGCCCTTCCGACTTGGAGGTCGCGACTTTCCCCCGGGATCCTTGGTGGTCGCGGTCGAGGATCAGTCGGCAGCCGTTGCCAAGGACCTCAACCAGACGCTCTCTGGCCTGTCACTCGGCGCCGCGGTCGAGATCATATCGGTGGACAGCTCCTGGACCTCCCGCGGCGCCGACCTCGGATCCGACCGCTTCGAGGCTATTCGATCGGCCTCCATTGGCTTGATCGCCGGCGAAGGAATCTCCGACACCTCCCTCGGAGCGCTCTGGCATCTCCTCGACCGCGACCTCGAGATCCCCTACTCACTCCTCGATCTGGACCACCTCGAGCGTCTTCCACTCAACGAGTTCGACAGCCTCGTGCTTCCCGACATCTGGGATTCCTCACGCCTTGGCGAGGCAACTGCGCAACGCCTCGATGCCTGGGTGCGTCAAGGTGGAGTCTTGGTGACCCTCGGGAGCGCCTCCGGCTGGACTCGAGAGGTAGGTCTCACTGAGGGCGACGACGGCGGCTCTTCCGAGGGCGAGACCGATCCCGAAGGAGAGGAGAGCGGCGAAGAATCCGGACCGCTGCACTACGTGCCCGGAGCCTTCGTAGCGACCCAGATTACCCTCCACCCACTGACGGCGGGCCTTTCGTCGCCACCCCCATGGCTCTTCCTCGGAACGATCGGGGTCGCCGCCGACACCGACCCTCAGAATGATCTCCTCACCATCCGTGACGACCACGCCCTCATCGCTGGGTTCGCTTGGCCCGAGGCCACGGAACGTCTCCCGGGAGCGGTCCTGGTCACTTACTCTCAGCACGGCAACGGCAAGGTGATCACCTTCGCCCAGGATCCCACCTTTCGCCTCTTCACTCGTGGAACGATGCCCTTGCTGCTGAACGCGGTGATGATGGCGCCGTCGTGGTGAGGGATCAGGGCTCCTACTTTCAGCGAAAGTAGGAGATAGATGAAATCGTCAGGCCTTACGGGACCTCGTAGTACCACTCCGGCTGTGGTTGCGACAGCATCGCAGCTTGCTTTTGAGCCGAAATCAGTGTAGAGTTGCCGATCCGGGTGGAGGGCGAACTCCGTCGCCATCCCCGTAGAGACTCTCAGAGAGGAATCACCGTGAAAGCAGATATACATCCCCAGTTGCACTTGGTCACCGCGGTGTGCGCTTGCGGCAACACCTTCGAGGTCCACTCCACGCAGGACGACATCAGGCTCGAGATCTGCAACGAGTGCCACCCCTTCTTCACCGGTAAGCAAAAGCTGATCGACTCCGCCGGACGTGTGGAGCGATTCCAGCGACGCTACGGTATGAAGAAGTAGCGACTCCGCCGCGCATCGAAAATTGGCCGCTCCCATCAACCGGAGCGGCCTTGGCATATCTGGAGGCAGGAAAGACGGGGAGAGTACGATGTTCGACAAGCTGGCGGAACTCGAGAAGAATCACGAAGAGATCACGGCACGCCTCGCCGATCCGGGGATCTTCTCTGACCCCTCGCGCTACCGTGACGCCACCAAGAAGCTGTCCGAACTCGATTCTGTCGTTCGTCTCTATCGGGAACTCAAGGAGGTCGACCAGGAACTTGCCGACAATCGGACCCTGGTCGCCGAGCTCAGCCGCGGCGACGAACTCCACGAGATGGCGGAGGAGGAGTTCCAGGTCCTCACCGAGCGTCGCGAAGGGCTCATTCAAGAGCTGCGGGTCGGGCTGACCCCCAAGGATCCCAACGACAACCGCAACGTCGTCCTCGAGATTCGCGCCGGTACTGGCGGCGACGAAGCTACCCTGTTCGCGGCCGAGCTCTTCCGCATGTATACGCGCTACGCCGAAGGCCAACGTTGGGGCGTCGAGATCATCGACCTGTCCGAGTCGGAGGTCGGCGGCATCAAGGAGGTTTCGGCGATCATCGAGGGGCGAGGAGCGTTCAGCAAGCTCAAGTACGAGGGGGGCGTCCACCGGGTGCAACGAGTACCGGCCACCGAAGCCTCCGGCCGTATCCATACCTCTGCCGTCACCGTAGCGATCCTTCCCGAAGCCGATGATGTAGAGGTCCATGTCGACGAGAAGGATCTTCGAATCGACCGTTTTTGCTCCTCTGGACCCGGCGGTCAGGGCGTCAACACGACCTACTCTGCGGTGCGACTCACCCATATACCGACTGGACTCGTGGTGAGCTGCCAGGACGAGCGCAGCCAGATCAAGAACAAGGCCAAGGCCCTTCGCGTCCTCAAGTCCCGACTTCTCGAGATCGAGCAGGACCGAGCCCACAACGCCCAGGCCGAGGAACGGCGCAAGATGGTCGGCAGTGGCGATCGTTCGGAGAAGATTCGCACCTACAACTTCCCCCAGAATCGGGTCACCGACCACCGTATCGGAGTCACCGTCCACCAACTCGAGTCGGTGCTGGCCGGGCAGATCGAAGCGTTAGTCGAACCGTTGAGCGCACACTTCCAAGCCCAGCTAATGGCCCAAGAGGTCGGAGAGCACTGACCGCGCCGACCGTCGCTGATCTCCTGAAGGACGCCCGAGCCAGGCTCAAGGCGACCTGGATACCGACCCCAGCTCGGGAAGCCCGGCTCCTCCTGGCTCACGTGCTGGGGGCCACCGAGGCTCAGCTGATCGCCCATGACGAGAGGACCGTCCCCGCGGAGGCCCGCGAACGATTCGACGAGGTCGTCCGACGCCGTGCAGAGGGCGAGCCCAGCGCTTACATTCTGGGCCGGCGAGAGTTCTACGGACGATCCTTCGAGGTCGACTCGCGAGTTCTGGTGCCTCGCCCCGAAACAGAGCATCTAATCTCTTTGGTCCTCGAACTCGACTTGCCGACAGCGCCGCGGATCCTCGACCTGGGCGTCGGCTCGGGATGCATCGCCCTAACCCTGGTGGCCGAGATTCCCCGCTCTCGTGTGTGGGCGGTCGACCGATCACTCGGAGCTCTCGCCGTAGCTTGGAGGAATCGCCGAAATCTCGGAGTAGGGGAGCGTGCCCATCTGATCGCCTCCGATTGGGACCGCGCCCTTCGACTCCGGGAGTTCGACCTCGTCGTCTGCAATCCGCCCTATATCGACCGCTCGCAACCCAGCGAGTTCCAACCCGAGGTCGCCGCCTTCGAACCCTCCGAGGCCCTCTTCGCCGAAGAGGGTGGACTAGCCGACTACTCGAGCCTCTTCGCCGCCATCTCGGAACGAGCATCACAGGTTCCCTTGGTTACCGAGATAGGTCGTGGTCAACTCGAGGAACTCACCGCCCTCGCCTCCACCTACGACCTCCGTCCGGTCCGAGTGGTCGTGGACTACGCCGGCATCGAGAGGGTTGTCCTGTGGCAGAGTCGCCACAATCCCTTGCCGCCCTCACCGCCTTCGGGGAAGATGCCTTCCCATGGATAAGTTCAAAATCACCGGACCCAGCCAGCTCCGCGGCACCGTGCGAGCGAGCGGCGCCAAGAACGCCGCCCTGCCCGCTCTCACCGTGAGCCTCCTGACCGACCAGGCCCTCACCCTCGACCGCGTCCCCGCCGTACGCGACTTGAAGACCCTTCGCGACCTCCTCCAGGGCCTCGGCATTGAAAGCCAGGACGGCAGCGATGGCTCGTTGCGCCTGCAGGCCGGAGACGATCTCTCCTCTTTCGAAGCGCCCTACGACCTCGTCAAGAAGATGCGGGCGAGCATCCTCGTCCTCGGCCCCCTCACGGCTCGTCGCGGCCGCGCCAAGGTCTCCCTTCCAGGCGGTTGCGCGATCGGGGTTCGCCCTATCGATCAACACATCGCCGGACTTCGAGCTCTCGGCGCCGAGGTCGAACTCGAGCACGGCTATGTTCTGACCCATGCCAAGCGACTACAGGGCACCCGTTTCAGCTTCTCGCTTCCTACGGTGACCGGCACCGAGAACCTGATGATGGCGGCCTGCCTGGCAAAGGGCGAAACAGTGCTCGAGAACTGCGCCCGTGAACCCGAAATCGAGAACCTCGCCGACCTGCTGGTAACCCTAGGAGCGCAGATTGAGGGGGCCGGAACGCCCACGATCCACATCCAAGGCGTCGACGAGCTCGGCACGGGACGCCACGAGATCATCGCCGACCGCATCGAGGGCGGTACCTATCTCATCGGCGCCGCGATGACGCGAGGCGACGTTCGACTCGAAGGGGCCCGACCCGAGCACCTGATGGACCTGATCGAGGCCTTGGAGGATGTGGGAGCGAGCGTTACCACCGGCGACGATTGGATCCGCGTCGAGGGAGTCGGGGACCTTGTCGCTCGCGATATCTCCACCGCTCCCCATCCAGGATTCCCCACCGACCTGCAGGCCCAGTTCATGGCTCTCCTCACCCAAACCCGCGGAGTCTCCCGGGTCCACGAAACGATCTTCGAGAACCGGTTCCAGCACGTCGCTGAACTGCTCCGCATGGGCGCCGATATCCACGTCGAGGAACACACCGCTACCGTTTCCGGTCCCACTCAGCTCTCCGGTGCAGATGTCATGGCGACCGACCTTCGGGCCTCCGCCAGTCTCGTTCTCGCCGGACTCGTGGCCCATGGGGTCACCGAGGTCTCCCGCATCTACCATCTCGATAGGGGCTACGATGCGATGGAGCGTAAGCTAGAGAGCCTCGGGGCCCGGGTCGAACGAATTCCGGGACCACCGACACCCTAAACGATCGGACCGCGATGCTCTGGCTTCTCACTCTCCTCCTAGCTCCTCCCCTCCACCCCCCCGAACCCGAACCCACGGTGCCGTCTCTGGTCGTGGTCGCACAGGCCGCCAACGACCAGCAGGCGCTGGTTCTGGTTGATGCACTTCTCGGCCAGCCAAACGGTTCCATCAGCGAAGACCCGGCCGGACTTCACTACCTCTTCGGACACCTCCTGGAAGCGGTAGGACGGACCTCCGAGGCGAGCGCAGCCTTTGCTACCAGCATCTCCTACACTCCAGAATTGGAGCAACACAGCCGTTTGCGTCTCGCCCGAATCGAAGCGGAACGCGGACATCCGGAGGTCACCGCCGGGCTGACGGCATCCATTCTGCGAGGTAAGCCCCACCCGGCCCTGATCGCGGAAACCACTCGTCTCTTCGTGAAGAGCCTGGACGAGGGAGGTGATTGTCGGCTTCTCACGGCGATCGACGGTGGTGCTCTTCCCGACCTCCAACGCCGGATGCTCGACCTCGCTCGGGCTGACTGCGCTCTCGCCGGCCGGCGCGAACCCGAGGCGATCGATGGTCTGGTGGCACTGATCGAGGAGAATGACAACGACGATGCTGCCCGCGGCGCCGCCGACCGGCTTCTCGGACAGACCGCCTCCGATCGGCACCCCCGACTCGGAGAGGAGCTCGGGCGGGCGTTCCATCACCATCGGCGTTTCGACCTCGCGATCGCCTACCTGCAACCGGAGGTCGAACGGCTCCCGAGGTCGATCGAGAATGACGACGACTTCGAGCTCTTCTATCTTCTCGCTCGAAGCCATTTCTGGAGCGAGGAGTTCTCGACCGCTGCGGAGGTCTTTCTCGATCTCGCTCGTAGGACCACCGACCCCACCCACAAGGCGAAGGCCATCTACCAGGCGGGACGATCCCTGGAACTCGGTGGCGCGTGGCCGGAGGCTCGCTCGCGGTTCGCCGAGGCCGCCCTGCTGACTCCTTCCAACAACTGGACGGGACCGGCCATCCTCAGCGCTCTCCGCATCGATTGGAGACGGGGCCACGAAGAGGAGGCGCTGGGCACCTACGCAACCCTCAGCTCGCGATCGACCTGGACCTCGTTCGCCGGTCAGGCGGCCCTCTTCCTAGCTGCCTCGGATCTGGTCCAGGGACGAACCGATCGAGCCGGTGCCTGGCTCAGCCAGGCAGCGTCACGCAAGGTCGATCGTACTCTCACGGACTACTGGCAGGGTCGACTGGCTGAGGCCCAGGGTCGTGACGAGGCGGCGATCGCCCAGTACCAGAGTGTCTTGCTTCGCGAGCCATACCATCCGCTCGCCTCCGATGTCCGAGGACGCCTCACTCGTCCCCCTCTGAAGGGCGCCGTCGCACGGGCGATCGTCCGCCATCGCGGATCGACCGACTTCGCAATACGACGAGCCGTCTGGTACCTAAGCGAGGGTGATGCCGAGCAACACGATCAACTCACCCAATCTCTTTATCAAACGCTCACTCGATCGCCGACCAGCGCACCCTTCCTGAAGCTCGCGCCCACTCCCGTTGTCGATTGGCCACTGTGGACCCGGTCGACTCTCCGTCTCGACGAGCGACTGATGACCCTCGGGCGCTGGAACGAGGTCGAGTTGGCGCCCATCCTCCGACTCTTCCCCAGTCGCAACCCCGACCTCGCCTTTGCCGCCGCCAAGAAGTTGGCCGAGGACGGTGCCACGCGAGGTTCTCTCTACATCGTCGAGAGCCTCCGGCGTCGGGTGCCGAGCGAAGTACCGGAATCGCTCCTACCGTTGCCCTTTCGGCAGACCTTGTACCCCACTCCCTACCGAGCCCTGGTGCGGTCTGCAGTCACCAAGCACGGAACCGACCCCTACCTTCTCTACGCCATCATGCGGGAGGAGAGTCGCTTCGACCCTCACGCACTCTCTCCGGCCGCGGCGCGAGGTCTGACCCAGTTCATCCTTCCCACTGCCAATCGCATGGCGAGCGAGGTGGGACTGACCACGCCCGTCGACCCCGACCTGCTCTACCAGCCCTCGGTCGCCATCTCCCTAGGCGCTGCCTACCTCGCCGACCTCGACAGCGAGTTCGAGGGATCGTTGCCCGCCACCATCGCCGCCTACAACGCGGGGGAGTATCAGTCACGACTCTGGTCCGCTTACTGCTTCTCCAACGAGGAGGCCGAGTACCTGACCAAAGTGGGCTTCAAGGAGACCGCCGCCTACCTCGAACGGGTCCTCCGATCGCGGGCGCACTATCTGGAGCTCTACCCCGGAATGCCGGATTGACCCTCTGCTAGCATTCGCCCATGAATCCGTCCGGCCGTCAAACCTCGCGACTCCTTTGCCTTCTCTGCCTAGGCATGTGGGTGTTCATCCCTGCCGGTCTCGCGGCTCTTCCCCAAGAGCAACTGGTCGACCGCATCCTAGCCGTCGTCGACGACGATCCCATCTTGCAATCGGATCTCGACCAGCTTGTCGCTCTCGACCCCAATGCCCTTCGCCAAGGGGAGAGCCCAAAAGACCGAGACCAACGTCTGCTCGAGGACCTGGTCGAGCGCCGGTTGCGCTTCCACGAGGTCGAGAGGTATGGCTTCGGCGATGTCCCCCAGGGAATGGTCGATGAGCAGTTGGCCCAGATGGAAGCGGACTATCCAAGCCCGGAGTCCTTCGAGGCCCAGCTCTCGAAGATCGGTCTCTCCCGAGAGGATCTCGCTCGCCGCATCCAACGCGATCTCGCGGTGTTGACCTACGTCGACGAACTTCTGGGAGCTCGTGTCTTCGTCGGCCTCGAAGAGATCCAGAAGCACTACGACACCGTGCTCCTGCCCGAGCTCCGAGAGCGCAACCTCGAGATCCCGGAACTCGACGAGGTGCGAG
Organism: Thermoanaerobaculia bacterium; assembly: GCA_019911795.1. Lineage (GTDB taxonomy): Bacteria > Acidobacteriota > Thermoanaerobaculia > Multivoradales > JAIOJS01 > JAIOJS01. The sequence goes on along the minus strand of JAIOJS010000153.1, from coordinate 19,153 downwards.
AGCAGATCCGAGAGGTCCTGCGCCAGGAACGACTCAATCAGGAGCTCGGTCGTTGGACCGAGGAGCTTCGCTCCAAGGCTGATGTCTTGATCTATCTCGATCGCCCCGACCGCCCGTTGCCACCGGTGGTGGCCGAAACTGAGTGATAGGAGTCCGAGTGGCGGACCGCCAGTGACCACAGGGGAGGGGAGCGGGAGACTGGTCGTGGTCTCCACTCCGATCGGTAATCTGGACGACCTCTCTCCGCGCGCCCAGGCGAGTCTCGAAGAGGCCGATCTGATCGCTTGCGAAGACACTCGCAGGACGGGGCGGTTGATGTCGCACATCGGGGTCAAGCGACGGCTCCTCTCGGTGCATGAGCACAACGAGCGGAACCGAGTCCCTCAGCTCCTGGAAGCCCTCGAAAGGGGACTCACCGTAGCCTTGGTCAGCGACGCCGGAACACCCCTGCTTTCGGATCCCGGATACCACGTCGTCAAGGCGGCGATCGAGGCGGGGCATGCGGTCGAAGCCGTTCCCGGCCCTTCCGCTCCACTCGCCGCCCTCGTGCTCTCTGGATTGCCTCCCTTGCCCTACACCTTCGTCGGCTTCCCTCCGGTCAAGACTGGCAAGAGGCGCCGCTTCTACACCGAGTGGGGAGCACTCGACCACTCCATCGTGATCTTCGAGTCACCGCATCGAATCGTCAAGAGTCTCCGCGATGCCCAGGAGGCTCTCGGAGACCGCCGAGCCGCCGTAGGACGAGAGTTGACCAAACTCCACGAGGAGGTTCTCCGCGGAACCCTCAGCGAGTTGATCGAGATCCTCGGTGAACGCGAGCGCGTCAAAGGGGAGATCGTCGTCGTGCTCGGCGGCGAGACCGCGAGTCGGGCCGCCCTCCCCCCAGAGGGCTAGCCGATCAACTCCGCCGACCTCGCGTTGTCGAAAGCTAGTGTCCCGAGGATCGGATCGCGACGCTAGATCTCTACCGAGTGCGAAGTCGAGTTGCGTTCGCGCCCTTCGCACCGCCACCCGGGCCAGGGTCCGCCCCGCGTTCTGCTGCGCCAGGTCAGCCTCGGCGACGAGGAGATCGTTGGCGGTGACTCGACCGGCCTCATAGCGGACCTTTTCCACCCGCCGAGTCTCGGCCGCCAGTTCGAAGGAGGCCTCGGCGAGACTTCGCTCCTCCCTGGCCGTAGCGAGAGCGGCCCAGGCCTGGCGAACTTCGAGTTCGACGTCCCGGTGCGACTCCTCGAGCTCAGCGGCCAGCGCTCCGTGACGACTCTCCAACGCCCGGATGGTTTGGGATCTGCCGGACTGCCACGGTCTCCAACTCACCGCGAGACCGCCCTCCGCCCAGAGGTCGTCCGCGAAGGGGGTCGAGGAATCCCACTGAAATCCCACCTGGGCATCGAGGCGAGGCCATCGTAAAGCCTCTTGTGTCTTCTGCTGCTGTCTCGTGGCCTCGGCCTCGGCCTGCCGCGCCCGGAGATCAAGTCTCCGTTCGAAAGCCTCCGCTACGGCCAGAGGCAGATTCGACGGAAGCCTGGTCGGGGACGCGTCGGGGAGGTCCGCGAGTCGTCCGAAGGACTCGACCTCCGGATCGACCGCAACTCTCCGGGCAAGATCCCAAGCGACAACCGCTCGCTGCCGCTCCAGCGCCTCCAACTGCTGGCGCAGCTCCAGAAGGGCGAGACGAAACTTGAGAGCCGACACCTCCAGTTCGCGTCCGGAGCGCACCCGGGCCTCGGTGTCCCGCGAGGTAGCGTCCAGGCTAGCCTCGAGTTCACGACCCGCCGACAGTCGCGCATCGATCTCGTAGAGAGCGAGAAGGCCCTCGATGGCTTCTAGTTGGAGCCGCTGGCTTCGTCGATCTTCGAGCCCACCTTCTGCCATCGAAGCCTGGCGCGCGCTCTCGACCGCGAAACGCCGGCCCAGATCCACCAGAGGCTGGACCAGCATGATTGCGCCATGCTCGCGTCGACTGGACCCGAACTGGAAATCGCCGACGGCGGTACTCAGCGTCAGATCGCGGTCCTGTTCGGCTACTCCGGCTTCGGCCACCAGCTGCGGACCGAATCGACCTCGGGACACTGCCGAAGCCTCGTGCCTCGCCGCCTCGGTCCGCAATCGACTAGCCGTCGCTGCGGGTCGCTTCGCCGCCTCGCGGGCCACCCGCTCGACCGTCCACATCGATCCAGTCTCAGCCTTGGTTGCTTTAGCCCTGGTTGCTTCAGCCTGGGCCACCTCGGCCTGAGCCGAGAGCCCGCTGGGCAGAACCAGGAGCACTAGGCCGAGGAGAGCCGCCTTGGCCAGGTGACTGGACACGGAGCTCCCCTCCACGGTGTCCTTGGAAGAGGGAAAGAGGACCAGGTAGAGCGCCGGAACGACCAGGAGGGTCAGCGCCGTCGACGCTACCAACCCTGAGATCAGGGTCCAGGCGAGCGGCGGCCAGAGGGTCGTGCCGGAGAGGGCGAGGGGGATCAATCCAGCGACGGTCGTCGCGCTCGTCAGGAGAATCGGCCGAGTTCGTCGCTCCACCGCGCTCGCCACCGCCGACTCGACGTCGGAACCACCCTCGCGTTCACTCTCGATGACATCGAGAAGAACGATGGCATTGTTGACCACCACCCCGACCAAGGCGATGATGCCGAGGAGAGACATGAAGCCGAAGGGCTGATCCGCTAGCAGCAACCCGGGGATCACTCCCGCCGCCGCCAAAGGCACCGTTGCGAGGATGATCGCGAGGCGCCGGAAAGAATTGAATTCCGCCATCAAGATGCCGATGAGGAGGAGCGCGCCGACGGGGAAGGTTCGCAGCATGGCGTCGTTCGCCTGTCCCGATCCCTCCACCGCTCCGCCGTACTCGATCTCTACTCCCGATGGAAGTTCGACTTCGGCCAGACGCGGCCTCAGGGTCCTCAAGACGTCGGAGTAGCTCTCGCCCGGAGTCAATTGTGAGAGCACTCGCACCACCCGGCGCCGATTTCGGTGGTTGATCGCCGCCGGACTCCATTCGAGCTCAGTCCTGGCCACCTGGGAGAGTGGCAGGGTCTGACCACCAGGAGTCCGAACGTCGATGGATCCAAGTTGATCGAGTCCGTAGTCCTCACCGGCGGCGGAGCGGACCAGAATCGGGATGGGATCATCTCCCGAACGCAGCTCGCCGACCGAAAGGCCACGGGTCCGGCCGTAGAGCGCCTGCGCCACCGACCTTCGATCGACGCCAACACGCCCGGCCGCTGCATCGTCGATCTCGAACCGTAGAAGGGGTGCCCCTGGACCGAGGTCATGGCGCACATCTACCGTCCCCGGAACCCGGCTCACTTCGGCCGAGACGAGATCGGCGGCGATCGCCAGCTCCTCCAAGCTCTCGCCGAAGAGTCGCAGCTCGATGGGCGCCAGAACGGGCGGTCCCTGTTCGAGGGCCCGCGCGACCAGCTGGATCTCGGGGTGGTGGACCTCGGTCCAAGCCCTGATCCAGTCAATTTCACCGGCAACACCCTTCAAATCGCTGGTTTCGACCACCATCTGGGCTAGGTGCGAACTCCATGGAATCTGGTTCAGGTTGTAGTAGAAGTGGGGCACGCTACGTCCCACCAGGGTCAGGACAGACGTCACCTCGGGACGCTCCAACAGCGCCGCTTCTACCGCGGAGGCGGCCGTCGACGTCGCATCGAGATGGGTCCCCTCCGGCAGCTCGATTTCGACCAAGAACTGGTTCCGGTCCGAGGCTGGAAAGAACTCCTTGCGCACTCCGGAAGCTGCAACGAAGGAGACCAGAAGGAGGACCCCCGCGAGAACGAGGATCAGACGGCGGTGGCGGATGGCGAGCTGAGAGAGCCGCCGCCAACGTGCTGAGTCGCTTCCGACCGCGCGTGGCCGCAGTACCCGGCTGGCCACGGCGGGTGTAAAGAACACCGCATAGAGGTAGCTCATGGTGAGAGTGATCATGATGACGATAGGGATCGACCGGGTGAACTCCGCGGTAGCTCCCTGCGAAAGGAGCATCGGAACGAAGACAGCGAGGGTCGTGGCGGTCGCCGCCGCCAGGGGCACCACCAGCTCACGAACCGCGCCGACAGCTGCCTCGGTTCGATTCTCGCCGTGGTCGAGGCGCCACTGAAGGCTCTCGGTCATGACGATGGCGTTGTCGACCAGCATGCCGAGAGCGATAACCAGGGCGGCCACCGAGATCTGCTGCAGGGTTCCCCCGGCCAGCGCGAAGACGGCCAAGGAGGAGAGGACGACGAGCGGCACTACCGAGGCGACGAGCAGCCCGACCCTAAGCCCCATGAAGGCCACCAGAAGCAGGGCGACAATGGCGATGCCCAGGAGCAGAGAACGGCTGAGGTCGCTGAGGCGTTGCGCCACCCGCTCAGGCTGAAAGATGACCTCGCGGACCTCCACCGATTGCCCCTGCGGAGTGTAGCCGTCGACCAGCGTGCGAACCTGATTGCCGAAGTCGACCAGATTGGCCCCGGACCGGGGGATCACTCCCAAGCCGACAGCGGGAACTCCCGAGAGACTCATCCGGGCTCGTTCGGGCTGACGAGGCTGAAGCTGTACTGCCGCTAGGGCGCCAAGAGGCACGGAAGACCCGTCGGCCAGGAGGATCGGCGTCGACCGGATCTCTTCGATCGACTCCAGCTCGCTCCTTGGCTTCAAGGTCACAGAATGATCTCCGACTCGAAGGTTCCCGCCCGGCAGGGTCTGAGTTCGAGTCCTCAGTTGCTCCACGATCTCCGCCGTTGAGCGGCCGAGCTGAGCCGCGGCTGCATCCTCGAGGGCGATGGTGATCTGCTCACCGGGATCGGCTATCCGGCGGACCTTCGAGACCAAGGGGAGCGCGAGCAGGCGGTCTTCGAGCCTTCGGGCCTCATCCTGCAACCGCAACACGTCGGGGTCACCGATCAAGGCCAGGACGATCGACTCCTGATCCTGAAGATTGTCATCCAGCTCCGGCTCTGAGGCGCCGGCGGGGAGGTCGCGTTGCGCTGCCACCAAAGCCTCGCGCACATCGTCCCACACCCGCTGCGTATCCTTGACCCCTTCGCGCAACTGCAGGTGGAGGTGCACGAGGTCGGGGTAGGCCGTGGCCTCGATCTCAGCGAGGTCATCGACTCCGGCCAGCTGCTCCTCGAGAGGATCGAGGAGCTGACGCTCTACCGTTTCAGCGTCCGCCCCCGGCAGACTCACGAGCACTTGTCCCCAGTAGTCGGGCATTCTGGGGTCCTCCTGCCGCGGCATGCGTAGCCAGAACAGCGCCCCCATCAGGGACAGGAGGAGGGAGGCCGTCAGGACGAGCTTCCGGCGCGAGAGGAGGGTCAGCAAGGTGCTCACGGTACGACCTCCACCTGGTTCCCGTCCGACAACCCGTGTCCACCCGCGACGACGACTCGATCCCCGAGGTTGAGGCCACCCCTGATCACCACTCGGTCACCGACCAACCGAATGGGGTCGACCTCGACCCGCTCAGCGGTCCCCTGCTGCGAGATGCGAACCACCCTGGCTCCGGACCCACCGGGGTTGACGACGGCGGCGAGCGGGACCGAGAGCTCCTCGGCGGTCGTCAACTGAAACACCGCTTCGACCGACATCCCGGGAAGGCGCCGTCGGGCGGCGTCCGTCTCCCCGGGCGGCAACTCGACAGTCACCGGAAAGAGCCTCCCCGCTCCTCGCGCGGCGAGGCCGCGACGAACTACCCGTCCGGTCATTTCCATGCCGCGATCGAAGGGGAAGCGAATCGTCACCGGAGCGCCAACCTCGAGGATCCCGATCACCGACTCGGGCACATCGACGACCACCTCCAGAGTTTTCTGACCAGCGATCGACAGGACCGTTCGTCCCGCATCCACCCATTCGCCCGCTTCGAAGTGCACGTCCACGACGCGACCAGAGAAGGGAGCGACAAGGACGGCCTCCCCCTCACGACGGCTGGCCTCCGTCGCGGCCGTCTGCGCCGCGTCGACCACCGCCTGCCCTGCCTCGAGGGACGATCCGACCCGCTCCAACTCCTCCTCGGTCGCGGCGCCCTCGCTAACCAACTCGACCACTCGCTGTCGGTCGCGTTGCAGCTGCTCGAGTCGAGCCGCCGCTTCCGCGAGTTGGGCCCTGGTCCGCAAACTGACATTGCGGAGAGTGGCTGCGTCCAGGCGGGCTAGCGATTGGCCCTTCTCCACCCAGGCTCCAACGTCCACGCTCCGTTGGTCCAGACGCCCACTCGACTCGAAGGCCAGGTCAGCCCGGTCGGCGGCCCGAAGGACCCCCGCAAAGGGTAGTTCCTCCGAGATCGGCGCGCTGTCGACCCTTGCAGTGCGGACGTTTCGAACCCGTACTGTCACGTCCCCACTCTCGTCTTCGCCGCTCGCAGCGAGTACGGCTAGAAGCAATCCTCCGACCACCACCGAGACTATTTTCGTCATTCTCACAGTCCTACTCTCCTCAGTTATAGACTGGCCAGCCGGTCAACAGGTAGCCAAAAAAATGAGCTAACCCTCGGCCTTCGGCCCAATTCCCTCAAAAAAGATCTTCAACATCGACTCCAGGTACCCATCATCGAGCGCCTCGCGCTCCCCTTCAAAGCCGACGTCCCGCAAGAAACCATCGCGAAACTGAAACCAGTGCTGGGTCATCGTAAGGAAGGCGACCAAGATGTAGCGCGGGTCGAGGTCCGGGCGAAAGCCGCCCGCCGCCTGTGTTTCACGGATCCTCTCGACCCCGAGGCGCATCAGTTCTCCGTCGAGGTCAGCACACTTCTCGTCGTCCTCGAGGAACATCCAAGCCAAGAGGCGCACCATCTCTGGACTCTTCTGCAGGAAGCGAAAGTACAGCGCCATCGAGTCTCGGAGCAGCACCTCGTCGGCCCCCGACTCCTGGAGCATGCGTCGCTGCCCGTCGCCGTACTCGGCGAACCGCCGCAACTTGACCTCTGTCCACAGATCCTGCTTCCCGCCGAAGTGGTGGTGGATCAGGCTCTTGGTAACCCCAGCCAAGCGTGCGATCTCCGACGTCGTCGCATCGGCAACGCCGCGGTCGAGGAAGACCTCCTCGGCGGCATCGAGAATCGCTAGTCGGGTTGCTTCTGGGTCACGGCGGGCTGCGGTCACGGGAGTGGGTTACCTCTGAGTTGTCTTGTCCCGGCTCTCAGCTAACTGGCCGGCCGGTCAATTGTGAACCAGGCGCGGACTTCTGTCAATCAGGAGTAAAACGAGTGGACCGAGAACCACCACGCGAGGTTGACTACGACCAACAGGGTGCCGACGAGGAAGGCTTCAAATCGGATCGGCGCCGATCCTCGCTCTAGCCATATCTCCCGGGGTCGGAAGCAGGACACCGCACCGCACGCAAGCCAAGGCAGCCAGCCCCAGAGATACCACCCTCCGACCCCACCCCACTGCCCGAAGTACAAACGATGGCTGACGAAGAATCCGAGGGTAGCAATCGTAGCCGCGGCCCCGGCCAGCCCATTGGGAACCCACTCGCGCCACGATCCTCGCGGCTGCACTGTGAGAAGCAACAAGAACCCGCCGACTCCCAAGATGCCGACGACCCACCAGGGTGCGCGAAGGAAGCTCCATCCCCCCAACCAGATCGAGGTCTTCAAGAACGTGTAGCCGCTGCGGCCGAGACCCATCGCGATGGAGAACCAACCCTCGTGCAGTCCACCGGTCGGCGCATTCAGTTCGACGGTGCCTCCCCAAGCCCAGCCTCGAATCCACTGCACCGGCAAGAAGAGAAGTCCTGCGGCGGCAACCCAACCCGCGGCTCTTGCTCCCCGACGGGTGAAGGCGACCGCGACCGACAAGGCGACGATCGGTAACGCCGTCAGCTTGATCAGTGGCCCCATGCCGGCCAACAGGAGTTGCGCCCAGCGATGTTCGCGGTCGCTGCTCAACTCCCAAACGACGAGCGCCGCCCAGGCGAAGACCAGCGAGTCGTTGGCAGCGCGGGCAAGCGACTCCACCGCGCCCGGGAAAGAGAGGGCGACCAGCACCGTGGGCAGAAAGTACGCAGGCAAACCACGAGCAAGCCATCGCAACGGGAAGAGAAGCCCCAGGGCGACGAACAGTACCGACAACAGCCGTAGGGTAAGTAGTTCACGGAGAGGATCGGAATCGGTAATCGAGCGGGTCGCGACCAAACTAACCGCTCCAGCCCAGTAGTAGAGCGGCGGCTGATGGATCTCGTAGTTGGGGTAGGTCCGCAGACCCTCCATCTCGGACCTGCAGCCGGATCCCAGGATATTGAACTCGGACCGCTGATCACTAAGTTGAAACGGAGTGCAGCCCAGCGCTCGCGATAGGTCCTCGCTGCAAGGGAGAGTATGTATGCACCCGATCAATCTGGAATCGAGGACATCCACATCCCCAGTCGACTCTAGTACCGCCCTTGCCCTGGCTAGATGGAAGGGCTCATCCGGGCCCTCGAAGGCCGGCCAGTAGACTGCATGAAAGACCAGCCGCACCAAGACAAACACGGTCGCCGCGACCAGCAGCTGTCGCCGCCTAGTCCCGGCAATGCATCCGTGAGTTGGACCGACCTTCACGCACCCTCACCAACGCGACCCCGCAGCTGGATGGCGCCGCCTCCCAAACACTCATCCCCATCGTAGAAAACCGCAAACTGCCCTGGCGCCAGACCTGGATCGGGCGTCGAGAGTTCGACCGCCAGCGTTCCGTCGGGTAGGGATCGCACCTGAGCACCGTGCCGTTGGGGTCCGTGGCGAACCTTGACCTCGAGCTCTCGAGTCTGCGGTTCTGCCCGGATCCAGTGGGGCGCGGGAACGGTGAAGAGCCGTCCGGGACCCAGCCCCGAATGGGGATCGTTCGACACGCGGACTTCGTTGGTCCCCGGATCCTTGGACACGACGTACCAGGGGCCTCCCGAGAGGCCGAGGCCGCGGCGCTGTCCGAGCGTGTGAAACCAATAGCCTCGATGATCTCCCAACCGGCGTCCGCTCTCGGCTTCGACGATCGCCCCGCGTTTCTCGCCGAGATGAGCCGCCACGAACCCCTCGTAGTCCAACTTTCCTAGAAAGCAGATCCCTTGGCTGTCGGGACGGTCTGCGGTCGCCAGCCCCGCCTCGACCGCCAGTTGGCGCACCTTGGCCTTGGGATAGTCCCCGAGGGGGAAGAGACAGCTGACGAGCTGTTGCTGCGTCATCTGACAGAGAAAGTAGGTCTGGTCCTTGACTGGATCGACGGCGGAGAGAAGTCGCGCCGTCCCATCCGTTCCCACTGTGACCCGAGCGTAGTGACCCGATCCGATGGCGTCAAAGGTGTCTCCCCGAGCGGCCAAAGCTTCGTTGAAAGCTCCGAACTTGACCCGCCGGTTGCACCAGATGTCGGGACTGGGAGTGTTACCGGCGCGCAGTTCCTCGATGAGCTCACCGACCACTCGCTGGTGGTAGAGGCGCTGCAAGGGAATGACCTCGAGGGGCACCGACTCCTGTTCACACACAGTTCGGGCAAAGGAGAGGTCCTCTTCCCAGGGGCAGTCCCCGAGGTAGGCCAGCTCGTCCTCGAGCCAGATCTTGAGGTAGAAGGCGGTGACGTCGTGACCAGCCCGTCGGAGCAGATGGAGCGCTACCGAGCTGTCCACGCCCCCGGACAGCAACATCGCGACCCGCACGATCGAAGAACCCTACGCCGAGGCCGCTGAACGCAGAGCGGCGGTTTCGACCGCCAGTGCGTCCAGAAACGTCTCGACCTCATGCAGGGTGTTGGTCATGCCGAAACTGATCCGAATGGAGCCCGCCGCCATCTCGGGGTCAATCCCCAGGGCGAGGACGGTCGAACTCGCATGGTCTTGCCCCGAACCACAGGCCGAACCGGTCGAGACGGCAAAGCCCGCCGCGTCCAACCGCATCATCAGCTCTGAGCCGACCAAACCCTCAAAGGCGACATTGGAGGTATGGGGTAGCCGGGGAGCATCGCAGCAGTGGAGGCACGCCCCCGGGATCTCCGCCAGTCTCCCTTCGAAGTAGTTGCGCAACCCCAGAAGGTGCTCGCATCGCAGTTCGAGCTCATCCCGGATCAGGTCGCAGGCCTTGCCCAGACCAACGATCGCCGAAACGTTGACGGTGCCAGCACGGAGTTGGCGTTCCTGGCTCCCTCCTTTGACCCAGCCTTCGAAGTGAGTACCCGGACGAACCCACAAGGCTGCCGCCCCGAGCGGCCCGTGGAACTTGTGACCCCCAAGGGTGAGAAAATCGACTCCGAGAGCCTCCACATCGACCTCGAGCTTACCGACCCCCTGGACCGCGTCACAGAGCATGAGGATCCCCCGCTCTCGGCAGGCGCGGGCGACGTCGGCCACCGGTTGCAGGGTCCCCAGTTCATTGTTCGCCATCATGAGACAGACCAGTTTGGTGTCGTCATTCAACCGGTCCATCATCGACTGGGCCGAAACCACACCATCACGCCCCGGAGCGACCTTGTGAAGGGTCATCCCCGCAGCGGCACAGCATTCCGCGGCCCGCAGCACCGATGGGTGCTCGATCGCCGAAACCACCAACTCGCCGCGATGACCCGCCGCGCGAGTCACTTCGAAAATCACCGCGTTGTTCGCTTCGGTCCCCGAACCGGTGAAGATGATATCGAGCGGTTCGGCGCCGATCGTCTTGGCCACCGACATACGAGCCCGGTCCACCGCTCCTCGCGCCAAACGACCCACCCGGTGCAAGGACGACGCATTGCCATGCTGCGTCGTGAGCCAAGGGATCATCGCTTCTGCCACCCGGGAATCCAACGGGGTGGTGGCGTTGTTGTCGAAGTAGGTGTAGCCGTCCATCGCCCGATCATAACTCCGCAAAAGGCGGAGGTCTAAGCGGTCAATGCAACCGTCGGATCGCACCCTGCGTACCAACAGATACCATCGTTTCAAGATTGCGAAGCCTCGGCGGCTCGTCCTCACCGTCCCATAGGATACCTTCATGACCCCAACCATCCCCACCTACGCCGAACCGCCCTCTGACCCTCGCCTACGCCGTCGCTTCGGTTCAGGTCCCGGCTCGCGGGCTATCGCGCTGGTCCTCATCGCTTGCTTTGCCCTCAGCGGCGCCGCCGAAGCCAATCGCAAGGATCGGAAGCGACGGGAGGCGCTGAAGGAACAGGTCCTGCAATTGGCGCCGGAGTACCAGAAGTTCCTCGCCGAGGTCGATGTGTTGATCAGCACCGACGAGATGGTGATCTTCCTCGGTCTCGACGAGGACTACGAACGGGACGCTTTCATCGACGAGTTCTGGAGGAGTCGCGACCCTTACGGCAACACCGCCCGCAACGAGTTCAAACGTCAATGGGAAGAACGGCTGGAGGTAGTTCGAGCTAACTTTGTCGACTTCGACGAGGACCGGGCCCGCATACTGCTGCTCAACGGCGTCCCGGACGCTCGCATCGAGGTGAGGTGCCCGATCGTTTGGCCAGCCGAGGTGTGGTACTACGAGAAGGATGAACGAATCCCGGAGGATCTCCTCCTCCTCTTCTATCAACGCTACGGCCAGTACGAATGGCGGCTATGGCAGCCCATCGGCGGACTCGGCGATCTCGCCAAGGACGATCTCGGTTTCAACCCCGACGACCGCACCGTGATGAACGCCATCCGCGATCGTTGCCTCGACGACGACGCCCTTCTCGGCGTCCTCAACTTCGCCTACTCCCAGGGCACCCTCGGCTATCCCACCATGCTCATGCGCCTCATGGCGCCGATCGAAGGACCCTCGGGCGAATGGGTTGCCACCTTTTCCTCCTACTCGACGGATCTTCCGCCGGACGCCGCCACCTTCCCCGCCGAGGTCAGCTTTGATTTTCCGGGGCGCCACCAGAGTCGCACCGTGGTGCAGGGTCAGATCAAGGTCGACGGCGACGACCTGGGACTCGCCGAACTGGCGGGATCGCGCTCGCGAAATCTGCTGCTGACCGGTGAAGTACTCCACGACGAGGGCTTGTTCGATCGCTTCCGCTACAAGTTCGACTTCCCCGACGACGTGACGCCGACCGAGGGCTCGGCGGCGCCGACGATCCCGATCCTCTTTCAGCGTCAGTTGCGTCCCGGGTCCTATCGCCTCATCCTTCGATTGGAAGACCTGAATCGCGAGCAGTTCTTTCGCGCCGACCTGACGCTCGACGTTCCCGCCGTGGCCACCCAGCCACCTCCCCCCAGCGATCCCGAAACCGCCCGCCTGCTCGAGGAGGCCAACCGCGCGATCTCCCAGCACGACAACACGCTCGAGATCCTAGAGCCGATGGGTGAGATGCAACTCGGCCACGTTCGCTTCGACACGCTGACCACCGGGTCCGGGATCCAGAACGTCGTCTTCTCCCTCGATGGCAAGCCGATACTCGACAAGAGGAAGCCGCCGTTCAGCGTCGATCTCGATCTGGGGCGGCTACCAAAGTCTCAACTCCTCGCCGCAACCGCTCACAACGCCAACGGAGACGTCGTCGCCTACGACGAGATTCTCATCAATGCCAGCGCTCACCGCTTTGCGGTACGCCTCGACTCCCCGCGTCCCGGAGAGAAGTACCACGAGAGCTTCCGCGCTCACGCGGTCGTCGAGGTCCCAGAGGGCCAGGCCGTCGAGCGAGTCGAGTTCTACCTCGACCAAGACCTGGTGGCGACCCTGTACCAACCTCCCTTCGAGCAGCCGATCGTCCTCCCAGAGCCCGACATGCTCGTCTACACCCGCGCCGTTGCCTATCTTATCGATGGCAATAGCACCGATTCCCAGGTTGTCGTCAATGCCCCAGAAGGTCTCGAGGAGATAGACGTCCAGTTCGTCGAGCTGTTCGCGACCGTGCGCAACCGCGACGGACGTCCCGTCGAGGGTCTGACCGAAGGGGACTTCAAGGTCGTCGAGGACGGGGTTCCGCAAACCATCTCCCGCTTCGACAAGGTGGACGATCTGCCCTTCCACGCCACCATCCTGCTCGATGTCTCGGCTTCGATGGCGGAGAATCTCCCCGAAGCTCAGCGCGCTGCCCTCGGCTTCTTCCAGGAGACGATCTCCTCGCGGGACCGCGCCGCCCTGATCACTTTCAACGACCGACCGTTCCTCGCTCAGAAGTTCACCAACCGGATCGTGTCCCTGGGAGGCGGACTCGCTGGTCTCAAGGCCGAACGGGGGACAGCTCTCTACGACAGCGTCGTGTTCGCCCTGTACTACTTCAACGGCATCAAGGGGCAACGCGCCCTGTTGGTGATCTCCGACGGCAAGGACGAGAGTTCCAAGTTTGACTTTCAAGAGACTCTTGACTTCACCCGTCGCGCCGGGGTGACCATCTACACCATCGGGATCGGCTTCTCGAAGCGCGAGTTCGACGCTCGGCGCAAACTGAGCAAACTCGCCGAGGAGACCGGCGGCCAGAGCTTCTTCGTCGACGACGCATCCGCGCTGGCGGCGATCTACAAGCAGATCGAGGAGGAACTGCGCTCGCAGTATCTGATCGCCTACCAGTCCACCAACTCGAGCCATAGCGATGAGTTCCGAACCATCGACCTGGTGGCCACGCCCTCGGGGATGAAGGCGGAGACAATCCGCGGCTACTACCCCTGATGGATTCTTCCTACCTTGACTGCCTCCCACCCTCGGGAGAGCGTTAGACTGGGCGTCATGAAGCGACGATGGTGGCAGTGGGTCGGGGTTCTCCTCATCACTCTCGGTGGAGCGCCGCTCGGCGCCGACGGGGGACCGTCGGAGTCGCAATCTCCACCCACCGACCCACCGCCAACCGAGTCCCCATCACCCGAGTCCATACCACCCGGCGCTGCTGCCCTCTCCGCGGTGCACCGCGCCTGGCTCGGGGAAGTGAAGCTATTGCTGGGAGAGGAGGAGCGTGCGGCGTTTCTCGCCCTCCGTCGCGACTACCAACGCGAGGCCTTCATCGAACGCTTCTGGGAGGCCCGCGATCCGTATCCCGCCACCGCTCGTAATGAGCTCTACGAACGTTGGGAGGCGAACGCTGAGGTGGCCGAAGCGTTCGATCCCGACGACGCACGCGCACCCTTGGTCCGGTTGTTTGGTCCCCCCGACGCCCGCTTCGAGGGTCGTTGCAGTGGTCTCCTCGATCCCCTCGAAGTATGGTCGTATCAAGGGAACTATTTGGTCGGCAGTGGCTTCACCCTGGTCTTCGTCCAGCCGGGTGGAGATCGCGGCGGCATCTACCAACTCTGGGATCCGGTACGCGGGCTCGACTCTCTGTTCGTTTTCTCGGCTCCCACCGATGTGCGCCTGGCGGCCGTGGCCATCAGCGAAGGCTGTCTCCGGGGCAGCGAGTTGGCCGATCACTTGCTGGGCGCCCACCGATGGTCGGAGATCGAGAAGCGCCTGGCCAAGGTTCTCCATCCCAATGCCGAGTGGGTTTCCTCCTTCTCGGCTCGCAGCACCGACCTCCCCGAGAACGCCGGCGCGCTGCCCGCGCAGCTGGCGATCAGCTTCCCCAGTCGTCACCAGAGTCGCACCGTAGTTCAGGGCCTGGTGACCGTGCCCAAGGCGGCGGCGGTGACCGGTGACGCGGGCGAGCGTCCCACCTTCGCCTTCCTCGTCGACGGCGAGGTCCTGCGTCAAGGACAGCTCTTCGACCATTTCCGCTACCGCTTCGATCTTCCTGCCGACGTGCTCGAGGGAGACTCGATCCCGGTCCTCGTCGAACGCTACCTCCGCCCCGGCTCTTACGACCTCATCGTCAAGGTCGAGGACCTCAATGGCGGTACCTTCTTCCGCCAGGAAAGAGACTTGGTGGTACCGGTCGTGCGGCCGGGAAACCGCGGACCCGAGGTTCGATCGATCGCGTCCTCCACTGGGTTCAGCGACGCGCTCGCTCCAGCCTCCGATAGCGAGATGGGTGATGAAGTTGACGACGAAGTCCTGGTGACCCTCGGCCCTGTCCCCAAGGATCTGACCACCGGCCTTGTCCGAGTCCACGCCGTGGTCAAGGGGAGCGCGGTGGCCCGGGTTCGTTTCGAGCTCGACGACAAGCCGGTCCTCTCCAAGAAGAACCCACCCTTCGAGGTCGAACTCGATCTCGGAAGGGCTCCCTTGGTCCACACCGTGCGCGCCGTTGCCCTCGATGCCCAGGGAGAGGCTCTGGCCAGCGACGAGACCGCGCTCAACGCCGGGCCCCATCGCTTTGCCGTCCGCCTCGTCGAGCCGCGGGCCAATCGACCCGCGGGTACTCCGCTACGAGCTCGCGCCGTGGTCGAGGTCCCCGACGGAGAACGCTTGGACAGGCTCGAGATCTTCATGGACGAGACCCTCCTGGCGACGCTCTATCAGGCGCCCTTCGTACAGCCGTTGAACGCCGTCTCCGACCGCGACGTCTCCTACGTGCGCGCCGTGGCCTACCTCGCTGAAGGGGGAACAGCGGAGGACATCGCCTTCCTCCACGCCCCCGGAGAGGTCGATGAAGTCGACGTCCAATTGGTAGAGCTCTACACCACCGTCGTCGACCGGCGGGGTCGCCCCATCGAAGGCCTGGCGCAATCCGACTTCGAGATCCTCGAGGAGGGCGAGTCGCAGCAGATCCTCCGCTTCGAGTGGATGGACGACCTCCCGATCCACGCCGGCATCCTGCTCGACACTTCGACCTCGATGCTGCCCGTGATCGACGACGCTGAACAGGCCGCTCTCGGCTTCTTCGAGAAGCTCCTGACCCCTCGCGACCGCGCCAGCGTCATTACCTTCAACGATCAGCCGAAGCTCGAGGTGCGCTTCACCAGCAAGATCGAACGGCTCGCCGGCGGGCTGGCGAACCTCGTGGTCGAAGGTGACACCGCCCTCTATGACAGCTTGATCTACGCCCTCTACTACTTCAGCGGCGTGCAGGGGAAGAGGATGTTGGTGGTGATCTCGGACGGCGAGGACTCTGCCAGCCGCTACGCCTTCGAGGAGGTCCTCGACTTCGCACGACATGCCGGTGTGTCGATCTATCCGATAGGGTTGAATCTGCCGTCCAACAACGAGATGGCCCGCATGGCGCTGCAGCGTCTGGCTTATGAAACGGGTGGACGCTACTTCTTCATCGAGAGCGCTCGCGAGCTTCAGGGCGTCTACAACAAGATCGAGCGGGAGTTGCGGTCGCAGTATCTGCTTGCGTATCAGTCCAATCTCGGTGACACGGATCCGGACCACTATCGCGAGATCGAGGTCAACGTCGACAAGCCCGGACATTCAGCCCGTACCCTTCGAGGCTACTACCCTTGAGCGAAGGAGTTCTTGGTCCACAGCTCATCCTCGCCTCTTCCTCACCGAGGCGGCGCGAGCTCTTGGCGGTGGTCGGCGTCGAGCCGACGATCCGTGCGGCGGACGTCGACGAGAACCCCCGTCCTAACGAGAGGCCGCTCGATCTGGTCCGTCGCCTGGCGGTCGAGAAGGCACGAACTGACTTCCGGCCGGGCGAGCTTCGATTGGCGGCCGATACCGTCGTGATCCACCAGGGCCAAGCCTTTGGAAAGCCGGACGACGACGAGGACGCAGCCAGGATGCTCCGACTTCTCTCGGGCGAAACCCACCAAGTGGCGAGTGGTGTCGCGCTGTTCGACGTAGACAGTGATCGGCTCGAGTCGGTGGTCGTGACAACCGACGTCGTCTTCTCCAACCTCAGCGAGGACGAGATCGCCACCTATGTCGGATCAACTGAGACCCGGGGCAAGGCGGGCGCGTACGCCATCCAAGGGCGCGCTGCCCTCTTCGTCACCGAAATCCGAGGAAGCTACAGCAACGTCGTGGGACTCCCCCTGGCTCAGACCTACCAACTCTTTGGCCGCTTGGGGTTTGACCTCCGGTCCTTCGGTTCATGACGTCTCCAGTGGCCGTGGCGAGGCGGCACTTCACCCATCTCAACCAGCCCGCATCGTGGTAGGCTGCTGTTTCTCATGGACAAAATCGGTAAGTACGACATCGTCCGACAGATCGGTGAGGGAGGCTTTGGAGTCGTCTACGAGGGACTCGACCCCTTCCTCAAACGACGCGTAGCGATCAAGACTTGCACCTCGGAAGCCAAGGAACTTAGGGAACGCTTCTACCGCGAGGCGGAGATCGCCGGCAAGTTGCAGCATCGACATATCGTCACGGTGCACGACTTCGGGGTCCATGACGAGGTTCCTTACCTGGTCCAGGAGTTTCTGTCGGGGCACGACCTCGACACGATCATCGCCCGTCGGACGGTGTTGTCCAGCGATCGGCGACTGGAGATTCTTCTCGATGTTGCCAAGGGACTCGAGCACGCTCACACCAAGGGCGTGATCCACCGCGACATCAAGCCTGGCAATATTCGGGTCCTCGACGACGCCTCGGCAAAGATCCTGGATTTTGGTATCGCAAAGCTGGCCAACGTCGCCAGCCACCTGACCCGTACGGGCATGACCGTCGGAACCGCCGCCTACCTTCCTCCCGAACAGATCCGTGGCGCCGAAGTAGACCACCGGGCCGATATTTTTTCGTTTGGGGTGACCGCCTACGAGTTGCTCAGCGGCGAGCGCCCCTACACCGGGAACACCATCTCGAAGTTGTTCTATCAGCTGCTCAACGAAGCGCCGACTCCGATGAACGAGCTTTGGCCCGAGTGCCCGCCGGAACTCGCAGACGTCGTCGAACGTTGTTTGAGAAAGGATCCGGGAGAGCGCTTTGGATCGTTCGGCGAGGTAATCCGCAGTCTCAACCGAGTCCAAGCAGCGATGCGTCGGGAGAGCGACAAGATGTCGGGCGGTACGACCAACATCTTGACCACCGGAAAGGGCGGGCTCACATCCCTCGGGCAAGCCCTGGTCGACGACGAGGATGTCGCTTCGGGACAGTTTCCGACCGAGATCGAGATCGAGGCCGAAGAACCGACCGACCAAGTCGACCCCGGCACCCGCGTGGTCACCTGGGCGCGACAGCTCCTGTCCGAAGGGGACCCGGCCGCGGCCCAGGAAGCGCTGCGATTGTTCCTCGCCGAGACCCCCAAACACGCCGAGGCCTCCACCCTCCTCGCCGAGGTATCCAAGCAACTCAACGACGAGCGTCTAACCGCGCTGACGTCGGAGGTGGAATCGGCCCTAACAGCGGGGGAGTCGGCGCAGGCCCGCGTCCTCCTGGCCGACGCCGAGCGCGAGGGCTTTACCAGTGACCAGCTAGCCCGCCTCTTTCTACGAGTCGAAGCCGTCGAGAAGGAGGCCAACACCGCGCGCGATAGTGAGCTGGCGAACAAGGCGAAAGAGCTGCGCGAGCTCGCTGGGCAGAAGGATTTTGGCCGCGCCCTGCGCCTTCTCGAGGCCCTAGAGCGCCACTACGGAGACCATCCGGAGTTGGCTACCCTCGGGGCTGAAGTCCGGTCCGCCCGCGAGAAGGAGGTCGCGACTCATGTCGCCGCCGTACGCGAGGCGCTGGCAAGCGACTCGGTCGACCCAGCCTCCCAGGCCCTCGCGGCACTCCGCCGACTCGACCCGGAAAACGTCGAACTCGATCAATTGGCCGAGGCGGTCGAAGAGAAGCGCTCGGTCGATAAGCGGGTAGGGGATATTCTGAAGCGGGTCCAAGAGCTGATCAGGGAAGGCCATCTCGAAGCCGCTTTTACCGCACTCAAGGCCGCCGAGACTCAACATGGTGGAGGTCCGTTCGTCGAGCTACAGCAACGAGTGCGAGAGTTGCGACGGGAGAAGCTCGAGCGAGAAGTCGCGGCAAGTATCGGAGAGGGCCGGCGACACCTCCAGAAGGGGGAGCTGCCGGCCACGGTGGCCGCCATCGAGAAGGCCTTGGCCATCGATCCCGACAACCAGGAGGCGCTTGCCGTCCTCAAGGCAGCTCAGTCCCGCCTACGGGGTCCGGGAGAGGCTGACCAGTCGGTGAAGCCTGACGATTTCGGCGGGGTGATCGACCAAGCCACCGTGAAACTCACCTCCCAACAGATTCGAGCTGCGGAGGAACAGGCCGCCGCAGAAGAGGCACTTCGGATTCGCACCGACGAGGCGAAGCGCGCTCGCGGGGAGGAAACGGCTTCCGAGCCCGGCGCAACCGACCGGGACGGGCGCAAGCAGAAGCCTTCCCGCGCCGTCGGTGAGAGTTCCAGCGCACCCCAAGCCGCCGGAACTCCTGGGACGGCGACGGCGAATCGGCCCGACTCCGCCACGTCTCCCATCGCGCCCAAGACGGCTTCACCCATCGTGCCTCCCTCGTCGGCCTCTTCAACCCGCGTCA
>JAIOJS010000152.1 GCA_019911795.1 Thermoanaerobaculia bacterium | reverse complement strand
GTCCGCGCCCGGTTGCCGCGCTTCTTGACGTCGACCTCGATCAGGCGATACGTCCCGATCGGACTCTTGCTGTCCGAGTTGTAGGCGATCAGGTACTGGCTCCGCAGCTCCTCCTCGATCTGCGAGTACACCGCCGAGAGCTCTTCGGCGCGGTCGATCAGGAAGCTCCGTCCTCCCGTTTCCTCGGCGAGCTGCGCGAGCTTGCGACGCGCCTTGGTATCGAGTGACTCGTTCTTGAGTCCGATGGTGTAGATGACGACCGAACTCTGCCGCGCGTACTCCAGAACGTCCGCATACTCGAGGCGACTGTCGGTATCGTCTCCATCGGAGAGCAGAACGAGAACGCGCCGTCCATGAACGTCGCTGAAGTAGTACAGGGAGAAGACCACCGCATCGTGGAGGGCCGTCCAACCATTGGCGCGTAGGCCCTCGAGAGTCAGCGCCACCGCGCCGACATCCTGGGTCCGCGGCATGATCAGATGCGGCTCGTCGCTGAAGCCCACCGCAAAGCACTGGTCCTGGGGATCCACCACCCTCTCGAGAAACTCCACCGCGGCGCGCTGGGCTTCGCCGAGGGAGGCGATCATCGAGCCCGAGGTGTCCATGGTGATCCCGACCGTCAGGGGGAGGTCCGTCACCAACTCGAACTTCTCGACGGTCTGCTCCCGTCCGTCCTCTTTGACGACGAAGTCGCCGACGTCGAGGTCACGGACGATGCCGCCACCCCGTCCGAGGACCGTGGTGTACAGCTCGACCAGTTGCACGTCGACCTCACTCATCTCGTAGGGGGCGTTGAGGAAGCGAACATCCTCGGCCCGACTCTCGTCATCGAGGTAAGCCACCGCGGTCAGATAGGCGAGCTCCCCCGTATCCGGCATGGTGAGGCGGGTCTCCCAAGGGGGAACCGTTACCGTCGCGACCACTTCGTTGTTGACTTGGAATTCGAGACGCTCCACCCGGCGCCCTTCGGGGACCACGACCCGAGCTCGGGCCAGGAAATTACCACGGGGGCTGGCGCCGCGGGGCGGCTCGACGACCTGCACCGACAGCTCCCCTCGGGGCTGGTTGAGCACGACCTCGTCCTCGGCGACCAGCTCGCCTTCAGCATCGAAGCCCTGCGCCGACACGGTCAGTTCGCGAGGAATGTTGGGGATGATGAGATCGACCGCCCACGGTTCGGCCCGCTTGGTGAGCTGCGGTTTGTCGTCGACGAGGAAGGTCACCCGGTCGATCCGTTCACCCCGTACCACCGCCTGCGCCCGCAGGTTGCCGAAGACGATCTCGCGCGGCGGTACCAGCAACACCAGACCGTTGGGTCCGGTCTCGAGCTGCTGATCGAGCTTCGTGTTGGGCGCCATCGCGACCGCGGCGAGTTCTGCCTCCAGGGGATCGGGCTCCCGCGGCACCTCGAAGGAGAAGACGGTCGTGGTCTCGCCCTCGCCGACCTCGTCGAAGATGCGCAGTCGCACTCGCACCCGCTTGCCGGGGCGCAGGTCGCGCTGGACGGCGAGGAGCACCGGCACGCCTTCGGCGGGAGGCTCCATGACGTAGCGCAGTCGAAAGCGGTCGAACACCTCGTCGCCGCTCTCCACGACGCCCTCCACCGAGAGCCTCAGTTCGGAGTGCTCACCGTCGACGAAAGGGACGATCGCCGAGTCGCCGGGCAGGGTGACGAAGATCTGGGTGCGCATGCGCAGGCCGGCGCGCTGCGGAAAGTGCTCCGAGACTTCCGGTATCGGTAACGCATCAACGGCCGGAGCAATCTTTGCCGACTGCGCCCGCTGCGCCCATGCGGCGAGGTCCGTCGGTGGATCGAGCCACTTCAGCAGGTCCTTGCTCAAGGGCTGCTTGTCGGTCTTGTCCTTCTTGCTCCCGACCAACCCGTCGATCCCGGTGACGGTATCCACCAGCTCAGCCTCCGGACAGAGCAACCGATCGATCCGCTTGCCGCGAATTCGGCCCTTGAAGATCTCCCACTCCTCGAGCCAGAACTCGAGTTCCTGGGTGTAGAGCACCTTCTTCGATTCCAGCGGCAGCCAGAGTCGGTACACCGAGTTCGCGTCCGGCTTGTAGAGGATCAACGGATCGCTCGCTCCGTAGCGCCAGATCTCCAACGGCTTGAAGGCCTCGGCACAGTCGATCACCTGGCGCCGACTCGGCGCGCCGTTCAGGAAAAGGAGTTTGCCTCGCTCGTCGAGGGAGGAGAGATCCCCGTCGAACATCAGCTCCCGTCGGCGCTCGATCGCCGTCGCGAAGACCTCGGCATCCACCCCCGACCCTTCGAGGAAGTCGGCCATGGCCCGATCCCGCTCCTCGTCATCGAGAGCGGCGAAAGCGTCCCTGTCGGCCGAAGGCATCAGCCAGGCGGGGCCATCGAACCAGAACGCCTGCTGCTCCGGCGACCAGGTGAGAGGGTCGCTCTTGGCCCACAGCGGTCCCGCGAGGGCGGCGGCCAGCAGAAGGAGGAGAGCGGAGAGAGGAGCGAGGCGAACGCGGGAACGACGATGAGAGTGCACGTCGGGGTCCGAAGCAAGGAATGTGCCCATGGTTCCACTATACGCCGCGGAGAAGCCTCGGGTTTTGCGTCCCCTCGGTGGGACGGCTGCGTCCTCAGGTGGGTTCCGGTCTCGAGGACCAGGCATAACGGACCAGGTCAGAGGACTGCGTCTCGTCAACCCCGAGGGCGCTAGCGCTACGACTTCGAGTCTGAGGATCCGGATCCGGATCCGGATCCGGACCCAGACGACGACTTGTCCCCCGAGGCGCTCCCCGAGCCGCCGCTCTCCTTGCCACTCGACTTACCCTCCGACTTGCTGTCTGACTTGCCCTCTGACTTGCTGTCTGACTTACCTTGCGAGTCACCGCTGGAACTCGACGACCCCTCAGAACTTTCGGAAGAGCCGCCCCCCTTGCCCTTGCCTTCAGCGCCGGACTTGGCGTAATCGGTCACGTACCAGCCGCTTCCCTTGAACTGAAAAGCCGGCGCCGACACCATCCGCTTGAGCTCTCCGCCGCATTTTGGGCACACGGTGAGGTGAGGGTCGTTGATCCCCTGAAGCTCTTCGAGGCGTTCGCCGCAGCTCTGACACTTATATTCGTAAATGGGCATCGATCGGTTCTCCTTGACAATCTTCCAAAAAACCGCGGCCTAATAGCCGCTTCCTACAGAATCAGGGGCGAGCCTAAGGCTCCGAGTCGCGAGCCGTAAGACTCGCAACCGTGGGACACATCGTAGTGCAAGGTCAGGCCTTCAGGCGGATCTTGATGCCGCCGGAACCCGGTGCGACCTGCTGCCGCTTCATCAAGCGCAGTACGTGGAAGGCGTAGATCATGCGGGCGTTCTCGGCCGGCGCGAACGGACCCGTGGTGCACAGTTCGTAGAGCGTGCGCTTGCCGTTGACCATCCGCAGCAGGGTGAGTTCTTCCGCATTCAGTGCCGTCTCGATCAGGGTCTCCGTCGCCCAGGTGGGCTCGAAGATGGTGTCCTTGCGACCGAGCCGAGCCACCAGTGCCTTGGCGTCCGGCGCCCGCTTGATCCCCTGCAAGACGACCTGCCGCATGGGCAGGTGGATGCGGATCATCTCGTTGTCCTCGAACGGCCCGATCGAGAAGCTCACCTGCCCCTGACTCCACGAGAACAGACTCCAGACGATGCCGCGCATCTGCTCCTGGATCGCCTCGTAGAGGGCAGCCGGGGTCATCACATCGCGCTCCACCAGCATCTCGCCGTAGCGCTGCAGCGACTCGCGGCGCTCCGCCATGGTGACCTTGAACTCCTCCTCAGTGATCACGCCGGCACGGAGGAGGTAGCGTCCGAGGCGGTCCTGAGGATCGCTCGACGATGCGTGAATCACCGCTCCATCGCGCAGGAAGATCCGCTTTTCGACGTCGTTCCGCGTAGCCTCGATCACCCCGGGGACCCGATGGAGGTAGATGGTGTGCAACATCTCCGGCAACGCAGTGCGGGATAGGTCCCCACGATACTGGTGTTTCTTCTCGGATGCGATTGCCATGGTGGGGATGGTTGGCCGTACGGACGCAACCGAGGCAGTATAGCATTGCGTCCCTTATGCTCCTCCCCGAAGACGCTTGGCAACTCCTCGCCCCCCACTGCTCCCCACGCCCCGTGGAAAGGGTCCCACGCCACCTCGCCGCCGGGCGAATGCTCACCGAGGAGGTCCGGGCCACGGTGGACGTGCCCTTCGCCGACGTCTCGGCGATGGACGGCTACGCCCTCGCCGGTCCGGCGCCCACCGACCGGCCGTTGCCGGTGCGTGGAACCATCGCGGCCGGGGAGCCGCCCGGGGATGTGCTCGACGCGGGCGAGACCTTCCGCATCATGACCGGGGCTCCGGTGCCGCACGGCGCCGACCGGGTCGTGCCGGTCGAGCTCACCGACGGCGGCGACGAGATGGTGGTCGTGAAGCAGCTGCCCGAGAGTGGCGCTCACATCCGCCGCCGAGCTGAGGTCCACGCGGAGGGAGATTCTCTCCTCTCACCCCGTACCCAACTCAACCCGGGAACGTTGGCCCTCCTCGCCACCCACGGCATCGTCGATGTCAGCGTGGTCGGCCGGCCACGTATCGCCATCCTCACCACCGGCGACGAGGTCGTCGCGCCCGAGCAGGAACCGGAACCCGGCCAACTTCGCGACAGTCACACGACCTTCCTGACCGCCGCGGTGCAGTCACTCGGCCTCGAGGCAACCTCCCTGGGGATCGCGCCCGACAACCCCGAGGGCCTTCGCACCCTGATCGCCAAGGGCCTCGACTACGACATCCTGCTCCTCGGCGGCGGCGTATCGATGGGCGTCTTCGACTACGTCGAGGGAGCGCTCGAAGCGCTGGGAGCGTCCTTCCTCTTCCGCTCCGTCGCGGTGCAGCCCGGCAAGCCGATGGTCGCGGCCAAGACCGACCGCACCCTGATCCTCGGCCTACCGGGCAATCCCGCCTCGGTGATGGCGTGCTTCTGGCTCTTCGCCCGTCCCGCCATCCGCCGCATGATGGGCATCGACGACGCCTTCTGGCAGGGCGCGCTGCGCGCGACCCTGACCGCTCGCCTCCCCGAGGCCAAGGCCCGGGACCGCTTCCTCCCCGCCTCGATCGCCTTCCGTCGCGGCGAGATCCTGGTCCACCCTCTACGTCCTAAGGGCTCGCACGACCTCGCCGCGTTCGGCCGCGGTACCGCCCTCGTCCGCATCAAGGCGCACTCCGAAGCCCGCGAGGCGGGGGATGCCTGCGAGATCCTGCCCCTGGTCAACTGGACCGGCGGCTAGGGCGGCACGCCGACGATTGGACAGCCGGCCAGACCCGCGGGCTAGTGGACCGCGACGCTGGAATTGATAGTGACTGGGTGAGCCATCTTGGTCGAGGCTAAGGCGCGCGAGCGAGTCATACTGGGGGTATTCCGAGCGACCGCAACGCCGGCATCGACCAAGAGGGCCGGCCAGACGCTGTCGATTCCAGCGTTGCGGTCCGCTAGACCGTTAGCCTGCTGGGTAAACGTAGCCAGCCTGGAGACCCAAGGGCAATCCAAACGCCCAATAGGCGAGCAGGAAGAGCGTCCACGTGATGAGGAGCGTGATCGAGTACGGCAGCATCATCGCCGCGATCGTGCCGATCCCTGTCTTCTTCACGTAGCGCTGAGCGAAGACCACGACGAGCGGGAAGTACGGCATCAAGGGGGTGATGATGTTGGTGGTCGAATCGCCCACGCGATAGGCGGCCTGGGTCAGCTCCGGCGAGTAGCCCAGCGCCATCAGCATTGGCACGAAGATCGGCGCGAGCAGAGCCCATTTCGCCGAAGCCGAACCGACGAACAGATTGACCACCGCCGTCAGCAGCACGATCCCGACGATCGTGACCTGACCCGAAGCGCCCGCATCCTTCAGGAAGTTGGCGCCCTTCACCGCGAGCAACACGCCCACGTTCGATTGAGCAAAGGCGGCGATGAACTGCGCCGCGAAGAACGCCATCACCAGGTAGTAAGCCATCGTCCCCATCGCCGACGACATCCCGTCGACGATGTCCTTGGAGCTCTTCACCGTGCCCGCCACCAGACCGTGCACGACGCCCGGGATGAGGAAGAAGATGAAGATCAGCGGCACGATCGACTGCATCAGGGGAGCGGCAAACGCCGTGATCTCGCCGTCCGGAGAGCGCAGCGGCGAGTCGACCGGCAGGGTCACCGCGATGAGGATTCCGAGGCAGATGAGGAGGGCGGCAGTCCCTGCGTAGAAACCACGGCGCTCGGGGGCCGTCAGCGGATCCATCGCCGGCATGTCCGCGGGATCGCCGTCGACCTTGGTACCGGCGAGCCGCGGCTCGACCACCCGGTCCGTCAGCCACCAGCCGACGAGCACCACGAGAATCGTCGAGGCCGAGGTGAACGCCCAGTTGCACAGCGGATTGATCTGAAGCCCCGGCTCGACGATCTGGGCGCCCGCCTGGGTCAGTCCCTGCAACAGGGGATCGATTCCAGACGGGATGAAGTTCGCCGAGAAGCCTCCCGAGACTCCGGCGAAGGCGGCCGCGATTCCCGCGAGCGGATGCCGTCCCGCCGCGTAGAAGATGACCCCTCCGAGGGGTATCACCAGCACGTACCCAGCGTCGGCAGCGGTGTGGCTGACGACGGCGACCAGGATCAATACCGGAGTTAGCAGGCGCGGATGGGTGAAGCCCAGCATCCACTTCAGTCCAGCGTTGATGAAGCCCGTGTGCTCCGCTACGCCGACGCCGAGGAGGGCGACCAACACGACTCCCAAGGGGTGGAAGCCGGTGAAGGTCTTTACCATGTTGGCGAGGAAGCCGGCGAGGGAGACGCCGGAGAGCTGGTTGATGATTCGGATCGGCTCACCGGTGGCTGGGTGGACTTCGGAGAAGGCTACCGGGGCGAGTAGTGCCGACAAGCCCCAGGTTACGAACATTAGGATGAGGAAGAGCATTGCCGGGTCGGGTAATCGGTTGCCCGCCATCTCGACTAGGTCGAGGAAGCGGTTCATGAAGCTCTTGTTGGGCTTGGTGGCGGAATCGGTGGCCGACATGGGTCGCTCCTTCGCGTAGTTTCTTGGATCTACGGATTTGAAAACGGGGAAGTTGTCGGAATCATCGCGGGAGTGGGGGGCGGCGTCAAATCGGGGTGTGGGGAGCTGTTGGGATGAGGCGGAGGCGAGGATGGGAGCTGAGGCGGGAGAGGGCCGCGCGGGCGCGGGGGGGAGCGTCCGCGTTCCCAAGGGAACGCGAGACTTGTTAGTTTCGGTAGAATTGGGGTGGAAGCGCTCGGGGGCTGGTGCCTCCTGCGGTCTTCAAAACCGTTGTCGGGTGCTGGTTACGGTATCCGGGGTGGGTTCGATTCCCATGCGCTTCCGCCAAATGCCCGCTGTAGGCGGGAATTTGGCGAAAGCGTATGGGAACGGTCGTTCGGGCCGCGCGCTTCGCGCGGACCGAAGGAGCGATTCCTGGGTGGTCGTGCGAGTGTGGCGCGCCCCATCTTCGGAGCAAGTTCCCCATGCTGGGGCAGCACTACAATTCCCGTAAGTCAACCAGCCCTAGGCGGTTGAGCACTCCGTTTTATCCTAGAGGCCATTCTCCGCTCTCACGGGCCCCCGAGCCACAATGACGAACTAGCCCACCAGACCAGCCTACGAGGCTCATCACTGTAGATGCGGCGATCCAGGTCTCTTCCCTCTAAGCCAAATCCTATGAGTTACCGACGCAGTGACTCCATTTCCTAAATCAAACGATTCGCGCTTCAATTTGAGTCGCTCGTATTTACCGGCGACGCGGATCACACGGATCCAGAGACCCATTTGCCCAAAAGACCATCGACTGAGGCGAAGACCGGGGAACCGATCGAAGGGAGCGTTACATGAAAGACATGATGGAGATGCAACTCAAGGGTGCCGCCTTGCTTGCGGAACACGCCCTCGTGGTGGAGCAAGGGTTCAAGAACTGGACGGCCCGAGTAGCGAAACAGATTCAGCTTGCCCACCAGAAAGTCTCCGAGAGCCAAAACAGGATTGAGATGGTCGCTGAGGAGTTGCCGAAAAGAGGTTGGTATCTCTCGGGACACGACCCAGTGTCGCTATACCACGAACTCGCTGACTACTTGGATAGTGGGGATCTAGCCGGTGTAGACCGCAGAATGGTGGACTACGCGAGCACCCTTCAGAAGGACATCGAGCCAGCCATCAAGTCTCTTACCTCTAGAGGAGTTGCCCATTACACGGCGGATCGGCTGCGCCTTTTCTGGAGACTTCTTCATGGGGCTGAGCACACGGCAGCTACACTCGTTGGCCTTCCCCTCGTGGACGAGCTGGTGCGAGCCGTTTACGGGAACCGCGCTGACTTCTCATCGAAGGGCCGTGACAGGCAGAAGCGAGAGAAGCCTCTCCTTGGCATCAAGGATCCGAGGCGACTGCAGCAGCCAGACTGTGTTGGCCAACTCTTCCTCAACCAAGTCGGCTCTGTACAAGCCCAAGTCGATCCGGCAAAGTTTGAGGACGAGGACTACTTCTCCCGCCACGCCATGCTTCACGGCCAGATGCGCAGGGCCTACGGTATCAAGGACTCAGCGAAGACTGCATTGATCATCGTCTCGGTGCTTCAGTTTGCCGAATCTCCTTCAGTAGAAGCACGCTAGACGAATCCTGACGGCTTTAATTCCGACAGCCACAGGAAGCGAGCCCCCCGGGACCATCAAAGTGAACCGTTGTGTTCGCTTCCCGCCAACAGGGCAGGGCACGGGACAAGAAAATCAGCTTCCGACCCGCAAACATCTCAGGTCGGCAGATCAATGACTGGAACGGCAGAGGTGTTCTTGCGACGCGGGAACGCCAATCCGGAGAATGGTGGAGATTCCACGCCAAGCAAGTGTTCGCGCTGATGGTAGGCGGTGAAATTCGTCGGCTCCACGGGATACCAGTAGACAGGATCACCTAGTTGTCGACGCGGACGACACTTGGGCGAATGGCTCAACATGGAGAAGAGGAGCACGAGGTTCTACTGCTCTAGGGGCTCAAGTTGCGCGAAACAGTCTTGCGATCTCGCACTCTTACCTCGTGGCACGCGATAGCTCGAACCCGTTGCCGGGCGGCAGCGGCAACCCGTTTCCGCCGGGACCGCCCACCTTCCTGTGCCTCCGCTGGCGGCGAGAGGTGTCAGCCGAATAGTTTGAGGAACCACGATCAGAATTCTGAAAGAGGACAAGTTCTCCGAACACCACGATCGACCGGCTCTCCTACGCGGAGTCGAAGCATCTGTGGCACAATCTCTTCTATTCTCAACCAATAGGAGATTGGGTCAATGATGCGCACCAACGTCGCCCTGGTCCTACTCGGAAGCAGCATTCTGCTCGCTGGCTGCGCTTCCAACTCAGGTGTCCAAACCGTGGGTCCCGATACCTTCATGGTGTCGAGACAGGCAGCCACCGGTTTCTCGGGGCTCGGCACGCTAAAGGCAGACGCGATGTCAGAGGCACAACGCTATTGTGCGAGCAAGAAGAAGGAGCTGAAGGTCATCGGCACCAGTGAGTCGAAGCCTCCTTACTTGCTGGGGAATTTCCCGAGAGCCGAAGTGCACTTCATGTGCCTCTCTGAATCCGATCCGGATCTCTCTCGGCCGAATCTGCAACCGGTGCCGGATGTTGTTATTCAAGACAACACCGCGCCGCCACCGCCAGTAGCTAGGCCATCAGAACGCACCGAAGCTGAGCTTGTGCCGGTCAAGATTGACTCCGAACCAGCGGGTGCGGATGTGTATGTAGACGGGGCCTTCGTGGGGAACACTCCACTTCCGGGCTTCAAGATGCTCCCTGGGGCGCATTTGCTGGAGATCTCGAGCCGGGGGTTTGTGAAGTGGAATCGGTCGATTCGGGTTCAGGCTGGGGTGCCTACTAGTGTTAATGCTGTTCTTGAGGTGGTGCCGGATCGGTAGGCTTACCTGGATTGAAGCACCCCTCGTTCACTACCATCGCGGAAATCGCCGAAGAGTCGAGTGGTCGCCGATGATAGTGCGGCGCTGTATCCAAGATCTTGAGGGTGTGGGAGTACCCATCGAGGCCGAGCGTGGCGTCGGCCACCGGCTACGCGACTACTCCACTCCTTGGTGGTTCACCGACGACGAGGCGACCGCCATGAAAGCCCGGTCCGACAACAGGCCACTGCGGCTACTTCCACGCTCGGTGAGATCGGCGATGCCCTACCCCGCGAGCTTCATCCGACGTTTGAAGACAAGCGGTTCAAGGCGAAGCTGCCTTGGAATGCGCCGAAGCCGAACGTCGATCTGGCGGTGATTCGGAAAGCCGCGAAGGCGAAGAGGCGGTTAGAGATCGACTATGTAAATGAGGATGGGAAGAAGAGCCGGAGGGTGATCAATCCGTTGGGATTGAGGATCTATCCGCCTTGGGTGGTTATTGCTTGGTGTGAGGAGAGGGAGAATGTCAGGATGTTTCGAGTGGATCGGATGAAACGCATTGGGCCAATAGGATTGGTGAGCGACCCATGAAGATTGTCCTGGACTCTAGAGCGGAAGAGCGCTACAACGAGCTTGCCGAGTCGTTGTTTAGAGAGTTCGAGGAGGTCGCTCCCGAGAACCTCCGGGGTGCCAAGCCCCGCTTTGAGCCGGACTCGTTCGTCGCTGCGCACCTCACCCCCGAGAACACTCTCAGCATCAATCATCTCGGTCTCTTCGATCCGTACTCGGCGGAAGCCTCGGAGCTTGTCTTCCATCCGAAGGCAGGCACCAAGGCGTTCACACTGCGCGGCGAAGGCTGTGCACGATTCGAGAAGCTCGTCGGCCGGATCAGCGGTGCCCAGCCCTTCAGCTCCTTAACAACTCGCCAACGCGTGCGGAGCCTTGCGATCGAGTGGTTCTCAGAACGGCTCGAGGGAACGACAACCGAGATGCTAGTTCCATACCTGGCCGCCGCTGTAGAGCCAACGATTAAGAGTTTCACAGCTGTGGTTCCAATTGCTTGTCTGCAGCTCGAGAAGTGCCTCGCCTTTGGAGATATCTCGCTTCGCCCGATGAACTCGACGTTCTTCGAACCCATGGAACGGAGGAATGAACTGGTCGTGGACCTGGCCGTACGAGAGCGCCTGAATACGAGTCAGACCGAATACAGAAAGGCGCGGCAAGGCTACGCCGGAGCTTTTGTGGAGGTTGAAGGTGACCCATCCTACGCCAAACAGCAGGGCCTTCAGCGGGCCGCGCGGGCCGTCGAGTTTC
>JAIOJS010000151.1 GCA_019911795.1 Thermoanaerobaculia bacterium | reverse complement strand
GAGGGAATAACCCTGGGGCACCCACTTGGCTGGGAGGCTCCGAGGCTTGGTCAGACGCGTGGCACCAACCCCGGAAGGTCGAAGACCGATTCTCGCCGGTCGTCACCCAAAGGCTCGGGCGCCTACTCCGGCACCTACTCGCGGACGATACGCTTCGCATAGAGGAAGCCGAGCTTCGTATGGGCCCGGTTAGGCCAGACTCGAACCTCGAAACCAACACGCTCCAATCGATCGACGAGCTCTTGATGATGGTGGCCCCCTGCCCCGTCGTGATACTCGAGGCAGAGACGCTCGACCCTCTCCAGGTCCTGTGTTCTGGTCTCGATAAGGATCTCGAACTCGTCTCCTTCGCAGTCCATCTTGAGAAGCTCGCACTGTTCGAAGCCGGCAGCGTCCATCAGATTGGCCAGGGTTAGCGAGTCGACCTCCCTCCCCACCAGCGGCGCGGATCTCGAGTCCTGGCCGAGCGTTATTTCGGTGGTCGACGCGAGCGCCGAGTGTCGGGCCGATCGCAGCATACGGGTTCCGGAGCGCGGGGCGAGAGCAGCGCAGAGGGTAGATACGGTGCCGATCTGATTGAGCGTGAGGTTCTTGGTCAGTAGCTCGAAACTGCCAGGGTCGGGTTCGACAGCCAGGATCTCACTTCGCGGACACTCGATCGCAGTGAGCACAGAAAAGCTACCCAACCCTGCTCCGACATCGATGATCCTCCAGCCGTCGAGCGGCGCCACTCCGTGGACCTCGTAGTCTCGGTCAAGAACCACCTCCTTGAGGATCCACAGATCGAGCGGGCCACGAACCAGAAAGCGAAGGCCGCTCCGAAGCTCCACCGTCATTGAGCGATTGGCAAAGGGGAGCCAGGGCAAGATCCACCAGTTGGTCACTCCACGGGCCAAGGTAGGGAGCGACCTCAGGTAGTAGGCGATGCGAGATCCGAACATAGATCGTTGTGTCGTGGCGTGAGCCAGCGCTTTCGGTCCAAAAACCGATCCGCGGTGATTCCGAGTGACTCTGGCTCGGTAGTATATTGTGCTGGCTCGTGCCCCTTCGCATCCTGATCTGCCTGCTTTACTACCGGCCACACTGCACCGGTCTGACGAGGCACGTACAGCTCTTGGCGGAGGAGCTCGCGCAACGTGGCCACCAGGTCACCATCCTCACGTCGCGGTATTCTGAAACGCTGCCTCGGTCAGAGACAGCCGCGGGAGTCCGAGTGGTTCGGCTGTGGTCCCCCATTCGCATCAGCCGTGGGATGGTGATGCCCAGCTATCCGTTGGCCTTCTGGCGACTGGTACGGTCGCATGACGTCGTCAGCCTTCACTCGCCGATGATGGAGGCGTCGCTCGCTTGCCGTCTCGCCGGGTGGGCGGGAGTCCCCTGCGTCGCGACCCACCATGGTGACCTCACCCTTCCACCCGGTCTCGTCAATCGCGTCATCGGCGCAGCCATGGGCTCGCTGCAACACTCGATGGCCCGACGAGTCCGCCAGCTCGTGGCCTACAGCGAGGACTACGGATCGCACTCGACGCTGTTGGCTCCCTACCGACAGCGTGTGCAGGTTATCCAGCCGCCGGTCGACATCCCGCTCCCTCGGCCAGAGCGCGTCGCCCAGTTGAGAGCGGAGTGGGATGCCGAGTCAGGCCCGAGGATCCTCTTTTCGGGCCGTTTTGTGCGTGAGAAACGGCCCGACCTGCTGATCCGTGCTCTGGATCGGCTCGACGACGGGGTTCCAGGGGGACGGATCATCTTTGCCGGCGAGCATGAAATTCGCTACGAGAACACCTGGGCACAGCACCGCGATCTCGTCGACAGGTACCGCGATCGCCTGCAGTTCCTCGGCCTCATCGAGGACCGGCAGGAGCTTGCGGACGTTTACGGTGCCAGTGACGTCCTGGTGCTACCGAGCGATACCGAGTGTTTCGGCTTGGCGCAGGTCGAGGCGATGCTCTGCGGAACCCCGGTGGTGGCCACCGACGTGCCCGGTGGCAGGGTACCCGTCAAGACCACGGGGATGGGATGCCTCGCCCTCCCCGGAGATGCCCAGGATCTCGCGGCCTCGATCGCCAAGGTACTGGGCGACCGTCCTCGATTCGTTCGCCCGCGGCACGAGATCGAGTCGCTGTTCTCCCTCGAACGCTCGATCGACGCCTACGAGCGACTGTTCTATCGCCATTCGAGAGCCGGGGCCGAAAAGTGACGCTGCCCTCCGCGCTGGAGGCTGCGGTCCCCTACGACCCCGATCCAGCCTACCGACGTCGGTTGCTTCAGCTGCTGGAGTTCCTCGCGCCGTCGCCCTCGGATCGGATCCTCGACCTCGGCTGCGGACTCGGTTCCTTCCTCGCCGTTCTACACCGTCTCGGGGTTGTGCCGATCGGCGTCGATCTCAGCCTGAGTCGTACGTTGCAGGCCGGATCTGCCGTTACCGAGGCACGGCTAGCGGTGGGCGATGCCTTGCAGACTCCCTTCGCCGACGCGATCTTCGACAAGATCGTGCTGGGCGAACTGATCGAACACCTCGAAGACGATCTGGCTGCCCTACGGGAGGTGCGTCGTCTGCTGCGTCCCGAAGGGGTGTTGGTGCTGTCGGTTCCCCACGCCGACTATCCGTTCTGGTGGGATCCGGTGGCAAGGATCCGAACCTGGCTGGGCGCTCGGCCGCTCCGCACTGGGTCGTACGTCGGTATCTGGTTCGGCCATCGGCGACTCTACCGACCGGCAGAACTCGTGGAGCGGGTCGAGCAGGCCGGTTTTGACGTCCAACGGATCGAGGGATCGACCCGTCGTTGTCTGCCATTTCATCACTTTCTGGTCTACGGGCTGGGTCGGCACCTCCTCGAGCGGAGATGGCTACCCGCCTCCTGGCGTCGAGCCCTCGATCGCTCCCGTCCAACTGATCAGTCGACGACACCGAGCGGGCTCGGTTGGTTACGAAAGTGGGTCGAGCGAGTCGATCGCCCGCGCCAAGGAGACAGCGCGGATCCCTCTGGGAAGTTCGTGCACATCGTTCTCGAGGCCCGTTGCGGAGTGGCATGAGGGAGACACCGTATCCCCACCGCACGGAAACCCTCGGGCTCGTCCTC
Organism: Thermoanaerobaculia bacterium; assembly: GCA_019911795.1. Lineage (GTDB taxonomy): Bacteria > Acidobacteriota > Thermoanaerobaculia > Multivoradales > JAIOJS01 > JAIOJS01. The sequence continues at coordinate 4,028 of JAIOJS010000151.1, read as the reverse complement.
CCCGCCTTTGACGAGGCGGCGGTCATTGCCCAGACCCTCGAAGAATGGATCGATATACTGGACCAACTCGAGATCGACTTCGAGATCCACCTCTACGACGACGGGTCGCGCGACGAAACCCCCGCCATCGCCCTCGAGGTGGCCGCGCGAGAGCCGCGACTCCAACTCCATCGACAGCACAATCGCGGACACGGCCCGACCGTACTGCGTGGCTACCGGGAGCTGGTAGCCAGCCCGATCGACTGGATCTTTCAGGCAGACGGAGACGCCGAGATTCCACCCGCGGAATTCGCTCGGCTCTGGAGGGACCGGGCGGACTATGACCTGCTGCTCGGGCGTCGAACCGGGCACGCTTCCCGGCTGCGGAGGGGCGTTTCGCGAGTGGCTCGCGGGGTGATCGGCGTGTTCTTTGGACGCGGGGTTTGCGACGTCAACTCGCCCTTCCGTCTCTGGCGAGCGACAGAACTAGGCCCTCTCCTGTCGCAGCTTCCGAAGTCGCTGTACGCCCCGAACGTGGCCCTCTGCGGGCTTGCCCTGCGCCATCACCTGCGGGTGCTCGAGATACCGGTGGCCTATCGCCAGCGGCGATCCGCGCTCGTCGGCCGGAAGCTGTTCGGGGGAGTCCTACGCGCTTTCAAGGAGACTCTCGGGGTGGCCCTTTCTGCGGCGAAGACTCCCGAGGATTCAGGAGCATGAAGGACCTCGGGCAGATCTTGGTGATCGGAGCCGGTCCCACCGGACTGGGAGTTGCCACGCGGCTGACCGAACTCGGCTACCCCACCGTCCGCGTCCTGGAGTCCCGTGGAGCCGTCGGTGGCCTCGCCGCGAGTCACGTCGACCCGGCGGGTTTCACCTGGGATATCGGTGGCCACGTGCACCACAGCCACTACACGCGTTTCGACGAACTCCTCGACCGCGTCCTGCCCGGCGGATGGTTCGAGCACCAACGGGTCTCGAGGATCCGGATGAGCGACCGCTGGATCCCGTTCCCGTTCCAGCTCAACCTGCACCGCCTGGAGCCGGCGGACCGCGACCTCTGCTTGGCGCGTCTCGAGGAGGCCGCCGATCGCCCACTGCCCCAGAGCGCAACCTTCGCGGAGTGGATTCGGAGCGTCTTCGGGGACGGAATCGCTGAACTCTTTCTGATTCCCTACAACGAGAAGGTCTGGGGCTATCCGCTCGAAAGGCTCGGTACTGGATGGATGGGAGATCGAGTGGCGAGACCGGACCTCGAGGCGATTCGGGCCGCCATCCGTGAGGATCGAGACCTCGACACCTGGGGACCGAACCGCACCTTCCGGTTCCCGCGCACCGGAGGCACCGGGTCGCTCTGGTCGGCGGTGGCCGAACGCCTTCCCGACGAAGTGCTGGAGCTCGGCGCAACGGTGAAGCGCATCGATCTGAACGCTCGCCAGGTGCGGCTAGCGGATGGCCGCCGATTGTCCTGGGACCGACTCGTCTCGTCGATGCCGCTCGACCGTCTGTGCCGACGGTGCGACGGGCTTCCCGACCGGGCTCTGGAGACGTCGGCCCAACTCGTGAGCAGCGCCGTGCACATCCTCGGTGTCGGGCTCCGTGGCAAGCCTCCCGAGTCCCTGCGACACACTTCCTGGATGTACTTCCCGGGATCCAACAGCCCCTACTACCGGGTGACGGTCTTCTCGAACTACTCACCCAGCCACGTACCCGACGCGACGTGCTGGTCGCTGATGGCCGAGGTCTGTGAGACGAACTGGCGGCCGGTCGACCCGGCGACCCTTCGCAGCTGGACGCTTCGGGCCCTGGAAGAGGATGGCCTGACGACCGAGGAGAGTGAGGTCGTCTCGTTCTGGCATCACCGCGAGAGTTTCGGGTACCCCACCCCCTTCGTCGGGCGCGACGCGGTTCTCCAGGAGCTACTACCCGAGCTAGAGCGCCACGAGGTGTACTCCCGGGGACGCTTCGGGGCCTGGAAGTACGAAGTATCCAACCAGGATCACTGCTTCATGCAGGGCGTCGAGCTGGTCGACCGATGGATGGACCTGGGAGAAGAGGTCACGATCCACCAACCCTCCGTGGTCAATCGCGGGCCGAATCGCTAGTGCCAGTGCCAGTGCTAGTGCTAGTGCTAACCCTAGGCGGACCGGAGTTCCGGGTGCGGTGGCCCCAGCCTCGGGCCTTTTCGAGATCGATGTGGAGAATCTTGGTCTCGCGGTTAGCAAACGCCACGGTCCACAGCGGCCCGGCTTCCTCGAACTTCTCGAGACCCGCTCCCGGGTACGAGAGTCGCTCGAGGCGGCCGAGGATGAGGAACTCGATGTCGTAACGATCGAGGAGTCGTGCCGCCTCGTGGAGATCGGTGGTCCGGTAGAGGCGGGCCAGATCCCTCGCTCTCTGGCCGGCTAGGTCGAGGCCGACGGCGATCCTCTGCTGACGTTGGTGTGCGATCCAGCCGACGACCGTGGGGAGCCCGGTCGCCGAGCTGATTCGGGAACCCCAGCCATACTCGAGTTCCGGCGACTCGGCGATCACCGGAGTGCCCTCCACTTCGCGGCGCAACCATTCGATGGCCTCGAGGTCCCAGCGCAGGAGAATCGGTGCGCCCCTGGGGTCGGAGTAGGTGGCCTCCTCGAGATAGGCCAGTCCGTTCAGTCCTCGATAGGAGGAGCCGGCAAAACGGTCGCGAATACGGTCGGGCACCGCCACGATCGGATAGAGCAGACCGAGGAGAAGGACGGCGACGATCCAAGACGACCGGATCCTCGCGCCGCGCCGCCGAGCCCGGCGCAGCAGTTCCACCACGGCGACCGCGCCGGCGATCCCCAACAACCACCAAGCCTCGAAGCCCAGCTTGAAGACGGTGTTCATTCGCCCCACGTCGTTCTTCAAGACGACGATCTCGGGAACGACCGTCAGGGCCCCGCCAAGGGCCAGAATGCCATAAAACACAACCTCGACCGGGACCAACTGTCCATGGCAGCGAGCCAGCAGCAGAACTCCCACGGCCAAGCCAACGGCCAGTGCCGGATGGCCGAGCCCAGCCAGGGCGCCCAGAAGGGCAACCCCGCCGACCACGAGCACCATCACCCCATCCACTCGGCTCGCCGAGCCCAGCACGGAACCCAAGCGCCGGCGGGTCTTCCGCAGGGGAGTCCTGGGATCGAAAAGCAAGCGAGCGACCCTCGCCAGCCCCTGTCGTTCTCGCCGAGTCCGACCCCACAAGAGGAAGAGGACACCGAGGGAGAGGAAGAGACCGTGGGCGGTGAGATAGTCGAGGAGTGAAGTCGATGATCCTCCCCACAGCGTCACCCCTCCGTACCCGCGGGCCCAGCGAAGGTGGAACGGCAGGTACAACAGATAGCCGAGGACACCGACGGAGCCGACGCCGAAAAGGGTGACCAGGACTCGAGACCGAACCCCCGACAGGATTGGGCCCTGAGAGGCGGCCAGCCCGATACCGACCAGCGCCAGCCCGAGAGGAACATCCCACGTGTTCGCGGCCCCGAGGAACCCGACGAGCAGTGCGAGCCACCCGAGAACAGCCCAGCGACCGGCAACCCTCTCGTCGCCCGTCCATCGGACGCGAGCGACGACCAGGGCAAGCAGCGCGATGGCGTACGGCAACGCCATCAGATGGGCGTGAAGATCGCCGAAGAGGAATGAGAACGCGGGAAACTCTGTGATCGGCTCGGCCTCCCCGATCGGATGGCCGATCACTCGAGAAGGCGCCCAGAACCACTGGCCGATGGGGAAGGAACCAACGGATCCAAACCAGCGGCTGAGAAGAAGCCGGGCCGTACCGAGGTTCCCGAGAACGAGGACGAATAGGCAGCCGAGAGCACCGTAGCCAAGACCCGAGCTCGAACCGGTCGTCTCACCCCGCTGTCGCCGGAGTCCCAAGCCGAGACCGCTGCTCGCACTAAACACCGCAGCCACCGCAAAGGCGAAGAAGGACGGTAGCGCCAGGTTGAAGGCGATCTCGGGCAGGGTCCCGGTCAGGTGCACCAGGGCCGCAACGAGGACGTAACCGAAGTAGTAATAGTTCAGCG
>JAIOJS010000150.1 GCA_019911795.1 Thermoanaerobaculia bacterium | reverse complement strand
GGTTGATACTGTCCGGGCCAAGGTTGATCCCAGACCTCGTAGAACTCGGCGGCGTGCTTGGTGAGGTAGGGATTGTGAAGGTGGGGTCGAGCCATGGCGACGAGGTCGGCCCGACCGGCGGCGAGCACGGTGTTGGCGTGGTCCGCGCCGAGGATCGCGCCGACGGCCATCACCGGAACGTCGGCTTCGTACCGCACGCGCTCGGCAAAAGGGACCTGGTACATGCGCCCATAGGACACCTCGGAGGCGGGGGAGTTGCCACCCGACGAGACGTCGATGACGTCGCAGCCGGCCGCCTTCAGGGCGCGCGCGGTGGCTACCGTTTCCTCCGGCGTGGTACCGCTCCCGTCCGCCATCCAATCCGAGGCGGTGAGGCGGGTCGACATCGGCTTGTGCTGGGGCCAGATGGCTCTCATCGCGGAGAAGACCTCCAACGGAAAACGCTGTCGGTTCTCCAGGGAGCCACCGTAGTCGTCGGTTCGCTGGTTGGAGAGCGGGGAGAGAAAGCTCGACAGGAGGTAGCCATGCGCCATGTGAAGCTCGATCAAGTCGAATCCAGCCGTTTCCGACCACTCGGTGGCGCGGACGAAGGCTGCAATCACGTCTTCCATGTCTTGGCGTGACATCTCGCGGGGAGCGGGCCAGGTCGCTTCGAGGGGAATGGCCGAAGGCGCCAGGGTCGTCCACGCTCCCTGCTCGGCGGTGAGCGGAGTGTCGGCGCCGCTCCAGGGATGGCAAACCGAGCCCTTGCGCCCGGCATGAGCGAGTTGGATGCCGATGGCGGCGGGGGTGTTGTGATGGACGAACTCGACGATCCGCTTCCACGCATCGCGATGCTCCGTGGTGTATAGACCGGCGCATCCCGGGGTGATCCGTCCCTCGGCGGTCACGTCGGTCATTTCCGTGAGCACCAGTCCGGCTCCACCTTGAGCCATGGCGCCGAGGTGTACGAGATGCCAGTCGCCCGGGAGTCCCTCCTCGGCTGAGTACTGGCACATGGGACTGACAACGATGCGGTTGTGCAGCTCGAGATCGCGCAGTCGGAACGGCGTGAACATCGGCGGCGGCGCCTTGAGAGAGGCGGGGCCCGGGCTGGGACTCGATGGCGTCGGACTCTCCTCGCGCCGAAAGGCTTCGTCGACTCGAACGACCAGGCTGGGATCGCGCTCGCGGAGGTTGTCGTAGGTGATCCGCTTGGAACGGGTCATCAAGTTGAAGGCGTGGCGCAGGGGCGTCTGGACCTGATAGCGCGCTGAGTTCTCGAACCACTCCAGGCTGGTTTGGGCTGCCTTCTGAACCTTGACTACGTCGACCCATCGGGCGTTTTCGTAGTCCTCGAGGGCCGCGGCGACGTCTCCCGTCCCCTGACGCTCGAAAGCGGCCACCAGTTCGATCGCGTCCTCCATGGCCAGCTTGGTACCGGATCCGACCGAGAAGTGCGCGGTGTGAGCCGCATCCCCGAGCAGGATCAGGTTCTGATGCCTCCAAGTCTCACACTGTACGGTAGGAAAGGAGCGCCACAGCGAGCGATTGCTGAGCAAGCGGTGACCGTCGAGAAACTCGGCACAGAGGTCTTCACAGAAGGCCACCGTTTCCGCTTCTTCAACCCTGTCCAGACCGGCGCGTCGCCAGACATCCTCGTGGCATTCGACGATCCAGGTGGAGAGCGATTCGCTGAACGGGTAGGCGTGGACTTGGAAGAGGCCGAAGTCGGTCTCCAGAAAAATGAAGGTGAAGGCGGTTAGGGGTTTGGTCGTGCCCAGCCAGGTGAAGCGGCACCGGCGCCAATCGAGACGCGGCTTGAAAGTCTCGGTAAAGTGACGGCGCACCATGCTGTTGACTCCGTCTGCGGCCACCACGAGGTCTCGATCGAGAAGCTCCTCCGCATTGCCGACTTCGTGTTCGAACTCGAGATTGACGCCGAGACTGCGGGCACGATCCTGCAGGATGAGGAGCAGTTCTTTGCGGGAGAGAGCGGCAAACCCGTGTCCGGTCGAAACCGTACACTCCCCTCGAAAGTAGGTCTCGATGTCCTGCCAGTATCGAAACCCGGCGGTGATCTTGGCGAAGGACTCCGGATCTGCGACCTCGAAGGCTCCGAGGGTTTCGTCCGAGAAGACGACGCCCCAGCCGAAGGTGTCGTCGGCGCGATTGCGCTCATAGACGGTGATTTCGGCCTTCGGAACGGACTGCTGCAGCAGGATGCTGGTGTAGAGGCCAGCGGGGCCTCCTCCGAGAATGGCGACTCTCAAGGTCGATGATCCTTCATGGTCGGAGATTATGTCAGCGAGAACTGCTTTGAGAGGACATCTCTGACAGGACAGGCTCGAGAGAGCTGCCATGAGAGGACTGTGTGAAGGGGACTGCCTCAACTGGGCCGGGCCGGCCGCGATCTGTTAGAGCCGTCATGGCGACGGATGGCCGGAAGTCATCGGTCTGCTGTAGTCTTGTGAGACGAGGGAGGGTTGCAGATGAGACGATCGAATAGGTGGCATGGGATGGGATGGGGCAGCAAACGGTGGGCCCGACTCGAGGGGCTAGCTCTGGTGCTGATCGTTGCCTCCTTCACCGGCATCCCGCTGGCTTGGGCCGCGGATGAGCCGCCAACCGGTATCGATGTGTCGCATCACAGTGGCGCCGTGGATTGGTCTCAGGTCCATTCCGGTGGCTATGCCTTTGCCTACGTCAAGGCGACGGAGGGAGTCGACCTGGTCGACGAGCGGTTCGACGAGTACTGGGCCGCATTGAAGGATGCCGGCTTGGCACGCGGCGCATACCACTTTTACGTCACCGAAGATGATCCCGAGGAGCAGGCGCACTTCTTCCTCGACAAGGTGCACCACGAAGCGGGTGACCTCGCACCGGTTGTCGACATCGAGCTCCTCGGTCATGGGACTTCAAAGGGTCTCGCGGATCGCGTTCGCAAGTTTCTCGAGATCGTCGAGGCCGAGCTGGGAGTGAAGCCGATCATCTACACCTCGCCAAACTTCTGGAACGAGCATATTGGTACGGGTTTTGGCGAGTATCCCCTGTGGGTGGCGGAGTACGACGTAGAGGAACCTCGGTTGCCCGAAGGTTGGGAGCGCTGGTCGATGTGGCAGTGGGCCGAGGATCAGACGATCGCCGGGGTGGAGAAGGGGGCTGACGTCAGTCGCTTCAATGTTCCACATATCCAACCCAACGACCTACTCATTCCCCATCGGGAACTTGCGGACCAACCGGAGAGAGACTTTTGAGAATCCTAATTCAGACCCTTGCCGTCATTCTTCTATCAGTTCTTCTTACCCTGTGGAATCCCGAGCCGCTTCTGGCCGAAGGAAGTCCAAACTGTGACGACCTGACCGGAGCGTGGATCACCAATATCGGCGCTACCGTCAACTTCGACAGCGTAGCCGCCGGGACGGGACTCGTCGTGGGGAGCTACCAGGCGGCGTCGCTTCCCGAACGGCACTTCCCGCTCACCGGGTTCGTCAATCGGAGGTTCGAGGAGGGAAGCGAAGGTGACCACTACGGAGTGGCCTTGAGCTTCACCGTCAGTTTCGAAGAGTACGGCGGCCTCACCAACTGGTCCGGTATCTGCCGCGAGTCGGAAGCGGGATCCGAGCTGGCAACGGCGGATCTCATCGTTCGGCCGTGGGCGGAGGCCGCTTGGGCCCATGTCGTCGTCAGCCACGACCTGTTGACAAGGAAGGACTCGGCCGGAGTGAAGTCCGGTCTCGAGGTACCCTCAGACGCGTCGTCTCCGGAACCGGAGGTGTCTAGCGAGCCGCCAGGAGATGACGAGCGATAACCAGGTGCTGGACCTCGGTCGACCCTTCGTAGATCCGTAGCGCTCGCACCGAGCGATAGAGGTGGTCGATCGGGTGATGGGCGAGCACGCCGGTCCCCCCGAGGATCTGGATCGCCTGGTCGACGACGCGCTGAGCCGCCTCGGTGGCATGAGCTTTGGCCATTGCGGCTTCGACCGTGATGCGCTCTTTGCCGCGGTCTGCCTCCCAGGCCGCTCGGAAGGTGATCAACCGCGACGTGGTGATCTCCATCGCCATCTGCGCCAACTTGTCCTGGATGATCGGTAGTTCGGCAAGGGGGGCACCGAACTGATGTCGCGTCTTGGCATGGTCGAGGGCGAGGGTCAAGGCCCGCTGGGCCATGCCCCCGGCCGCTGCGGCAACGGTGGGGCGTAGGCGGTCGAGAGTCGCGAGACCGGTTCGAAGCCCGGAACCCAGAGGGCCGACAAGGGCGTGGGACGGCAGACGACAGCCTTCGAAGGAGATCTCTCCCAGGGGATGGGGAGCGCTCATTATCAGTGGCCTGACGAAGCGAAGTCCCGGAGTGTCGGCCGGCACGAGGAAGAAGGAGATGCGCTGGCGATCGGCCTTCGGGTCGGTCAGGGCGAGGACGCAGTAGAAGTCGGCCAGACCGGCATTGGAGATAAGGGTCTTGGTCCCGTTGAGTACGAAGCCGTCCGCGGTGGTTGTGGCCTCGGTAGACATACCGCCGACGTCGCTGCCCGCCTCGGGCTCGGTCATAGCGAAGGCAGCCATCGCCTCACCCGCCGCCACTCGGGGTAGCCAGGTCGCCTTCTGGGCCTCGGTACCGGCGTTGGCGATCGGCTGCGACCCCAGCGCCTGCAACGCGAAGACGGCATCGGCGAGAGGGGAGAAGGCCGCCAGGGTCTCCCGGATCAGGCACGCAGCCCGAAAGTCGGGCGCGGTCGGCACTCCGCCATGCTCCGGGAGGACGACATGGCGCAGGAGACCCGCCTTGCCGAGGAGGGAGAGGAGTTCTCGTGCTTGGCGGCGGCCGGCCTGGTCGTCCTCGGGGAACTCGAGGGAGAGCAATTCGCTCCGGGTGAACTCCGTGAGTTTTTCAGCCAACTCGAAGTGGCGGGGCTCGAGGAAGGCTGCAATCGGCTCGGTCGAGCCGATGTTCCAGGGAGAAGTCGTCGGAACCGTTGCCGACGGGCTCACGAGAACTCGGGTCGACGCTTGGCGAGGAAAGCCTCGTAGGCCTCGCGGAAGTTGGGATCCTCCATACACGCGGCCTGAATCTCGACCTCACCGGCCATCGCGCTCTCGAGATCCATCGCCGCCTCGCGGTAGAGCATCTTCTTGGTGACTTCGAGACCGAAGGACGGACCGCGAGCGAGCTTCTCCGCCCAGCGCTGGGCCTCGATGCGAAGCGCCTCGTCGGGGATCACGAGGTTGTAGAGGCCGATTCGGTGCGCCTCGTGGGCGTCGATGAAATCGCCGGTCATGAGTAGCTCCATCGCGCGCCCGAAACCGATAATACGCGGCAACAGCCAGGAGGCACCCATGTCGGCGCCCGAGAGGCCGACCTTGGTGAAGAGGTAGGCGATCTTGGCACTCTCTGCCGCTACCCGAACGTCGCAGGCGCTGGCGATGACCGCTCCGGCTCCAGCCACGGTGCCGTTTAGAGCGCCGACGATCGGCCGACGGCAGCGGATCATGGCGAGGATCAGGGCACCGGTGGTGCGGGTGAACTCCAACAGTCCGCGGTAGTCGTTGGCGAAAAGCTCGCCGATGATGTCCTCGACATCTCCACCGGAGCAGAACGCTTGGCCGCTGCCGGTCAAGAGGATCGACCGCACGCCCGGTTCGGTGTCGAGGGCGAGGAAGGTCTCTCTCAACTCGCCGTAGACTTCGAAGGTCAGTGCGTTGAGCCGCTCGGGGCGATTGAGGGTCACCGTCGCGACGCCGGTTTCCTCATCCAGGGAGTAGAGGAAGGACTTGGGAACGATGGCCATCAGAAAATCGCCGCCGTAGCCTCGATCTCGACCCGTGCGCCGCTCTCGAGCAGGGCACTCACCTCGACCAAGCTCATCGCCGGGTAGTGAGTTCCCATCAACTGGCGATAGACGGCACCGATCTCTCGGGTTGCGTCGAGGTAGGCCTGGCGGTCGTCGACGTAGATCGTCATGCGGGTGATCTGATCCGGCCAGCCGTCGGCGGCGCTGACCACGGCCAGGACATTGCGCAGCGCCTGTTCAAACTGGGCTACGAGGTCGTCGCTGACGAGTCGCTGTTCGCCGTCCCAGCCGATCTGACCCGCAACGAATAGGATCTGGGCCCCGGCGGGCGCCAGGACTCCGTTCGAATAGCCCCGAGGTGCGCTCCAGCCGGGAGGATCGATGGTCTCCAGGCGAGCATCGTCGGACTTCAAGCCTGCACCGCTCCGCCATCGATAATTACCGACTGTCCATTGATACCGCGGGCAAGCTCGTGACACAGCCCGAGGACGGCGAAAGCGACCTCTTCGGCAGTCATCAGGCGATGCTGGGGGCTGGTGCTCTCGAGATGCTGCATCGCCTGCTCTACGGTGATGCCGGTCTTGGCCGTGATCCGTTTGACTGACTTGTCGGTCATGTCGGTATCGACGTAGCCGGGACAGACAGCGTTCACCGTCACCCCCTGAGTGGCGACTTCGCAGGCAATACTTCGAGTGAAGCCGATCACCGCATGCTTGGTCGCCGAGTAGGCGCCGATGTAGGCGGCGCCCATCTTGCCGGCGATGGAGGCCACGTTGACGATGCGCCCCCAACCGGCCTCAGTCATCGCGGGGAGAAAGGCCTGGGTGCACAACATGACGCTGCGTACATTGACGGCGAAGAGGTGGTCCCAGTAGTCCACTGTAACCGCCTTGAGGGGGCGGGAGTCCGCGATGCCGGCATTGTTGATGAGGATGTCGGCGGGACGTCCGAACGCTTCCGTACATCGATCGCGAAGGGCTAGGATCTGTTCCGGACTGGTGACGTCACACGGGATCGCGATAGCTTGCGATCCGGCTTCGCGCAGCTCCTCGGCGACCGCTTCGATCTCGTCGACCGAGCGTGCCGAGACCACGACCGATGCACCGTTGGCGGCGAGAGTCCGCGCGGTGGCAGCGCCGATGCCACGGCCCCCACCGGTCACGACGGCGATGCGTTGAGAGAGAGTCACGCGGCAACCCTACGAAGGGTGGAGCGGGGTGTCAAGGTCTATCCAGGTCTATCCGGACGGACAGCCGACAGGTCGGTCTCCAGACCCGCCGCAGGATTCTTCGGCGTCGAGGGTTGTATGAAGAAGGAGGGGGCGGCTGGACCCATCACCCCCTCGAACATCAAACCCCGGAAGGTGACGCGAGCCGTCGAGTCGCCAAAGCGAGCCGAGAGCTTCGATCACCCTCCAACAACTCGAGGAGTCCTGATGAAAATTCATCCAAGAGTCTTGATCGCCACCGCCGCTACTTGCCTCGCCCTAGCCCCTGGAATCGCTGTCGCCCAGACGGGAGGCAACCCCGACTCTCAGCATCGCCGGGGCGGACACGCCTTCGCGGAGCGAGGGGGAGAGGGGGGACACCACGGTCCTTCGCGAGCGGGGCATCGCGGGATGCGCGCTCTCGAAGCGCTCGATCTGAGTGAGAGTCAGCGATCTGCGGTAAAAGAGATCTTCGAAGCATCCCGTGAACAGGGTGAGCCTCGCCGTGAGGAGGCGCGAGAGATCCACCGACAGATCCGGGAACTCGAGGCGGCTGAGAGTCCCGATGCCGAGGCTCTTGGAACCCTGATGCTGGAGGCTCGCGCCATCCGTGAGGAGATGAAGGCCGAGCATGAGTCGATCAAAGAGTCGATTCGGAGTCTATTGACCGAGGAACAGGCCGCCAAGTTTGATCTGCTCCAGGAGATGGGCGAGGACCGACGGTCAGACCGTAGGGATCGGCACCACGACCGAAGTTCTGGCAAGTCCTAGGGGAGTTCCCGCTAAGACGAGTCGCTCGTAGGGCCGAGGAAGCCGAGGCCGGAGGCATGCTGCCTCCGGTCTTTCCCTTGGTGTTCACCTTGGCAGCACTCGAACAGATTGGTTCGGGCGAATCCTTGTGTTGTGCAGGTCCGGATACTGCACAAGTCCTGAAATTTGGCAAGTCCTGATATCGTGGTTCGAATGCCGATTCATCGTTTCGCGGACCTTACCTATCCCGAAGTCGAAGACCTCGCCGACGCCGATTGCGTCGCGATCCTGCCGATCGGAGCCACCGAGGCTCATGGCCCTCATCTCCCGCTCTGTACCGATGTCGTCCTCGCCGAGGGCATGGCAGAGCGAGCGGCTGAACGGTTGGCGGCCGAGGGGCTACAGGTCGTCCTCCTACCCGCGTTGGTTTACACCTCTGCGCCCTTTGCCGCTGGCTTTGCTGGGACGCTGTCCGTGCGTTCCGAGACGGTAACGGCTCTCCTGGTCGACATCGTCGAGAGCCTCTGGAAACAGGGGTTTCCGTGCGTCGCCTGGGCCAACTCACACTTCGACCCCGAGCATCTTGGATCGCTCTACGCCGCCGCTGGGCAACTGGAAGATGGTGTCGGCCGCTTGGTATTTCCCGACGTGACTCGGCGTTCTTTGGCCGAACGGCTCACCGAAGAGTTTCGCAGTGGAGCCTGTCACGCGGGTCGCTATGAGGGTTCGATGGTGTTGGCGCGATCGCCGCATCTGGTGAGGCTGGAGGTTCAGCGTGACCTACCACCTCTGCCGATCTCCCTGCCTGAGGCCATGCGCGAGGGAAAGGCCACTTTTGAGGAACTAGGGGCGCCTCGTGCCTACGTTGGAGACCCTGCCTCCGCGACGGCCGAAGAGGGGAGCGAGACGCTGGAGCGGTTGGGAGAGATTCTCGCGGAAGCCGTGCTGAAGGCGCCGCTCAGCGATCGAAGGTGACGACGAAGGAGAGCTGCCGACCGGGCTGCGGAAGCAGGGAGTTGTAGAAGCCGGCCGCGCCCACCCATTGACCTCGTGAGTCGAAGCCACCGGGCGCTTCGCCGGCACTGGCTTCACGCACTCCGGGATGGAAAATCTCCTCGTCGAAGAGGTTGGTAGCCTTTAGGCCGACCGCCAGGCCGTGGGCGAACGGCAGCCGATACCTCAGATAGAGGTTCGCGGTGGTGTAGGAAGGGATCGACCGCACCGGATTGCTGGCGACGGTGGCGCGATGGTCGACCCAGTGCGCCGAAACCGTCGACGTCCATGCCAACCGTTGAGCGGTGATGCCAAGCGTGAGTTGATCGCGCGCGATGTCGCCGATGTCAACACTTCCGAGGAGATGTCGGTCTGGGCTGTAGTGCTCCTCCTCGGCCTCGAAGAGGTGGGTGTAGTACCCCCACAAGCGCAGTTCATCGAGTGCTTCGATCTCGGGAAGGGCCTCGAAGTGGTAGTCCATGCCAAAAACCGAACGGTCTCCCAAGTTGGCCGCCCCGTCGAAGAAGTTGTTGATGGTGTCGTGGTTCTCGACCGAGTAGAGGCTCAGATGGTGGCGAACTCTATGGCGGGTGTAGCTCAGGGAGGCTTCTGCGGTCCGGGAACGCTCAGGGGCCAGCTCGGGGTCACTACCCGAACCTCGCCAACCCCCATAGAGCACCCTGGGGTTGGGCTCTTGGAAGGCCTCACCGTAGAGCACCTTGGCGATCCACGGACCCCACGACCCGACGTAGCCTGCGCGTAGGGTGACCTCGCTTCCGTAGGCCGAGTTGTCGTCCCGGCGCAGCCCGAGATGGTAGGTGTGGTGTTCGTTCTGTCGCCACTGGGATTGTACGTAGAGTCCGAAGTCGGAGGTCTGGGTCCGGTTGTCGCCTGGCCCCGCGATGTCCTTCCGATCAGGGAACGGATACTGGTTCAGGACCACTTGCTCGGGGGGAAGGCTGGGTCCAAAAGCCACTTCATACGCCTTCTGTAGGCTCTTGCGTTCGTAGCTTGTACCGACGGAGAGGGCGAGGCGATCGCTCCAGTCGATCTTGAAGTCCTGATGGACCAGCAAGCTATGGTTGGAGGCGCGCCAGCGGGAGAAATCGATACGGCGTTCGGGCTCTCCCGCAACATCAACTACGAAGCCCTCGACGAAAGTCGAACCATCATCCACGTCGCTGGTGCGGTAGCGCGCCAGGGAGATCGATGTTACCCGTGGGGTCCACTCCCGGGTGTAGCGGGCATGAACCGCCGCGGAATCGCGAATCCACCGAGCGTCATTCTGGGATTGATCGAGGGCGTACTCGACGCCATAGCCCGTCATCGTTTGGAATCCGTGGGCGGCTACCTCGAGTCCATCGCGCTCGAGGCGTAGGTCGATACCGGTGAAGCGCTCGGGCGACTCGAAGCGCCCCGCGATCGTCGAGTCGTCGAGGAACCCGCCCCACAGGCGTCTATCCTGCAGGAGTGCTTCTTGCGTATAGGTGGTCCGGTTGGCGGTCGACGGATCGAGGATGCCCTCGACGCGTCGGGCGGCTAGGCTCCAGCGCCATGGACCGACGGATCCCGAAGCCGCGCCGTCGAAACCGGTCCGGCTGTGTTCGCCCAACTCACCGCGAGCCGTGGCGTAGTCCTCGCCGCGACGAGTCACGATCTGAATGACGCCCATGAAGGCGTTCGGACCGTAGACCGACGACGCGGGTCCATAGACCACTTCGACCCGCTCGATGCTGCTCAGCGGAATCGCCATCATGACGTCGGCGCTATTGAAATACAGATGGTTGAGTACCACGCCGTCGAGCAAGAGGAGGTAAGGAGCACCGATGTTGTTACGAAAGCCGCGCCAGTAGTTCTTCAGGTAGGTTGCACCGAACGGGCGAACGAAGTCCATCCCGGGAAGATCGGCAAGGAGTTCCGAGAGATCGGACACGCCGCGCTGGGCGATCTGGTGACGATCGATGACGATGAGGGTAGCGGGCGCCTCGTCGAGGCGGCTCTCGATTCCCGACGCGGTGGCGACCCGCACCCGCATGAGTTCTTCGAGAGAAAGATCCTCGATCCCTTGATCGGCCTGGCTTGGCCAGGCTGTGGTGAGCCACACTACGACGCAGAAGAGAGCCCCTCGGCTTCGCGCGAAACCTCTACGTTGACGAGTCCTCGTCACCCCTACCTCCCGCTTTGTGCTGCTGTGAAGTGTATCACTGTGGTTTCTGGCGTCTTCGCGTTCCAACCGATGAGATCTGTCGCCTGCGCGGTATGATCCAGCGAAACTCTGCAATGGGGGGGTTGCATCGACAGCACCTGATATGACTTTCTCGAGATGTCGACGACGGGCCGCTCTGGGGCTGATTCTCCTCGCGGTGCTGGCTCGGCCAGTGGCGCTCCGGGGATCGCGGATCCCGCAGAAGGCTGGGGTCAGTGTGTCAGCTCTCAAGGCTGAGATCGTCGAGCGTTTCAGTCGCTTCGTACGCTGGCCCGATGAAGCTCGACCCGCGGACGGGATGCCTTTTGTTCTTTGCGTCATCGGCTCGAGCCCTCTGCGCCAGACCCTCCCTGACGCGGCGCGAGGGCGAATTGTGGACCAACACCCGACGCGGGTCCTCTACGTCGATGCCCAGCAGGGGTTCGGATCCTGCCACGTCCTGTTCATCGGCAGGCTGGAGGTCGAGGATCTGGAAGAGACGTTGGAAGCAGTGCGAGGGAAGCCGATCCTCACCGTGGCCGACACTGCGGGGCTAGCCGAGGCCGGCGTGATGATCAACCTCTTTGTCGAGGAGGGACGGATTGGCTTCGAGGTCAACGAGGCCTCTGCCGCCGAGAGCCGCCTCGAACTGACTGCGGCACTCCTACGATTGGCGAGACCCTTGGAAGCCGAGGTGCCGGAGACATGAGTTTCTTGCGTTGGCGCTCTATTCGACAGCAGTTGATCGGGATCGTGGCGTTGATCACCGTCTCGTCGTTGGTAGTGGCCTTCTCCTTCGTCGTGTTCCGCGATGTTCGCGGATTCCAGCGGGAGACGATCGAGAGTGCGCATCTCTTCGCTCGAGTCATCAGTAGCGACGTGGCCCCGTCGTTGGCATTTCACGACTCGGTCAGTGCGACCGAAACTCTCGAGAAGCTCGAAGTGGTTCCCCATGTCGAGGCCGCCTTCGTCTTCGATACGGAGGGGGAGCTCTTTGCCTCCTGGGGAGAGATGACTGCAATGCCCACCAACCTCATTCCGGGAGTGGAGATTGGCCGCGACGGGATCCGCGTCACCGAGCCGGTGGCGTCACAGGGCGAACGGTTTGGCACGGTGGTCCTGGGTATTTCGAAGGATCCTCTGAAGGCTAGAATCCATCGGCACCTCCTGATTCTGCTCATCGCCCTGGTCGTGGTGGTGATTCTTGCCCTCGTTGCTGCGTTTCACCTCCAGGGACCGATCTCCAAACCGATTCTCGATCTCGCCTCGGCGATGCGGCGAGTGAGCTTGACCGGCGACTACTCACTCCGCTTCGAGCATTCGCAGGAGGACGAGGTCGGTGCGCTCTATTCCGGATTTAACGAGATGCTCTCCAAGGTGGAAGCGCGGGAGCAGGAGCGCGATCAGGCGGAGCTTCGCACCCAGGAGAAGAGTCGTTTCCTCGCCAACATGAGTCACGAATTGCGAACTCCCTTGAACTCCATCATTGGCTTTTCGGAGGTACTGCTCACTCGGGCCGACGGTCTCGACGAGAAACAGCTTCGCTTCCTCGAACATATCCACGGCTCCGGCCAACATCTGCTGGCGTTGATCAATGAGATCCTGGACCTCTCCAAGGTGGAAGCGGGACGGGTGGAGATGCGGCCGGAACCGATCAGCCTGCAGTCGCTTCTCGAGGGGGTCGGCGCGGTGATGCGAGGCGTCGCTGGGCAGCGAGGCATCGATCTCGAGTTTGCCTTCGAGGAGAACCTACCCGTAATCAAGGTCGATCCGGTCAAGATCAAGCAGGTCTTTTACAACTTGCTCTCCAATGCGGTGAAGTTTTCTTCCAATGGGTCGCGAGTCCTGGTGACCGCCAAACGAGTGGGGGTGAAGACATCCGCGCTTGGCGAGCCGTCGGTCGAAGTCGCGGTGCGGGATGAGGGGATTGGTATCTCGCTCGAGGATCAGGAGCGGATCTTCTCCGAGTTCGTCCAGGTGGACGAGTCGGTGGGCCGACGCTTCGAGGGGACAGGGTTGGGGCTGACTCTGGTCCGTGCCTTCGTCCGCATGCACGACGGTCGGGTCTGGGTCGAGAGTGAGGTGGGGGCTGGTAGCACCTTTAGAGTGTTGCTACCAACGCGGTATCAGCCGGGAGGCGAGAGAAGCGTGGAAGCTCGTTCCTCGGCCATTGTGGTCGCCGACGGCAGTATCCAATCCGAGGAGCGATGGACCCCCGCCTTGGCCGCAGCGCACTGGCATGCGCTCTTGGCGCGGACTCAGGATGCCGTCCTTGGGCAGGTGAGGAACTGCCATCCAGCCGCGGTGATGGTGATGTTGGGCCGGTCGGAAGAACTCGACGGCTGGCGAGTCCTCGAGGGTCTCGAGCGACTGGAACCGGCACAGGACATCCCCGTGGTCATCTGTTGCGCCGGCGCCGACGACTCGACCGCAGTCTGTCTCTCGGCCGAGGCCTATTTCACGGAACCCCTGGACCTGGATCGACTCCGTAGCCGGGTGGGCGAGCTCATTCCGGACCCCGAGGCGGGCGGTTCGATCCTGATCGTCGACGACGATACCGAGGTGCATCAGGTACTCGGGAACTACCTGCAGGGGTTGGGGCACTCTGTCTCCCATGCCTGGAGTGCCAAGGAGACACGGGAGTTTCTTCGCCATGGCGTGCCACTGCTTTTGGTCGTCGATCTGTTCATGGGCAACATGTCTGGCTTCGAGGTTGCCTTCGAGGCGGAGGCTGCCGATGGGGGACTCGGACCACCGATGATCTTGATCGCCCGCAAGGAGGTGAGTCTGGAGCATCGAGCTGCCCTGCGAAGGGTCGTCGCCGCTAGTCCCGCCCTTGGTGCGACGGCGGATGTCGTGGTGCGATCGATCGATGGTCTACTGAGACGGACGACGGGGAGCCTCCCCGTCATCCATGCCGACGCCACAGACGCAGCGAAGTTGCCCCAGAACTGAGCTGGAACTCCTGGGCCAGGACGGGCCGGTACGGACTCTGCCTTGCGCCTTCACCATTGATCTCTTCGACCTCGATCGAGGTCACCGCGTCGACCGATCGCCCGAGTTGGGACCGCAGAGGTTCCAGGTAGTCGATCAGGTGGGGATGCTCGGGTGGAACGAGGATCTCGAGTCGTTTGCCGCGACGTTCGGAGATGAGACAGAGGCGACTGCCATGGAAGACCATGTGGTTGCCGGCCAAACGTCGTGGCGTAACGTAGGGGAGGGGCAGACCCAGGGCCGCGGGAGATGAGGGATCGAGGGCGGAGATCCAGTAGATCGGGTCCTCTGGAAGGCCTCGGCGCAGACGCCGCACCGCCGATGGGGTAGCAAACTGCAGTCCTGGAATTCCCTCGAAGAAGTATCCGGATACTATCTCGCCAGACAGCTCCATCAACCGGAGCGAGCGGAACAGGTCTCCCCAGCGTAGACCGGGTGCCTCCCGTTGCAGCAACTCACGAAAGACGATGCCGTAGCGTTGCAGAACGAGGTGGGCTCGTTCGCGTTGAATCTCCTCCCGTTCTAGAGGGTCGGCATCGTTGGCGTCGTGGGCGGTGTCGGCAGCCGGCAAGCGCGACCAGCGACCGGCGAAGGAACGGGTGCTTCCCCAGCGCGATCGAAGTCCTCGGGTCGATGAGCGACCGCGCGATCGCGGGCGAGAGGTGCCGGTTGGTGCTCTCTCTGGCGTCGGCTCGGGTGCGAACCCGGTAGCCAAGCCTCGGCGGACCGCGAGGAAGGTGTCGTTGGTGGCTACACCCTGCCACGCGAGTTGCCACAACTCCTCGGAGAGTGGACCGGTACTGCGTCCCGTGCGCCGCGACAATTCCCGCAGACTCATGGGCCGGTCGAACTCGAGGGTGTCGATGAGTGGGTCCCCGGTAGCCTCGATTCTCACCCTTGGCCGATCGGAGGGTTCCGGGTTGTCGTCCTCGTCCTCGTCCTCGTCCTCCTGATTGTCCTGGCTGGAGGGCCTTGGGGACGACGGAAGCAGGTCGAGGTCCGAGCGGAACAGAAAGGTCAAGCGCTGGCGGCCGGTGCCTCGCCAGATCAACTCGCCATCCTGCATCAGACTGTCCAACCAGGCCGGATAGTAGGGATCGAGTCGGCAGGGGAGGAGGTCGCTCTCCCAGGCCCCGGCGGGGGCCGGGTATCCGAAGAGGTGGTCGAGGGCGTTCTGGAGACCCTCGAGGCCGTCGCTCCGGGGAACCACACCCTGGTGGACGGCGAGAAAGAGTGGCAAGGAGGCGAGCGGGAGCGCCTCGATCTGGGGGCGTCGTTCGCGCCGGGCCAATCGCAGCAGTCGTTCCAGGTTCTCGACGTCACAGACTTGCAGGTCAGACGGCGCCTGGGAGACCGAGGATGCGTTGGGGACTGAGGACCGTGAAGGCACTGAAGCGGTCGCGGCCTCGATCAGGCGGTCGACCACGACGACGCCATCGTCGACGAGACTCTCGAGAGAGTGACGCAGCGCCTCCGACGACCAGGGGAGACTACGCTCGACTTCAGCCACTTCGACGGGGGCGTAGAAGCGCAGCCATTGAGACAGAAAGGTCAGACGGGCATCCTGGACTCTGTTTTCGTCGGAAACTCCATCCATCTTCTGGGCGTTCTGGAAGTTCTGGACGTTCTGGACGGTCGATAGGAGAGCCAAAACCTCCTGCGGATCCACCTGGGACTGGTCGGTGGATCCAGGGTCGGTGAGGACCCAGCCCGAGAGGTCGGCCGGAGGGCTGGATGCGGCTCCGAGCGTTGCAAGAAGCCGAGGCAACGTGTCCAGGGCAACGACGAAGGGGGTGCCCCCCTGGCCGGTTCCAACATCAGGGGATCCGGCCCTCTCGATCCGTAGCAACCGTCCCACCGACAGCCCACCGTGCGGCTCCGTCCCCGGTTCCGTCCCATCCGTTGGGTGATCCCTTTGCACCGCTTCGACGAGCGCCTGCCATTCCGGCCACGGGATCAGCAGCCGCTCCTTGACCCACTCCACCAGGTCGCCACCCTGCATGGGGGCATAGCCTGGGAAGGTACGTTGCAGCTTGGCCTGGAGGCGCTGGACCTGAGCCCGCTCGACCCGCGGCCGCAGGTCCGCGTTGTAGACCAGCTCGCGGAGCAGATCGGGATGGAGGGATCCGCCACTCGCCGCTCCACCCTCGGCCGCGTCGTCGGCATACATCAGGCGATTGGTGAGGTTCCAGGTGAGGCCAGCCGCGAACGGGGATGGAGTAGAGGTGACGCACTCGCTGACCTGGATGCCTCCGGCCGCGAGGGCGTCGAGTCGCGCGCGGAGGGATTGCAGGTCGAACTCGTCGAAGAGGCAGGTCCGCCAAGTCTCGAGGACCATGGGGAAGTCACGGTGCTCGGCGACGCTCGTCAGCAACTTCTTTGATCTCTGGCGGTTGAGCCACAGGGGGACGCGGCGGTCGAATCCGGCCCGCGGCAGGAGCAGGGCCCGGCCCGCGTTCTCGCGGAATCTAGCTCCGAAGAAGCCGCTAAACTCCAGACGATCGCGCAGGAGCTCTTCGATGCGGTCGGCGTCGACGAGAGAGAGCAACTCGTCGACGCCGATGTCGTGGGGCGCCCGCAACATCAGGGCGTCGTCGTCCTGCGTAATGTCGACCACGGTGCCGTACCGCTGTTCCCAGGCGGCGGCCATCGCCATGGCAAACGGGCGTAGGAGCCTTCCACCCCAGGACAGGTGCAGGACGAGGGTCACTTCCGCCGTGTCTTCCTGGGGATCGCGGACCCGCTCGACGACGATGTGCCGACCATGCGGCAACGACACCCCAGTGCTGGCTCGTTGGCTCTCGAGGAGGCTGACCAGGGCCTGCGCCGCCGACTCGGTCAGCGGATAGCGCTCGCGAAGGGCGGCATCGAGGGTTCCGGCCTCGCGGCCGCGAGCCCCAAGGCGACCATCCGCCCATTCGAGGAACTCGCTCAACCGGTCGGAGAGGTGGGCGTCGCGGGAGATGGCCTCGCCGCGCCAGAAAGGTGCGAGGGCCGCTCCTCCGGCGGCTGGTGTCACGATCACATCGTTGTGGGTGATCTGCACGATGCGCCAACTCTGGGTTCCGAGGGTAAAGCGATCGTTGATCTTGCGTTCCCAGACGAACTCCTCGTCGAGTTCTCCGATCCGCGCCATCGAGCCGTGGACCCGAAGCTGGTAGTAGCCGCGGTCGGGGATGGTGCCACCCGAAGTGTAGAGAAGCCGAGCTGCGCTGCGCCGCGCCCTGATCCGCTGCGTGACGCGATTCCACTGAATGCGGGGAGTGAGTTCACGGAGGCGGGTGTCGGCGTAGTGCCCGGCGAGCATCTCGACGACCAGATCGAAGTGCCGCCGCGGGAGATCGTGGTACGGAGTACTGGTCCGGATCTGATCGTAGAGGGCATCGACTGACCATTCCTCGGCGGTAGTCATGGAGAGGATCACCTGGGCCAGGACGTCGAGGGCGCCCGAGACCGGTTGCATCGGTTCGATGTCCTGCGCCTCGACCGCCTTGGCCACCACCGTTGCCGCGATCAGGTCACGTCCGAAGAGGGGATAGAAGGTTCCTCGACTGACCGCGCCGACCGAGTGTCCGGCTCGGCCGACGCGCTGCACGGCCGAAGCGATGGAAAACGGTGTCTGCAACAGGATCACCTCGTCGAGGTCACCGATGTCGATCCCGAGTTCGAGCGAGTTGGTGGCGACAATACCGGCGAGCCGTCCCTCCTTGAAGCGCTCCTCGACGGTGGTGCGAATCTCTCGAGCCAGCGATCCATGGTGCGAGTAGACGAGATCGTTGGGTTCGTCCTCGTTGATGAGACGCGTTACGCGTTCCGCGAGTCGTCGGCTGTTGGCAAAGACCAGACTCGACCGATTGCGCCGCACCGTGGCTTTGAGTTCGGTGGCGAGGCGGGCCCAAAGGAGGTCCGGATCGACTTCGGTATCGGGAGCCGAGTCGGGAGTTGGAGAGGAGTCCTGCCGAAGGGTCCCGGGAGTCTGCAGCGGAAGGGTGGGGCGTTCCACCCCGCCCACCGGTCGGCCGGCTAGGTCGGCGGGGAAGTCGACGATCACCTCGTAGCTCTTCTGGGAGACGCCTTCGAGGATTCGAACCGGCCGGCGGCGGAAGGTAGCGTCCTCGCCACGGGGCTCGAGGATCCAACCTCCCACAAAGTCGGCCACGGCTTCGAGTGGCCGGACGGTAGCCGAGAGGGCGATCCTCTGAAACTCTCCCGACAACAGGACCAGGCGGTCGACGGCGGTGATCAGGTGGGTCCCGCGTTTTCCCGCGACCACCGAGTGGACCTCGTCCAGGATCACCGATTCGATCCCGGTCAGGAGCCGCCGACCGCCGTCCGAGGTAAGGAGGATATTGAGACTCTCCGGGGTGGTGATGAGAATCTCGGGAGGGTGGCGCAACATGCGACGGCGATCGGCGGGAGAAGTATCGCCGCTACGCGTGGCAACTCGGACTTCGGGAGCCGAGATTCCGGCCGCAGTGAAGGCTGCCTCGAGTTCGGCTAGGGGCGCGAGGAGATTGCGCTCGATGTCGTTGTTGAGGGCTTTCAGCGGAGAGACGTAGAGGACCCTGACGCGTCCACCCTCCCAGGTCCCCGTGAGAAGCTGGTTGAGACTCCACAGAAAGGCGGCCAGGGTCTTACCGGAACCGGTGGGCGCGGTGGCGAGGATGTGGTCGCCCGTGGCGATGGTGGGCCAAGCGCGCGCCTGGACATCGGTGGGGGGGCCGAGC
>JAIOJS010000149.1 GCA_019911795.1 Thermoanaerobaculia bacterium | reverse complement strand
TTGTCCAGTTTCGGGCACTACTGAAAAGGAGTATGACATGACCCCGAGCGAGCAGAAACGATTCGACACACTCTACCTTCGCCACCAGCGTGCACTGAAGCTACAGCGCTACGCCGACAAGACGATCGACGTGTATTCCCGGGCGGTTCGGCGGTTGGCTGGGCACTATGACTGCGTTCCCGATCGGCTGTCCGTCGAGCAGTTGGAGGAGTATTTCTCCAGGCTGGTCGACTCACACTCTTGGTCGACGGTAAAGATCGACCGGAATGGGCTCCAGTTTTTCTGGGAGCGTGTCCTCCACAAGGACTGGAGTTGGGTGGACATCATCAAGCCTCCCCAGATCCGGTCCCTTCCCGACATTCTTACGGTGCCTGAAGTCGAGCGGCTCATCGCATCTGCGCGAAAGTTGCACTATCGAGTCTTCGTGTTGACCACCTACTCGATGGGGCTGCGATTGAGCGAGACTCTGTCGCTTACGGTTGCCGACATTGACTCTACACGCGGTCAGGTCCACATCCGTCGAGGCAAGGGCCACAAGGATCGCTTCGTTCCGATGCCGAGTATCACCTGTCGCGGCTTGCGAGCACTCTGGTCGAGCCACCGAAACCCTGTCCTGCTGTTCCCCAGTGTGGCTGGATCAGCGGAGCAGATTCGACGGGCGACGACCCACATCGACCCCGGTAGCGCGCAGAGGGCCGTCCGTTTGATGCTCGCCGACTGCGGGGTAAAAAAAAGATCTCGGTCCATTCGCTGCGCCACAGCTTCGCGACCCACCTCCTCGAGCAGGGCCTCAGCCTGCGACACATCCAGGCCCTGCTCGGTCACCGCAGTCCAAACACCACGGCGCTCTACGCTCAGTTAACCGAGACCACTCGACAGAGTGCTGCGGACGCCATCGACCGACTGGTCGGTCGCCTTCACGTCGACCTCGAGGGGCTGTAGCATTGGACCTCTCTGCACTCATCTCGAAGTACCGCGGCGCCCTCGAAGCCAAGTACTCCAAAACACTGCTTCCCAGCCAGCGACGGGCTCTCTAGAAAGACAAGACGGTGGAGGCGGACTCGAAGAGACTACCTCTTCCCTGGACCGGCGCTAGCCCGGGTCCTTCGCGCCAAGCTCTACCACGAGATCGAGAGGCGAGGGCTGAAGCTGCCCTCCCGAGTGCCCAAAGAGTGGATCGTAGACTGTCGCCACGTCGGGCGAGGGGACAAGGCGCTCGAGTACTTGTCACGGTACCTCTACCGTGGGGTCATCAGCGAAGCCAATATCCTTCTCGACCGGGACGGATGCGTCACCTTCCGATTCACCGACTGGCAGTCCCAGGTCACCGGCACCGAGACCCTCTCGGGGGCCGACTTCCTCTGGAGAGTCCTTCAGCATGTCTTGCCGAGAGGATTCCATCGGGTCCGCGACTACGGTCTTTTGCATCACAACGCTCGAAAACTGCTACGACTCATTCAGTACATCCTCGGAGTCAGAATCGTGCCTTCCCCAAGCAGGGTGAGACCCCAGTTTCAGTGCTCTGTCTGTGGCGGGGCAATGGAGACCGTCGGCGTCTTTCGACCGGAAGTGGCGCGATGGAGCCGGACACCCGGCCTAGCTGCTTGCCTGGAGGGTAATGACTGCTAACTCCAAGCTTCCCCGTGCCTCTGCTACTGCTGCTGATTGGCGGCTGGGGCGAAGCCTCGTTTACAGTGGGCGGAAACAAGCCGAATCCGCGCGATCCATGGCCCTACCAAGACCCAATCTCACTAGAAATGAGCCGCACCCCAGACCCAAGTGGCCGCCAAGCTGCCTGCAGGCCGTCGTCTTGGCCGCCTCGCGCTGTCGCCGGCGCCATCAATCTCCTATATAGAAGCTGACCAACCCCGGAACGCGCTCGAAGGGGCTTGTCCAACCATGGGATAAGACCGCGGCTGCGCGCGGTCTATCCTTTTTCGTTAGGCGGCGGGCTTGTCACTGAGGGAGTCTCTTGACCAGAAACGGAGAATAGCCGACGACACCGCAGCCAAGCCAATGACAGACAGGATGTCGCCCCTTAGGAACGAGGTGAAGTCACCGAGAGTGGCTCTTAGACCAAAGTCGCCAGCTATCGGGAGGTTCGGTTCGATCGCAAGAGCACGGGCAACTCCGATGAGAAGCCCTGTTGCCAAGGTCAGGACTGTGAAAGCACATGTGATCAGCGGTGTGAGCCAAAGAGCACCCCTTCGAAGAACCAGCGTGGTACCAAAGAGGAGAACTGCACCTGCCAAGAAGGTGAGGCCCACCAAGACACCCAGGTCTTCAGAGAACGGTGAGAGCTTGTATGGCTTTGTGTTGCGAAGCTCATGGCGAACCAAGGCGACTAGGAGCAGCAAGCTCGGTAGAGAGCACAGAACGGCTCGAAGGTGAGCTTTAGATATCACTGCGCCGTTTCTCCGACGCCTAACGGTCTGAAGCTAACTGGCCACACCGGCGACGACGACAACCGAAGCCAAGAAAGGGTGAACCCAGTGTGAAAATCTGTAGCTGTGCCAAGCACCTGTGTGGTCCAGTTCAGCGAATGGTTGAACGAAGCCGCTGCGCGGCGGGGTTCAGAGAATTCTAGAGCCACGGTAGCCTTCCTTCTGGTTGCCCAATGTCGGGTACCTTCACAGAGGAGTATGCCATGACCCCAGCGGAAGAGAAAAGCTTTGCAAACCTAT
>JAIOJS010000148.1 GCA_019911795.1 Thermoanaerobaculia bacterium | reverse complement strand
CATCACCTGCGAGGAGACTTTTGCTCCCATCCTCTACGTGACCGAGTTCGAGACTCTCGACGAAGCGATCGCCTTGCACAACGCCGTACCGCAGGGGCTATCCTCGGCGATTTTCACCTTGAACCTTCGCCACGCTGAGGTCTTCCTTTCCAGTACAGGAAGTGACTGCGGAATCGCCAATGTCAACATCGGAACTTCGGGGGCCGAGATTGGCGGAGCCTTCGGAGGTGAGAAGGAAACCGGGGGAGGGCGTGAAGCCGGCTCCGATAGCTGGAAGGCTTACATGCGTCGGCAGACCTGTACGATCAACTGGGGCACCGAGCTACCACTGGCGCAGGGTGTCGAGTTCGACGTCTAACGGCCAAGACGTTCTTTGGGATCTCTTTCAGGCACTGCTAAGAGCTACCTTCTCCGATCGGAATCAGTGGGATTCTTGGTGCCGTCGATAGGAGCGAAGTCGAGGTAGAGGTGCTCGCCTGCGTCCGGTTCCTGGCCGGGAGGGACGCAGGCGAGCCGGCCATTTATTGGGTCTGGCCAAGACCGGGGCTAGGCGCCCTCGCAGCAGTGAGCGATGCGCGGAATGCTATATCGTGGCATGTGGCCTCCTCGTTGGGTTGGGCGTCGGGTTCCGGGGCCCGGCGGCGTGGTTGGATTATCCCTTGGGATCGAAAGTTGTTGGCGTGCTGCGATGGGGGCTGCAGCAGCTCGCGTCTTCCACCGGACAGCAACGTTCGATGGCGTCAGCCGCAGCCCGCAGGACATCGATGAGGTTGCCGTAACAGCAGCGATAGTAGGTCTCCCTCCCCTGACGTTCGGCCTCCACAAGGCCGGCCATCCGTAGCGCGCTAAGGTGCCGTGAAACGACCGAGAGGTCGATCTCGAACTCGCGGGCGATTGTGCCTACCGTGCGAGGCTGGCCGCAGCAGCCAACGAGAGCGGAGAGAATCCCAAGCCGACTCGGGTCGGAAAGCGCCTTGAAGAAATCGGCACTCACGACGTTCGGCAGGTCACAGCAGGGGGGTGTCTCGTTCACAGGCATAGTGTAGCATATGTGCACAAAGATGCAATAGTGCGATAGCTGCCTGTCGTAGGCTATCGTCCAAGGCATCACCAACGTCCTGGGCTTCCTAGAAGCATCGACGGACGCCTCGCCGCGTTTCCGCAGCGAAGCCCCACCTCAGGACCTCGACCTGCGGTGGTTTCGACCCCTTACTGCTCTACGGGTTCAGCTTCGGCGTGGCCAGGAACTGCGGCGGGACCGGTTTCCGGATCCTGCCAGACCAAGCGGGAACCATCGTCAAGCCCGCGTCGCTGCGCGAGAAGTTGGTCGGCCCGGTCGAAGGCATCGAGGGCGTCCTGGATCTGGTTGTCAGCCGAGGCGATGACTCGGTACCAGGCGTCGTTACCAAAGGTCGAGTTGAAGATCTCGGCTTGGATTCGGTTGAGTGTCTGTTCCCGGGAGACCTGATCGGCGAAGGCTTCATCGATCTGGGCTTCGTCACCCAGGTCTTCTTCCCGCAGCCAGCGCTTGAACTCGGTCAACACGTCGGGTCCGGGAGTCCAAGACTCAGACTTGATGGGATGCCGGTTGGCGTAGTCGATGCCGAAGCGGAAGAAAGCATTGCGGGCCGCTAGAAGCTGCAGCAGTTCGTGCGCTTCGGCCGGCTCGCTGAGGACGTCCGGGGTAATTCCACCACCTCCGTAGACCTCGCGTCCCAGATCGGTGTGGTACACCGGGGCCCCATTGGGAGGCGCCCCCGGAAGTCCCGACTCGTCGAGGTTCTCGCTGTGCGCATAGTAGTCGTACACCGAGGTGTAGTCGCGTTGGATCAAGCGACCGGATGGGGTGTAGTACTTGGCGGTGGTCAGGGCGATGGCTGCACCGTAGGAAAGACCATAGACCGTCTGCACGAGCCCTTTGCCCCAGGTGGGACTGCCGACGATGACACCGACATCGTGGTCCTGAATGGCGCCGGCGAGGATCTCGGAGGCCGAGGCCGATCCACCGTTGACGAGGACCACGAGGGGGAGGTCGAGGGGGTCGTGTCGCCCTTCGGCCTCGTACTCTTGGAAGGAGTCACGGATCCGGCCTCGGGTTTCGACGATCTTGCTTTGGCTGGGTACAAACTGGTCAGCGACTTCGATGGCTTGATCGAGCAGTCCTCCCCCA
The DNA here is from genome assembly GCA_019911795.1 of Thermoanaerobaculia bacterium. Taxonomy (GTDB): domain Bacteria; phylum Acidobacteriota; class Thermoanaerobaculia; order Multivoradales; family JAIOJS01; genus JAIOJS01. Next base: position 1,918 of record JAIOJS010000148.1, on the reverse strand, counting down.
TTGTCGCGGAGGTCGACGACGAGGCGCTGCATCCCCTGTTCACGGAGCTGGCTGATCGCCTGCTCGACCTCCTCGCCGGTGGACCGCGAGAACTCCGTGATGCGGAAGTACCCGGTCGCAGAGTCGATCATGTAGGTGTAGCGTACGGTGGTCAGCGGGATCTCGGCCCGAATGATGGTGATCTCGAGTGGCTCGTCGAGGCCAGGGCGCACGATCGTGATGGTGACCTCGGTATCCTTCGGACCCTTGAGCTTCTGGACCGCGTCGTCCAAGGACAGCGGTTCCGTCGGCTCGCCATCGATCTGGAAAATGATGTCGCCAGCGCGGATCCCCATGCGGGAAGCTGGGGTGCCAGCCAACGGCGCGATGACGGTCAATTGGTCATTGCGCGTCCCGACCAAAATACCTAGACCGAAGAAGCTACCCTGCTGACGATCCCGCATCCGTTGGTAGGCCTCGGGCGGGAGGAAGTTCGTATGGGGATCGAGGGTGCGCAGCATGCCGGTCACCGAGGAGTTCACAACGTCGCGATAGGTCACCTTGGTGCCGTATCGGGCGTGGGCGATCTCTACCAACTCGGTGTACTGCCTCAGGTTCTGGCGAGCCGAGTCGTTGAGGGCCAACAGCTGGTCCCCGAAGAAGGCGCCCACGGCGATGGTGGCGGCGAAGAGTAGGACGGCGGCGATTCTCCAGGGTCTACGCATGGGGTCAGTTTACCACGGGGTCTGGCTATTCTCGCTGGCAATCGGTTGGCTCGGAGGCACCATTCCAGCGGTCTCGAGAACGCTCGGATCTCACCCTGCCTTGAGCATCGAGGTTCTCGTCGGCACCCCGCACGTCCAGCGGAAGCCACCCATTATTGCTACGGCGCAGGATTCGGTCACTGAATCAAGATTCGGTCACGACCAAGATTCGGTCACGCAATCAAGACTCGGTCACGCAATCAAGACTCGGTCAAGCAATCAAGACTCGGTGTCTGGATCAAGGGTCGCTCAATGAACCAAGAACCGGCGTCGCCTGCCCCGAACCCTGGCCCGGGCGATCGATCCGCGGAGTTCCTGGAGTCCATCGTTGACCAGACTTCGGGGTCGCGAGGGAAGTACGACCGCTCCATCACCGATCCCGAGGGTGCCGGTCGAGGGTGAGGCGAATGAGTTTGATACTCCGCCTAGTTGATCGTCAGGTTGAGCGTCTAATTGAGCGTCTAATTGAGCGTCGAGTTGAAGGCGGAGATCGGAGTTGGATACATCCGAGTGCGGAGGTCCAGAGGCACAGCCGTGGATGGCGCAGGCCAGGAGGGGAAGCAGGCTGCGATCGGTGCACGAAGTGCGGATCTCGTGGAGCACGTCGACCGGACTCCGTCCGGCTTGTAGATACTCGTAGATGGCGCGTGCGAGGTAGGGCGTACGTCGGTTCAGAAGATCCCAGGCGGTGGCGTCGATCAGCGGTTGGAGAGTGGTGCTCATGGCTGGAGTCCTTTCGGGATGGCGATTTGCTTGGTTACGCTGTTATTACGCCTTATTGTCGCGCAGGGAATCCAGGCTGTCAAGCGGGTCGATGTTGAGTTGCTTATGGTTTGCCCGAACTCGGCAAGGACGACATGAGAAGGGGGAAGAAGAGCACCCTCTTTTGGGATTGCGATCCCCTACCGCGGCGGTGCCGATGGCGGAGGCCTGACGCCTGATCCAGCCGCGCTTGACCTAGCCGCTGTGGGGCTGAGATCGCCGGTGCTAATGCCCCAACTAGTGGGAGAGCGGACTGATGACGACGCGAACGTCGAGGTCCCGACGGGAACTCTTGACCTCGAGGTCGCCGAGCTGCTCGGGCGAGAGCTGCTCCTCGGTGGAGATGGCGATCAGGTACTGACTGCGGAGGTCGGTCTCGATCTGCCGGTAGGCCTCGCCCAACTCGTCCATCG
>JAIOJS010000147.1 GCA_019911795.1 Thermoanaerobaculia bacterium | reverse complement strand
CAGAAGTTGATTCCTAGTGCTCCGGAGTCGTGGTGGGGGCAACGGCGGAGAAAGACATCCGCGCCATTGGCTCCATAGATATGCCCACACACGAGGCACTCCATCTTGTAGGCGATTTGGTTGGGGTGGTTCCCAGGCTGCCCGTGGGTTCCGAGACAGCGCTGCTGATTGCGGTTTATGTAGCCCGACCGAGTCGTCTCCGTTCTCCCGGTTCTCAACTCGCTGCTGATCTCGCGGCGCTTGGTCGGGGGGGCCGCGGGCCGAGACAAAGTGTTGACCTTCTTGGGAACTGAAATACTCCGCGGCCCTGCCAGGGCGTACTCGGGGCCAAGCCCAGCTCCCGCTATCCAGCCTTCCACAAGGACCCTGGATAGCTGGTCTTCGGGCATGCTGGCGGTGAGCACGGAGGCCAAATCACCGCGACGATCCATCTCCGCCATCCACAGAGCGGCCGACAGGGCGTCGTTGAGGTCACTCTTCGGGAGACCGCGAGGGCGCACGCCGTCTGGGTAGATCTCAAACCCAACATGCCGGCCCTCGTACTCGGGGCCATCTAGGTCGATTCCATCGAATGGCCAGAAGGCGACCTTCAGGTCCTGGGCGCTGGCCAGCTGTTCGAGAAAGTAGAGCCCGCAGAGGGTCTGCCCCCCGACGGCCCCTGCTCCCTGCCCTCCAACCACGTTGGCGGGTTTGGGCTGGCCACCGGTAGGGAAGCCCACGCTAGTGGATTCCGTCAGGCGGAGGTGCTGCTTGGGACCCGAACGGGGAATCCCATAGGCCTCGCTCTTGGTGGGTGAACTGAAGACATCAGAGCCAACCCAGGAGTTAAAAGAGCGACAGAAGCGTCTCGGAATGTCCAACGCAGGACGTTGGGTCTCGGGGTCCCCTGAAACCAGTTGGTGCAGTCTAGACCGCCATTGTCCAGAGATCCCTGCGATGTTCCACATCTCTTCCGGCCACGAGAACTGGTGGTCGAACCCGAAGGCAGTCCGGTCGATTGCGGGATCTCTGGACTCCAGGTGGCCAGAGATCGTTTGATGGAGTTTGTCACGGGAGAATCTTCGGGTATCTTGCTTCCAGGCTCCCTCTGCCTGGCCATGGATTAGTTCGATCCCACTGGAGTTGTGAGAGTGTTCCGCTGCCCCTGAATAGTCAGCGAAGAGGTAGTGGAAAAAGGTTGCACCCATGATCAGTGCGAGCCTGCTATCGCTTTGTTGTCCAAGTAGTGGCTTCCCTTCCCGCTGCAAGTGATGATCAGCCGTTCCCGGGCGCGGGTACGGGCAACGTAGAGCAGGTTCCGTTGCTCGGGTCGAAGGCTCGCCCTTGACCTAAGCCTCCGTTCTGCCAGAGCCGAAGATAGCCCACAGGGTACCCACGGTACATTGAGTCGAAGAGATCTCGAACCTTCTTGTTCGGCCAAACGGAGGGTCGCTGGAGGCCAGGGGGGACCGATCTGTCCAAGCTCGATCTGGGAAATGAGACTCGCGAGGTTGAAGCTGATGTTCCGAGAGAGTGTTGCTTCCACCGTTTTCTCCTTGAGCTGAGCGCCGCCTGAACTGCGGCCCTCTGACGGGATCTGATTCTGCAGCCCCACATGATCGGGGCTTCGCTTGGGATCTCTGGATTGTATCGGTTTGGAGCTTGTTGGCGTGCCCGTGGTTGCAAGAGGCGGGAGCAGGCCAACCCAAGGCGGGGCGAGACCTCAACCGCTTGGAGAGCCTGACCCACGACACGACCAGACAAGCGGCCATCCAACCACCCTTGAAAGGTCGCCAATCAAGATCCCGTGATAGTCGACATGGGATACCCACTTCGCTGGATAAGAGCCGGTCAACTCTACGAAACCACCTCGCGATCGATGCACAGCCGACTCCTCCTCAGACCCTCTGAGGAGCTCAACACCATGGCCCGAGGGATCATCGCGCGGGGAGTAGGGAAGTACGGTATCGACGTCAACTATTTCATCGCAATGAGGAACCACCTTCACATCTTGGTGGTCCCTCAGAAGGCGAGACAGATGAAGCGTTTCATGAACTTCGTCAACTCCAACGTCGCCAAGGAGGCGGGTCGGTTACACGGATGGCGGGAGAAGTTCTGGGGACGCAGGTATCGACTCGTTCCCATCACCGATGGGTCAGTGCCAGGCGAGTTGGCAACAAGTGGCCCACCTGACTGGTGAGCGCGTGCAGGGTAGCTTGCGGGGTGTCGCTAGGTCGTTAGGGCGGAAAACTCCAGGCAGAAGTGTTGCCTGACTCGAAGCCGTCAGCAAAAAGGATGTTGCTGCCCACCTCGATCTCAGCAACCCCGGTCATCGTGTTGACCAAGATACGGGAATCTCCGGATACGTTGCTGATGAACAGTGTGTTGTATGCCCCAGCCTCCGGTCCCAGGTCTAGCAAGCTGTCAGGTGCTGCAGTCAAGGACGAATAAACGCCAAGGACACCATCCACGACAACAACATACCGGTTCAGGCCAGCGAAGGTTGCTCGATCAATCGCGTCGATCGGTCCTCCGAAGGGTCCACTCACCACCGACGAGTTGCCCGTTGTGGAATCGATGGTTTTGATGAAGCCATCGAAGGTACCGACGAGAATTTCTTCTGTACCCATTCCGTCGATATCACTTAGGTTGAGAGAATGCACCGAAGCTTGTGTAGAAGGAAGTTCGATAGCTCCGGTTGGGCCGTCGAGCACGGCGACGTACGAATCTGATGCCACGACGACCTCGGGCTCAGGATCTAGATCCACTTGGCCCACCTCGAGCTTGCTCAAGTACTCGATCGTCCCAGGGGTCCCGCTGAGTTCCGGACTTGTCCAGACGACCTGCCCAGTCGAGGGCTCGAGGACGTAAACGTAGCTTCCCGGCGATCCGGAGTTTCGGGCGTAGGTCCCGGCGACCAACTCCTGGTCACCGTCCCCGTCGACATCGGCTGCCAACAGGGACCAGGCTCCCAAGTGACTCGGAAGTGTAAATCGCCACTCTTCTGTGTGACCCAGACCGTCGTAGCACACGATCAGACCGCTGGAGAAATTATCCATGGCTACACAAATCTCGAGCTGAGGGTCTGAATCGATGTCGATGAGTTGCCCAGCGAACATGGCATAGAGAAAGTCGAGGGGTTGCCCCACGGTTTCCAGCTTCTTCGTGGCGACATCGAATATGAGGTAGGTGGCGCCGATGTCAGAGTTGGAGACGGTTAAAAGGTACTCATCTGATCCGTCGTTGTCGACGTCGCCTTGATCCAAACCGTAAAACGGTCCCTCGATATGGAAACTCTGCCACTCGATGTGATTCTTGTTGGCGCTGGCGACATAAAGATGTCCCACGTAGTCACTGTCTTGACTCCCCCAAACGAGTTCGAGCAGCTCGTCAAGATCGGTGTCACCGGATGCGATCGCGTTGGCACCCCCGGACGGGTTGTCCACTGCCCCGAGCTCGACGCCAGCCTGGTTCAAGATCTTTACTGATCCCAAGCCACCGTCGTCGCTAAGGACCATCTCGGGCTGAGGGTTTCCTTGCACGTCGATCGGCGCGATCGCTCGGAGGGCGCCTGGCGAGAAATCCCAGAGAAGTTGATCGGCCACAACATCGAAGGCCTCGACCAGGTTGCCCCAACTAACGACCAGATCGTCATATCCGTCGTTGTTCAGATTGGCGAAGTCAAGGTACCCGCCGAGTCCGTTGCGCTGATAGTCTGGGATGCCCGTGGTGCCATCCAAGACGTATGTTGTCTGCCCGAAGTCGGCCACCCCTATCTCGAGCGCTGCATCGTCGTCGATCTGACCAAGATCAAGATCGAAGCCTCCGAACCCGAACCGAACCAACTCAGAGGCTCCGGTGGTAGCGGAGTAGGAGTAGAGGTCGTGCTCATCGATGACTACCACCTCTGCGGTCCCGTCCGCGTCGATGTCGCCGACCACCATCCGTGCAGGGACAACCCCGATTGGGAAGTCAATCTCCAGCTGCTTTGTCGCGCCATCATAGATGTAGACCGTTTCTCCGGCAGCGACGATAACCTCGAGAGCCGCATCTTGATCTATCTGAGCAACTTCCAATGCTGTAATGCCTTCTGAGTAACGCAAGGTACTCCAGGTCGGTACGTAGTCCGTGCCGTCCCAAGCCAGGGCGTACCAGTGGGTACTGGAAGATGTAACGATCTCGGGTATTCCCTGCCCGGCGAGGTCCACGACGTGCAAGCCCGCCGCGCCGATGTTCGCGCCAAGGGGAGCCCATACCCAGCTCAGATTCAGGTGAGCAGCCCCGGTCGGGGCGGCAGCGTTTTCGCCCTCTGTTACGTCGAGGGCCACTAGCGGGGTTGCTAGCAAGACGATTCCCCAGGCAAGGTTCAAGAAACGGATACTGACTCCCCAATTTCAATCTAGGATCAATTGTTCCAGGAATGGCTTCAAGGACCTGAGGTTGACACAGAGGCTGTCGGGTGGCAAGCCGAGGCAAAGAGACTTGCCGACGCGCGTCTCAGACCGTCGCCGTGCCTAGACCACCGCGACCGCCGCTGCCGCTTCCCAGGCTGCGACATCACCCATTGCGACGCCCACCACATCGACCACTGGGCCGACGGCGGCGAAACCAAGCTAGAAAACCTCATCCTTCTATGCCGAAAGCACCATCGCGCCGTCCACGAAGAAGGATTCGACGTCGGCTGGGATGTCAACGGCGACCCTGTCTTCTAGCGACCCGACGGACGCCCTCTCGACGCCTCCCCGCAGTCGCCTCGGCTGAGGCTCTCCGCTTCCGAAGAGGCAGAACTCGTACGCAGGCTACGTGCCGATGGGGTCCAAGTGGAAGGGGAGAGGAGCGTGCCGAGTTGGGAAGGGGGCTCGGTGGACTATCAGTGGGCGTTGGATGGCATTCGGGGTAGTTGAGGTTGAAGAGTCGTTCAGTCTGAGGGGTGTTCACCTCGCCAAGAATGTTTCCTGGAACTGAGGGGCCGCGCTACCGTCCTCGCAGTCCTCACGGCGCCTACTTTGGTGCCCCGGCCCGATGCGTCCTATGCCAACTGTCTTAGGGAGTCCAACCGCTCAAGTCGCCCGACTCGAAGCCATCCGCAAAGATGAGAGTATCAACCAGAGCAACGTTGCCAACTGTGACGTCTTGCGCCTCAGGAAGGAGAATCCAGAAGCTCTCGTAGGCTAGCCCTGCGGGCAATGTTTCGTCCACAGAGACTCGGGCTTCGAGGGTCGACCAGTCGATGAACGAAAAGTCCTCGATGACCAGGCCATCTAGGCCCATGACCGCGAGATTCGGGCTCGGAAGAAAGCCTAAGCCCGAAATAGAGATGGTCGAGGTTGTACCGATACCCGCGGCTGGGTTTGCGCACGCTCCTGCAAGGCCCGGTAGGAATCCCCCGGTGTGGGCTAGGGTTAGTTCACCAACGTCCGCCCAGCTACCTGCGACGACATCGATGATGCCTTCTTCCGGTTTGTGGTTGGATGCGCTTACCGTGTAGCTCACGCTACTGGCTTGCTCGATCGGACCACTCCCGAGGGTGCCGGCACGAACGTCAACGTAGGCGGATTCTGTGCTGAAGGCCGGCACGTCGACGTAAGCACCAACGATAGGTTGCCCTGTCTCGCTGGAAACGGGGCTGACGCGAATTCCACCACGGTTCGCAACCGGCGAAGAGACATCGATCAGCTCCACTCGATTGGGTTCGAAGCCCTGGTACTCGATCACTACTGCCAAGACTTGCTGGCCCTGTGAGAGAGCCATACCCCCAGCAACGGTGGGACCTTGGAGAGGGCCTACATGAAACGTCAGCCAGTCCGAGGTACGGACGATCGCAAATTCGTCCTTGCTATAGCCCACGAATACTTTGGAACCGTCTTGCGAAGGCGCTATCGCATTCGGATACGGCCCCGTTAGGCCGGCGTGAAGCGCGCGAAGGTTGGGCACTGCATCGAATACCTGAAGACGATAGGTCCCCCCCGATGCAATGTATGCCAGACCACCATCGGGAGCCAAGGCGATGTCGCCCGCATTGTCCCCGATACAGCCATGGCAGCAATCCTCTCCAGCATAGGTCGGGATATCCGAATCCACATCGTAGACAAAGACGGACGCGGGAGTGACGCCTATGTCGAGGGCGTAGAGCCGCCTTTCGTTGGGGCTAAGAGCCAACGAATAAGTAAAGGAATCGGGCGGGTCACCAGCATACAAGGTGACGCCATCGATCCCGATTACGAACAACCCGTCGGGACTGACAGCGAAAATCCTACTTTCGCCGACTACAAGATCGTTGACTGGAAATGAGCCTGAAACACGAAACGACGTTGAATAGGTCAACTCAGGTAGGTCGAAGACAACGATATCTGGAGAACCGGAGAGGGTGGCGTAAAGCCTGCTGCCGTCTGGCGCAATGCCGATTGCTCGAGGCCCCTCGGGCACAAAGACTCGGGTGCCGATAGTCCCGGTCAGCGCATCAAAACTCACGATCTCAGAGCCATTGGTGGCATAGAAGACACTGCGAACTGGGTCAGCCTCGAGATCATAAACGTCAACACCGATATCCACTAGGATCCCTGACCTACCGGGTGCTGCAATTCCGATCAGAAGCAGCAAGCCCAAGAGGGCCTTCTCCAAGACACGGCCGGTTCTCACCTTTAGATTGATGGTGCTTCCGTTTGACATCTTGCGACTCTACTACGCGAGAGGTCAGCAACACGACCTGTGCTCAACGCTTCAGAAGCCAATCCAACATCCACTGAGTGACCCATCGCGCCGTGACTCAGCTCCGGCTCGCTACCGTGGGAGTTTTCGACCACGAGGATCCGGCCTGTCTCGTCCTGCACCGGGGCGGGGCGGGGCGAGAC
>JAIOJS010000146.1 GCA_019911795.1 Thermoanaerobaculia bacterium | reverse complement strand
ACACAGCTCCCTGAGTCGCCGAACCCAGAGCCGTCGCCGCGGCCAGCGCGGCCCACACCAGCCCACAGGGGAGTAGACCGTTGAGGAATCCAAAGGCGAAGGGAGGGCCGAGGGCCAGAGTGGCGGACCGATTCTCCGCGTCCTGGCTGGCTCTCAGCTGCTTCCCCAGCTTGCTTTGCACCACGAAGAAGAGGCGACTCATCCATCGTGGGGGTTGCCCACCGCGATGACCACGGACAATGGCCAAACCCAAGAGAGTGATGCCGAGGCCGATCGAAAGAGCGCGCTGCAAACCCGCGATCGCGACGGTCTGGCCCAGTGCTCCAAACAAGAGCCCAAGGGTTGCATAGGTCGCCGTGCGACCAAGGTTGTAGACCAGCCGAGACAGGTGGAGGGCGAACCCCTGACGGCCACGTCGAGGCAGAGCGAGAGCGAGCGGACCGCACATCACGAGACAGTGCCCGCTGCCGACCAGGCCGAGGGCGAAGGCGGCCCAGAGGTCGAGACTCATTGAACTCCTGCCGGAGTTGGGAGGTTCCAGCGCTCCTCGTGATAGTAGTCCTCACTCCCGCTCGTCCAGGTCAGCTGGGCGATCCATAGCCCCGGCGAAAGCTCTGCGAGATCCACTCGCTGGCTGGAGTTGGAGTCGAGCGCAACAGGCACCGTGAGATCCAAGGCCGAACTGGATGGGCGGTAGAGATGGAGTTCGCCTCGGTCGGGGATTGTCGAGGCCTCGAAGCTCAGGGTCGCGGTTCGGGACTCCAGATCGAGGACCCACTCCGGGCGATCTTCTAGCTGAGCCGTCCGTTGCTGTCGCTCGATCTGTTGCTGGAAAGCGATCTCTTTCTGATAGTAGTCCTCGGTTACCAGATCGACTGCTTGGCGGTGGGCGAAGATGGAGAAGGAAACGACTCCGGCCAGGATGCAACAGAGGAAGAGGACCAGTCCGACCGGCCAAGGATTCCAGCTTGATTTCATGGGTCCTCCGGGGCGAAGAAGTTTGTATCGAACGATTCGAGCAACTCACCCTCGGAGTAGACGCCCACCGAGATCTTGTTCTCACGACTGTGTACCGTGCCCGGCGGCAGGGTGACGATCGCCGGGCGCTCGGTGATCTCGCGCCCCGCAACCATCAGGTGGCCGCCGGGCAGGGTGACGGATCCCTCGTGGTCGATCAGTCGTAATTCGACCTCGAGCGGGTCACTGGTCTTGTTCATCACCCGGACGGTGTAGAAGTTGGCCACGTCACCGCTGGGTAAGGTCTGAGACAGGGTTCCGGGATTGCGCAAGAAGGTGGCGTGCACGTCGGTTCGGCTCACCAGGAGAAAGGTGAGGAACGAAGCGAGGATCAGCAGCGCGGTGGAGTAGCCGACGAGGCGTGGGGTGATCGTCAGTCGTTCACCCCGTTCAATCCCGGCCCGCGAGGCGTAGCGGATCAAGCCGGTGTCAAAACCGACCCGATCCATTACCTGGTCGCAGGCGTCGATGCAGGCAGTGCAATTGACGCACTCCATCTGGGTTCCGTTGCGGATATCGATGCCGGTCGGACAGACATCGACACAGAGGTGACAGTCGACGCAATCACCCGTTCCCCGATTCTTCCGCTCATCATGGCTCTCTGAGCGCGAACGGCGAGCTCGGGGATCTCCTCGACGCTCGTCGTAGGCCACCACGATCGAGTGGTCGTCGAGGAGTACCGACTGAAATCGGCCGTAGGGGCAGATGAAGGTGCAAGCCTGTTCCCGAAAGCGAGCGAAGATGCCGTAGAAGACCAGTGTGAACAGGATCATCAAGGAGAGTCCCACGAGGTGTTCATGGGGTGATTCCGTCACGATGGCAGTAAGTCTCTCACTGCCGATGATGTAGGCGAGGAGGAGGTTCCCCACCACGAACGAGATGGCGAAGAAGATTCCGTGCTTGGTGAGCCGTTTGCGAATCTTGTCGAATCCCCAGGGCGCGGCGGTGAGCCGTCGCTGCTGCGGAGCGTCTCCCTCTATCCAGTACTCCACCTTGCGAAAGACCATCTCCATGAGTACGGTCTGGGGACAAAGCCACCCGCACCAGACGCGGCCATAGACCGCGGTGAAGAGGACGATCATGAGGAATCCCGTCAACATGGCGACGGCGAAGATGAAGGTGTCGTGTGGCCAGAAGACTTGGCCGAGGATGCTGAAACGACGATTGACGAGATCGAAGAGCAGCAGGGGATTCCCGCTGATCCGGATCCACGGACCCGCCACCATCACCGCGAGGAGGATCCAACTGACCAGCCGCCGGGCGGCATGGAGCCGTCCGGAAGGTCGTCGGGGATAGATCCACCGGCGCCGCCCTGAGGCGTCTACGGTGGGGAGATGATCCCTGAAGTCGTCGTTCGGAGTTCTGTGTACTGCGGCCTTCGAGGCCCGGCCGGTGGCGGGTGAAGTCTCCATTAGCCGTCGAGTGCGACCACTCGCTCTCCTTGGGGAGCCTTAGGGTTGGGCGGGTTGGAACCCCGCAGTGTGTAGATGAAGCTGGCTACGCTTCGGACGTCTTCCCGACTCAGTTGGCTCTTCCAGGAGATCATGCCCTTCTCGGGCACTCCCTCCTCAATGGTTCGAATCGAGTCGACAAACCCTGCGCCGTGGAGAAAGTAGTCGTCGGTGAAGTTCGGCCCGATCAGTCCCTCTCCGAGTTGACCATGGCAGACCGCACATTGATTGATGAAGACCTCTCGTCCGCGCTCCAGGGAGCTGGCGTCGGTCTGGAGCTCGACGTCTTCTCCCCAGGATTCGTAGTGGATGCCGAGGCCGGCGGCATGGGCGCGAGCGACCTCCAACTCGTACTGGTCCTGGGTCGAGAGGCCGCGATCCAAGACGTGATACCAGACGAGATAGACGATGCTGAACAGGATCGTCAGGTAGAAGAGCCAGAGCCACCAGCCGGGCAGCTGATTGTCGAGTTCGCGGATGCCGTCGTACTCGTGATCGAGCAGGAGGGCCTCTTCTTCAGTTCTTGGCTTGGTCACGGGTTGGATCTCCTTGGTCCGTGGGGTCGGAGTCGAGCGGGAGCTCACTTAGGTGTTCCAGACTCGGAGAGTCGAGATGGACGACGTGCCAGAGCATTCCGAAGAACACCAGCACGAAGAGAATGAGCGAGAGACTGGGGAAGAACCCGATGCCCTCGATGCTGCTAAGTGCTTCTTTGATCATTGGAGACTCCCGGTTGGGTTCGACGGTCGCTCGATGACGCGGCTAGATGCCTCCGAGGGTGTAGTGGAACTGACTGTGTCGGGAGCTGAGCGAATATCGGTTCCGAGTCGCTGGAGATAGGCGATGACGGCAACGATTTCCCGGTCGGCCTCCACTTCGATCCGTGCGCTCCGCAGCCCTTCGGCGACACCCTCGGCTTGAACCTGGAGCTCGTGCGAGGCGCGGGATTCGAAGCCCTCTTCGTAGGGCACACCGAGTCGTCTCAAGGTGGAAATCTTCTTCTCGAGGGTAGAGATATCGAGCTGATTGGCCACCAGCCATGGATAGGCCGGCATGATCGACCCCGGAGAGGTGATCTGTGGATCGATCATGTGGTTGTAGTGCCACGCATCTGGGTACTTGCTCCCGACGCGGTGCAAGTCCGGTCCGGTGCGTTTTGATCCCCAGAGGAACGGGTGGTCATAGACGAATTCGCCGGCCTTGGAGTACTCACCATAGCGCTCGGTTTCGGACCTGAAGGGGCGCACCATCTGCGAGTGGCAGCCGACGCAACCCTCGCGGATGTAAAGGTCTCTACCCTCCAACTCTAGGGGAGTGTAGGGCCTGACACTGGCCAGAGTGGGGACGTTGCTCTCGATCAAGAAGGTCGGCACGATCTCGACGATGCCTCCAACGAGGACGGCGCCGACGGTCAGCACCGTGAACAGGACCGGCTTGCGTTCCAACCAGCGATGGCGCTGGCCAACGGTGGGACCACCGCTGGCTGGTACCAGGGCGGGTGCCGAAGCCGGCTCGTCGGCGACAAGCTCGCCTCCTTTTGCGGTCTTGTAGAGGTTGATCACCATCAGCAACGCACCGATCAGATACAGGCTGCCACCGACGGCGCGCAGGCTGTACATCGGCAGGATCTCGCGGACCACCTCGAGGAAGTTCGGATAGAGCAGGAAGCCGCGTTCGTCGAACTGCTTCCACATCAGACCCTGCGTGACACCGGCCCAGTAGAGCGGCACGACATAGAACAGGATGCCCACCAGGCCGATCCAGAAGTGCTGGGTGGCCATCTTGACGGAGTGCAGCTGGGTTCCATAGAGGCGCGGTATCAACCAGTAGAGCACACCGAAGGTCAGGAAGCCGTTCCACCCCAGTGCTCCGCCGTGAACGTGGGCGATGGTCCAGTCAGTGTAGTGCGAGAGGGCGTTGACGCTCTTGATTGCCATCATCGGCCCTTCGAGGGTGGACATGCCGTAGAAGGTCACCGCGACGACGAGGAACTTGAGCACTGGATCGGTTCGGACCCGATCCCAGGCGCCGCGGAGGGTGAGCAAGCCATTGAGCATGCCTCCCCACGACGGAGCGATCAGCATCAGTGAGAACACCATCCCGAGCGATTGGGCCCAGTCCGGTAGTGCGGTGTAGAGCAGGTGATGAGGCCCGGCCCAAATGTAGAGGAAGATCAGGGCCCAGAAGTGGATGATCGACAGGCGGTAGGAGAAGACTGGCCGATTGGCCGCCTTGGGAAGGAAGTAGTACATCAATCCCAGGTAAGGGGTGGTCAGGAAGAAGGCGACCGCGTTGTGGCCGTACCACCACTGCACCAGAGCGTCCTGAACTCCGGCGAATCCGGAGTAGCTCTTCATCAGGCTGACGGGAAGGCCGTAGGAATTGACCAGATGGAGCACTGCAACCGTGACCGCCGTGGCGATGTAGAACCAGATCGCCACGTACATGTGTCGTTCCCGACGGCGCAGGACGGTACCGATGAGGTTGATCGAGAAGACCACCCATACAACGGTGATCAGGAGGTCGATCGGCCACTCCAGCTCGGCGTATTCCTTGCTCGTCGTCCAACCCATGGGGAGGCTGATCGCCGCGAGAACGATGATCAGCTGCCAGCCCCAGAAGTGGATGCGCGAGAGGGTGTCGCTGAACATCCTCGCCTTGCACAGACGCTGGAGGGAATAGTAGACGCCCATGAACATGCCGTTGCCGACGAACGCGAAGATCACGGCGTTGGTATGGAGCGGGCGAATACGGCCGAAGGAGAGCTGGGCGACTTCTCCTCCGGCGCCGGGGAAGATCAGCTCGATGGCGGCAAAGAGGCCGACGAGCATGCCGACGACTCCCCAGACCACCGTCGCGACGGAGAAGTCGCGGACCGTTCTGTTGTCATAGCTGAATGTATCGATCGTCACTCGAGGTCTCCCTTGTGAATGGCTGGTGGCTCTCCGTCGCTGAGGATGCGGAGAGAGGGTGTGATGGTGTCGTCGAACTGCCCCGAACGTACCGCCCAGAAGAATGCCGAAAGAAAAGCGCCGGCCAGCAGCAGTCCGATGACGATCAACAGGCCGAGGACGCTCATCGGATGGTCAACGTCCAGCGAGCCGCTAAGTGGGTCAGGCCAACGGCCAGACCGACGACGGTGAGCGAGCTCAACGGCATCAGGATGGCGGAGACCACTGGCGCTAGTTGGCCGGTGACCGCGAAGCCGAGTCCGATCAGGTTGTAGGCGATCGATACCGCAAAGCAGATCTTGATGACGGTCAGGACGTGCCGAGAGAACTGGAGATGGTGGGCGAGTCGGGGGAGCTCTCGGGCCTGGAGGAGGGCATCGCAGGCGGGGGCGAAGACCGATACGTCCTCGGCCACAGCGATTCTTACCGAACTCTGGCGGAGCGCGGGACCGTCGTTCAGGCCGTCACCGATCATCATGACGGGGCCGGAGTGTTGGAGTTCCTCGACCAGCTGTCTCTTGTCTCCGGGGGACTGCCGGAACGACATGGATACGGTGCTCCCCAAGGCCTCCACGAGACGGTCGCGGTCGCGGTCGGAGTCGCCGGATGTGACAACCAGCCGCAGACTTCGTCCGAGGTTCTGCATGAGTTGGGAGAGCTCCGGGCGCAGCGGCGCTACGATGTCGAAGCGACCGCGGTAGACCCGATCCGAGGCCCAGTGGACGGTACTGGTACGGCTCTCGTCGACAGTCGGGAGATTGAGGGTTCCGCAACTTGCCAGCCACTCGCGGCTCCCGCAAGCGATAGAGCGCCTCTCTACCAGGCCACGGCAGCCGGCGCCCGCGATCTCTTCGTAGGCGGTGATCTGACAGGAAGTAGGGTTCCCGAGGAAGCGTCGAACCGCCAAGCCAAACGGGTGCGAGGAGCCGGTGAGCAGAGCGGCGAGAGCGGCGGAATCCTCGGCGGCGAGCCGTTTGCCCCGGTAGGAAACCACGCTGGCGCTAGCTTCGGTCAGGGTTCCGGTCTTGTCGAAGACGGCCGCGACACACTGGGCCAACCGCTCGACGACTGAGGGCGATCTTAGGAAGAGACCGTGCCGGGCGAGCCAGTGGCGAGCGGCGCCGGTAGCGAAAGGTGCAGCCAGTGCCAGAGCACAAGGGCAGGCGACGATGAGTACCGAGACGAAGCTACGCAGGGCCAAAGAGGAATCGACGATGATCCAGTAGAAGAATGAGGCGACGGCGATGCTGATGACTCCTCCGGTGAACCAACGTGCGGCTCGCGAGATGAGGGTCTGGGCCGAGTCATGGTCGCCTTCCGAACCCGTCTGATTCCACAGGGCCACGAGTCCGCTCGAGTTCACCGATCGGGTGGCATTGATCTCGATAGCGCCACCAACCTGTCGTCCTCCGGCCAGGAGTTCGTCGCCCGCCTGCCGAATCACCGGATCCGACTCTCCGGTGACAAAGCTGTAGTCGATTCTTGCCTCGCCCGAAGCAAGCGTACCGTCGACCGGCAACAGCTCTCCATGGCGCACGACGATTCGATCTCCGGCCCGTAGCTCGGTAAGAGGAACGATCCGCTCCCCGCCATCCACTAGGGTCGTTGCCGAGAGGGGAAAGTAGTCGGCGTAGTTTCGATCGAAACGCAGACTCTCGAAGGCGCGATCTTGAACCCAACGTCCGATCAGGAGGAGGAAGACAAGGGCGGAAAGAGAATCCAGATACCCCCCTCCGTGCGCAGTGACGATTTCGAAGAGGCTCTGCCCAAAGAGGGCGGCCAGGCCCAAGGCGATCGGTACATCGAGTGAGACCACCCGGCCGCGTAGGCTGAACCAGGCGGCTCGCCAGAAGTCAGCCGCGCAATAGGTGACGACCGGCAAGGCGAGGGCCAGACTGACGTAGCTCATGAAACGAGCCAGACCATCGCTAGTTGCCAGTCCAAGATAGCTGGAGATGCTGAAGAGCATGGTGTTGCCGGCGACGAATCCGGCAATTCCGATGCGCTGTACCAGGTGCCGCTGGGAGGAGGCGACCGGCTCGGTACTGTTGAGGGAGTCGAGACAGAGGGCCGGCGGGTACCCCAACTTCGAAAGCTGGTGTACCAACGCGCTGAGTTTCAATCGGCTGGGGTCGAAGTGGACGGTCAGTTCCTGACGTGGAAAGACGACCCGAGACTCGCCGATGGCAGGACTGAAACGGTATAGATTCTCGAGCAACCAGACGCAGGCAACGCAATGGATGGCCGGGATTCGGAGAGTCACCCGGCAGGAGCCGTCGGCTTGCCAGGCCAGCAGGCGGCGAGAGATGTCCTTACGGTCGAGGTAGGTGAAGGCGTTCTCCTCCACTATTGCCTCGATCGTCGGTCCCGGGTGAGCCTCGAGCCGGTAGAAGTAGCTGAGTCCGTTAGCGTCGAGTAGCTCGAAGACGGCTCGGCAGCCCAGACAGCAGAATGTCCTTCCCCGAGCATCGACGGTGCCGTCCGAGCTGGGAGCACCGCAGTGTTCGCAGCAAGGTCCGACGACGGTTTGGTTGAGTGAGTTTTGCATGCTTTGTCGGACTTGGGCCATCGCTTGCCGGGCCGGCTCCTTGGTTCGGGGCCGAGTAGTTCTGGTCGGCGATCAGGGTAGGGCGAACGGTTGTACGAGGCTCCACCCGAATGGAGAGGATTCGCCCTTCATGGGCCACGCTATGGGGTAGGTTGGCCGGCTCGGTGCCTTGTCTGGGCAGACCAACGGGAAATCGGCGCTTGATTCAGGAGGCGGCCTCTCCATCCATGTGGGGGGTATCTACGATGATCACGGGATCCACTTTCTCCGGAAACCTGGCCGGCCTGGGCCCCTCGTCTTCTGGGTTGGATGCTCGAGCGAACAGTCGGTTGATAGAACCTGAGACTCGTGACTTGACTGTCATCTTCAGCTAATATCTGGCTCCGTCCAGAAACTCGAGGGCCATCCGGGCCCCTCAGGGATGGCCCGATGTCCTTCAAAGGGCCCCGACACACGCGACGCCCGTCTCGGGCACCTTCCGTTCTTCGTTGAGAGGAGAATC
>JAIOJS010000145.1 GCA_019911795.1 Thermoanaerobaculia bacterium | reverse complement strand
CCCAGTACGGATTGCAGTCTGCAACTCGACTGCATGAAGCTGGAATCGCTAGTAATCCCGGATCAGAACGCCGGGGTGAATACGTTCCCGGGCCTTGTACACACCGCCCGTCACATCACGAAAGCCGGCTGTACCGGAAGCCGCCGTGCCAACCGCAAGGAGGCAGGTGTCCATGGTATGGTCGGTGATTGGGGTGAAGTCGTAACAAGGTAGCTGTAGGAGAACCTGCGGCTGGATCACCTCCTTTCTAAGGGACGGTCCCGCCCGGTCCGACACGTTCGGCTCGGCGCGTGGACTTCCACTAGGTCGATCGTTGGCTTCCTCTATTCAGTTTCCAGGGAATCGGCTCCCTGGACTGGGCCTATAGCTCAGTTGGTCAGAGCGCACGCCTGATAAGCGTGAGGTCGGTAGTTCAAATCTACCTAGGCCCACCAAGAGCGAGCGCCCGGACCCCTGGGCTTCGGGGCTGTAGCTCAGCTGGGAGAGCACCTGGTTTGCAACCAGGGGGTCGTCGGTTCGAACCCGATCAGCTCCACCAGCCAGGCTCCTGGGATGCGCGGTCGCGAGCGAGCTCGCGAGCGCGGATCCCAGTGATCCCAGTGTTCATTGACAACTGAATCGAAGACTGTAGCGACAAGATTCGCCGATCAGCAAGACACTCAAGATTGGTCAAGCTAATAAGGGTGTACGGTGGATGCCTTGGCGCAGAGAGGCGATGAAGGACGTGGCAAGCTGCGATAAGCCTCGGGGAGCCGCAAGCAGGCGTTGATCCGGGGATTTCCGAATGGGGCAACCCGGCGGAGTGAAGCTCCGTCATCCTGGAGTGAATGCATAGCTCCATGGAAGCGAACGCGGGGAAGTGAACCATCTCAGTACCCGCAGGAGAAGAAAGCAACCGCGATTCCGTGAGTAGCGGCGAGCGAAAGCGGATCCAGCCCAAACCGGTAAGGTGTCAAGCCCGTAAGCGTTGCCTTGCCGGTGTTGAGGGGCGTCGTGCGATTCGATTACGGTCGGATCGGGGAGTTACCAACCATCTGTCTAGTCAAAGGTGCCTGGAAAGGCCCGCCATAGAGGGTGAAAGCCCCGTAGGCGAAAGGCAGGATGGCTCCCTAACGATGTTCCCGAGTACCACGGGGCACGTGAAACCCCGTGGGAATCTGGGTAGACCATTACCCAAGGCTAAATACTCCTCTGCGACCGATAGTGAACCAGTACCGTGAGGGAAAGGTGAAAAGCACCCCTGTTAGGGGAGTGAAATAGTACCTGAAACCGTACATCTACAAGCAGTGGAAGCGCTATGGCCGAAAGGCAATGCGCGACCGCGTGCCTTTTGCATAATGAGCCGGCTAGTTATCGTCACGGGCGAGGCGAAGCATCGTGCCGAGCCGTAGCGAAAGCGAGTCTGAATAGGGAGATTCAGTGCGTGGCGATAGACGCGAAGCGGGATGATCTACCCATGGCCAGGGTGAAGCTGCGGTAACACGCAGTGGAGGCCCGAACC
>JAIOJS010000144.1 GCA_019911795.1 Thermoanaerobaculia bacterium | reverse complement strand
CAACAGGAGGCGATCGTCGTCGTCGATCCCGAACGGTCGCGTCGACTCGGCATCTCCCCCCGAGCCGTCGCCGAGTCGGTCTCGCTCACTTTCCGTGGAAGAAACCTCAGCCGCTTCCAGAGTCAAGGCACCGAACTCGAGATGTTGGTGGCGCTTCCCACCGATCTCCAACCCGGGATTGCCGCCCTCGAGAACCTCCCCATTCCGCGGCTCGACGGGGACCCTATTCCCCTGGGTTCGGTCGCCGAGATCCAGCTCTCCAGGACCCAACCGCGGATCAACCGCGAGGACCGCATGACCACCACCTGGGTCAGCGCCGAGTTCGAGAAGGAGGTCACCACCCCCGACGCCCGACAGCGGGTGACGGAGATCGTCAACACGCTCGACCTCCCCGAGGGCTACTTCTGGGACTTTGGGGAGTGGGGACGGCATCGTGAAGAGGGCCTGGGCATGATGCTCGAGGGGGTTCTCATGTCGCTGCTGGCCGTGGTGTTGCTGATGGCGGCGCTCTTCGAGTCATTCTCCCAGCCACTGGCTATCCTCATCACCCTGCCGCTCGCCTTCTTCGGCGCCCTCTGGGGCCTGTGGTTGCTGGACTACGAGCTGGAGGTGATCGGCTTCATGGGCCTGATCATCCTGATCGGGATCGTCGTCAACAATGGCATCGTCCTCGTAGATCATGTCAACCAACTCCGGAGCGCAGGACTGGAACGGACCGAGGCTCTCCTCAAGGGCTGTGGCGAACGCCTCCGTCCCGTATTGATGACCGCGATCACGACGATCTTTGGCCTATTGCCCCTAACCTTCTCCGGCTTCACCGTGGCCGGAAACTACATCGACTCGCTCGCGGTGGTCGTCATCTTTGGACTGACCACCTCGACCTTCTTCACCTTGATCGGGTTGCCGGTCTGGTACTCGACCCTGGAGGATACGCTGAGCTTCGCGGGCCGCTGTCTGCCGCGATGGCGGCGCCTCGACACTTCGTCCTCGGGTTTGGGGGAAGAAGACCTAGAGGGAAGGGTCAGCGCCAACTCCTAGGCAACACACCCATCCCGGTCCAGGCCAAGCCTCGCCAAGAGACTCTCTGCCAGCCGGAACGCCAAGGCCTCCCCTGTAGTTATAGACTGACCTCGGACCATGATCGGTGAAGTCGTCTCTCATTACCGTATTCTCGAACTCCTCGGAAGCGGAGGCATGGGAGACGTGTACAAAGCGGAGGACACCAGCCTGCACCGCACGGTGGCCCTCAAGTTCCTCGCCCCAGAGCGCCTCCGCGAGGATCTCGCCCGAAGTCGGTTCCTGCAGGAAGCCCGCTCGGCCTCCTCGCTCGATCATCCCAATATCTGCACGATCTACGAGATCGACGAGACCGAGGACGGGCGCCTCTACATCGCGATGGGCTACTACGAAGGCGAGACTCTCGGCGACCGGATGAGTCAGGGGACCCTACCCCTATCCCAGGCGCTCGCCTTCTCGACGCAACTGCTCTCCGGTCTCGGTGCGGCGCACGCGCGGGGCATCTGCCACCGGGACATCAAGCCCGCCAACATCGTCATCACCCAGGACGATCAAACCGTCAAGATCCTCGACTTCGGTCTCGCCAAGTTCCAGGGCAGCCAGAAGATCACCCGGGAGGGGATCGCGGTCGGTACGCCGGCCTACATGTCGCCCGAGCAAGTCTACGGTCGGGAGGTCGATGGCCGTGCGGACCTCTGGTCAGTCGGAGTTCTCCTCTACGAGATGACCACCGGCCGACTTCCCTTCGACAAGCCGGATGACCTGTCGATGCTGCACTCGATCGCTTTCGACGACCCTCAGCCGTTGGCCGGACTTCCCACCCGAGAGTTGATGCTCATCGGCCCGGTCGTACGGCAGGCCCTGGCCAAAGAGGTCGACCAACGCTACGCGTCCGCCGAAGCCATGCTGCAGGATCTCCAACAACTCGGGGCACAACTCAGCGACCGCTCGGCACCGCTGGCAAGCCGATCACCTCAGGGCAAACTGCTCGACTCGATGTCGCCCGTCGGCGCAGCCAAGACCACCACCATCGCGGTCCTCCCGTTCGAAGACCTCAGCCCCGAGGGCGACCAACAGTACTTCTGTTCCGGCATGGCGGAGGAACTCGCCAGTGGACTGGCTCGACTGGAGGGGATGCGGGTCGCATCGCGATCGTCGGCCAGCCGGCTGGTGGGACAAGACCTCGATATCACCGAGATTGGCGCCCAGCTCAATGTGGGAGCCGTGCTCGAGGGGAGCGTCCGCAAGGCCGGCTCGCGGGTCCGGATCACCGCTCAGCTCACCGAGGTCTCCACCGGCCTGTCTCTCTGGTCGGGGCGTTTCGACCGAGAACTCACCGACGTCTTCGAACTCCAAGACGAGATCTCCGAAGAGATCGTCCAAACCGTCAAGGGCAAGTTCGCCTCGACGGACCAGATGCCCGCTGTGCGCCATCCCACCGACAATCTGAAGGCCTACAACGCCTACCTGCGGGGTCGCTTCTTCTGGAACCGCCGAACTCAATCTGGCCTGCGCAAGGGGATTGAGTTCTTTCAACAGGCAATCGGCGCCGACCCCCAGTACTCGAGGGCCCATGCCGGACTCGCCGACTCCTACGTCATCCAGGGCGTCTATGGTGGACAACCTCCGCGCGAGGTCATGCCCAAGGCCCGAGCCTCAGCCCTCGAGGCCCTCCGCCTCGACCCGAGCCTCGCCGAAGCCCACACCTCCCTGGCCTGCGTTCAGGCTGTCTTCGACTGGGATTGGAACACCGCCGAGAACGGCTTCCGACGCGCGATCGAACTCGACCCCGACTACGCCACGGCACGCCAGTGGTACGCCATGAATCTCCTGACTCCCCGTCGACGCTTCGACGAGGCCTACCAGCAGCTCGAAAAGGCGCAAGAGCTCGAGCCCCTATCCACCGTGATCAGCACCAGTCGCGGCCTGCTGGAGCTCTACCGCGGCGACCTCGACCGGGCGGTCGAGATTCAGCTGAAGACCCTGGAACTCGATCCGAACTTCGCGATTGCACATTACTTCCTCGGCATCACCTACGAGGCCCGCGGCTCGTTCGACGAAGCTATCGCCGAGCTAGAGACCTCACGCGGCCTGAGTCGTGAAAGCAACGAGATCCTCGCTGCCCTCGCCGCTACCCGAGCCCGTTCAGGAGATCTAGCCAAGGCAAAATCGCTGACCCAGACCCTGCTTTCCCGCTTCCGTCGTGGCTACGTTTCCGCCACCCTTCTGGCTCAGGTCTACGCCGCCAAGAAGGATCGGTCACGAACCCTCGAGTGGATCCACAAAGCCCACCACGACCAGGCGGCCGAGATGATCTGGATCGGACTTCGACCGGTCTTTGGCTGGTTGCGGGGCGACCCTTCCTTCGATTCTCTCCTGAGAAGCCTGGGCCTGGAATAGGCTCGGTCCGAGCCCTTTTCGCTGGCCATCAGGACGGGGTGGTCTGTGATAGGAATGGCCCCATGTCGCTGCTCAGCTTTTCCCTTGTCGCCCTCGGTATTGTTCTCCTCTACGGGGGAGGCGAAGCCCTGGTGCGAGGTGCCGTCGATCTCGCGCGGACCCTTGGCCTCAGTTCGATGGTCATCGGACTGACGGTCGTCGCTTTCGCCACGTCGGCCCCTGAACTCGCGGCCACCCTGATGGCGACGCTACAGGACGCTCCGGACCTCGCCATCGGTAACGCGCTCGGATCCAACGTCGCCAACCTGGGACTGATCCTCGGTGTCGCCGCGTGGGTGGCACCACTGCAGGCAAAGGCTCAGTTCCTGAAACGCGAGATTCCCCTCATGCTCGGAGCCACCCTGGTGCTCTACCCGATCATGGGCGACGGCGTTGTCGGACGCGTCGAAGGAGGCGTTCTCGTCCTGATGCTGGCCGGTTACCTCTACGTTCTCCTCACTGAGAGCGCGCCTATCGCGGTCCATGTCGAGTTCCACTCCCAAGCCGACCGCAAAGCCAGCCAGCGATCGGTCGTGAAGGCTTCGGTCCTGGTCGCAGGCGGGGTGGGCCTCCTGGTCCTGGGAGCCTGGTCCCTGGTAACAGGGGCGGTTCAGATCGCCCTCGCCATGGGACTGCCCGAACGCGTCGTGGGGCTGACAATGGTCGCCCTTGGCACCAGCCTTCCCGAACTCGCGAGTTCGATCGTGGCCGCCCGCCGCAAGGAAGGCGATATCGTCCTCGGCAATATCATCGGTTCCAATGTCTTCAACATCCTGTGCATCCTGGGAATCACATCGATGGTTCGCCCGATCCCGGTGTCCGCCGAGGCCCTCCGGGTCGACTACTGGGTCGTTCTCGCCTTTAGCGTGGTCATCATTCCTCTACTCCTCCCGCGGCTGCGCCTCGCGCGTTGGGAGGGAGCTATTCTCGTCGTGCTCTACTGCGGCTATATGGCCTGGCTCTTCACCGGCTAGTGAGTCATCGCTTCTCAACCGAGCTCGCGCCGACGAGGCTTGAGGGCACGGGTCAGGAGATCCTCCACCGCGACCGGAGCTAGGCACCACGCCGCCCAGTGGCGAGGGTTGCTGCTGCTGGTCCCTACTGAACAGCCACTGACCGACTCGCGCTCCAGGAACTCCTCCAGGTGAGTTTGAAAGTGTCGAGCGGTGCCTTCGCCACGGGGACCGAAGAAATCCCAGAAGAGCATCACCTCACCGCTTTCGGGGGCCGTCCCTCCGGAGTCGGTCGCCCCTTGGAGAGAGTCTGCGGCGTCGTCAATCTCGTGAGCCATGGCCGGATAATACTCCCGACACCTGTTCCATAATCGCAGGACGATGCCAGAGCTACCGGACATCACCGTCTACTTGGAAGCCCTCGCTCCGCGAGTACTCGGTCAACCGATCGTCGCGACCCGGCTTCGCAGTGCCTTCCTACTGCGGTCGGTTCAACCCCGACTCTCGACCGTAATCGGGCGTAAGGTGGTGGGACTCGAGCGACTCGGCAAGCGGATCGTCTTCGTCCTCGAAGGTGAACTCTTCCTCGTCTTGCATTTGATGATCGCCGGCCGCCTACGCTGGAAGCCGGTGGGCACCGCGGCTCCGAAACGAAACGGTCTGCTCGCCCTCGACTTCCCCACCGGTTCCCTCCTCCTGACCGAAGCCGGGAGCAAGAAGCGAGCCTCTCTCCATGTGATCGAAGGAAGAGAAGCCCTGGCTCAACACGACCCTGGAGGCCTCGAAGTGCTCGGCGCCTCGCCCGAGGACCTGGAGCGAGCCTTGCGCCGAGAGAATCGAACTCTCAAGAGAGCCCTCACCGATCCGCGAATTCTCTCCGGAATCGGCAACGCCTACTCCGATGAGATTCTGCACCGCGCACGCTGCTCTCCCTTCCGGCGTACTGGAGACTTGACCGGAGAGGAGGTCCGCGCGCTGGGGTCGACTATCACCGAGGTCCTCGAGGAGTGGATCGAGCGCCTGCGCCGAGAGGTCGGCGAGGGCTTCCCGGACAAGGTCACCGCATTTCATCCCGAGATGGCGGTTCACGGTCGCTATAAGAAGCCCTGCCCGGTGTGTGCCTCGCCAGTCCAGAGGATCCTCTACGCCGAGAATGAGGCCAACTATTGTGCCACCTGTCAGACCGGTGGCAAGCTCCTGGCAGACCGGGTACTCTCACGGTTGCTGAAGGACGATTGGCCGAAGACTCTCGAAGAGCTCGAAGCCAAGATGAACCCGCAAAGATGAGCTCATAGGTCCAGTAGACTCCCAGAACTCAAACGCCTCAACCCCGGAGATCGCCATGCGCAAACAACTGATCGTCGCCCTCTGTGGCCTCGCCGCCCTCGCTCCCGCCGCCAGCGCCTGGACCGTCCCCGGTCATTCGCGAGTCACACGGGCCGCCATGAAAATCCTGCCTGAGAGCGTCCCCGCCTTCTTCCGGGCCGACGCCGACACCGTCTCCCACATGGCAGCCGATCCCGATGCGATGAAGCAGTACGAGTTCACCGCGTTGCGCAAGGCGGAGGGACCGGAACACTACATCGACCTCGAGTTCCTGCAGGGCCAAGCCCTGCCCATCGATCGATTCGAGTACCTCGAACTGCTCGCCAAGTTAAAGGTGTCACCGAGCAGCGTCGGGTTCCTCCCCTACTCACTCACCGAAGGGACTCAGCGACTGACGGTCGCGTTTGCGGAGTACCGCCAGTGGCCCCAGGACCCCACGATCCAGGCCAAGATCGGCTACTACGCGGGCCTCCTTTCTCACTACGCCGGCGACCTCGCGCAACCACTCCACACCACGATTCACCACGATGGCAGGGCGGGCGCAGATTCCAAATCACCTCATACCGGTATCCACCTCGATGTGGACAGTCTGTTCGAAGTCCTACCGGACGACGAGTCGGGCCTACTCGAGGGACTTCAGCCGGTCGCCTTCGAGAACCTGTGGACCGCTTTCCATGCGCAGCTGCAAGAGAGTCACAGCCAGGTCGACCGCGTCTACGCCCTGGAAGCAATCCTCGCCGACGACAAGGTTGTGTACGAATCGACCGCGGTCGCGTCTCTAGCCCGTGAGCGCTATCGGATCGGCGCGCAGTTCATCGCCAGTCTCTTCTTGACCGCCTGGGAGGACTCTGCCGCGGTCGAACTCCCCTGGTGGCTCGAGTACCCGGGCCTCGAGAAGGTCGGAAAGAAAGGCGAGTAACTCACCGTGGCACTATCCGGGTATTGCGATAGTGCCTCACAGTCGGCATTAAAGAGCAGGACGGGAGTCCTGCGTTCCGAAAAGAGGGGAGT
>JAIOJS010000143.1 GCA_019911795.1 Thermoanaerobaculia bacterium | reverse complement strand
ACTTTGTGGACTGCTACCGCGAGGCCGCCAATCGACTGAAGAAGGGTGATCTCACCGTCATCTTTCCCGAAGGATCGATCCCGCCCAGACTGCCGTCGTTCAGGACGCACGGCCAGCCGCGGCCAGCGCCGGCTTAGAGGTTCCGCTTCCCCGTAGGCCTCGAGCGATCGGCATCGCCGATCACGGTCGAGGTGTGTCCGTTGAGTGCCTCTGCAGCTTGTTCCGCCGCCAGGCCCCAAGATTGGGCGTCTCATGTCCAAAATCGAGATCTGGCTCCAGTTCGAGCGACCGACAATACTCAAATCAGGCCCATTCGGAAGCCTCGAGTTCAACATCTCTACCAAGCGTGTAAGACCTCTTCCCCCTCGCTCGACCGCTCTCAGGAAAGGGTCTACTATTGCCTAGCATCACTTCGACCCAGATTTAGCTCGGTTCCACCGGAAGTCCAACGACCCACCAAGGCTGCAAACATGGATGAACCCGAGACTTCACCACGAGTCCCCACCGCCCAGGAAGAACTACCCCTTACTCCCGCAAGGACTGGACCTGCAAGGATTCGGCCCTCGAAGATCCGCACAAGGGATGTTCAACGGTACCTACTGCGGCTGCTGACCGAGGGCTTGGTGGTCTTCCTGGGAGTCTACGGAGCCTTCTGGCTGGATGGGTATCGGACGGAACAGGACAATCAGGTCCGCAGGGCCAAGATTCAGCGAAGCTTGGTAACCGACATGTCGCATCTGGACGAGTCCCTCGGGAGAGCCATTGGCTTCCACAACGCGTCCTTCGTAGAAGGGTTTCTCAATCAGTACGATGCCGGAGGGATTCTCAAGCCTCCGCCGATTCCGATACCGACCTCACCCGTCAACACCGGAAGTTGGGAGGCGATGCTTGCGGCGGGAGGGTTTGATGTTCTCGACACTGCTCTGATCCGCGATGTCGAGCTCCTGTTCTTTTCATTGGCCTCGTTGAATACCACTCTCGAGCGCTACAACCAACACGTGATGTTCCTTCTCACCCCAGACATCGACCAGCCAGTTGATGCCTTCTACAACGAGCAAGGGAAACTCAAGGGAAAGTACTTGTGGTACGTGTACTTCCATCGTTCGATCAGCCAACAGATGCTCTCGATGCAATCAGATGTTCAGAGGCTAGAGAAGCAGTTTAGAGAGGCCAGCTTTCAGTAGCGGCCTAGGTCCATCGACGCCGCAATTTCCGAGCAGCCAGGCCGGCGAGCAGAAGGGAAAGCCACACAGCATTCCATCCGGAGTGGGTTGGCACTGCGATCACGTTCGGCAAACCGACGACGAACTCGGTCGCGTCGCTAGCTCCAGGAAGCGCTGGATCGTCAGAGACGCCTAGACTCTGGTGCGCAAGCCCTCCGAATGGCCGGGCGCCACCGCCTTGAAGGCCCTCCTCAAAGGCGTCGCCGTGGTTGGCCACTGGTTCAATCGCACCGAGGCCTACCGAGCCAAACGACGCGGCGAGAAGGTCGGTCCCTGGGATCACGCCGAAGAAGAGTCCTTCGAACTCGCTCCCCTACCCTGTTGGGCAGAACTCACGGCCGCGGAGCGCCAAGCGAAGGCGCAAGCCCTCGTTCAAGAGATCGAGCGGGAGACCCGCGAGCGATTCGCCAAGCAAGGCAAGAGCCCCCTCGGAGCCCGGCGGATCATGAACCAGCATCCCCACAGCGAACCTCGCAGCACCAAGCGCTCCCCCGCTCCGCTCGTCCACGCGGCGTCACCGGAGGAGTGGATCACCTACAAGCGCACCTGGCTCTACTTTGTGGACTGCTACCGGGAAGCGGCCAATCGACTGAAGAAGGGTGATCTCACCGTCATCTTTCCCGAAGGATCGATCCCGCCCCGACTGCCGTCGTTTAGAACTCACGGCCAGCCGCGGCCGGCTCCCGGTCAGAGACCCCACTTCCGACTAAGCCTAGAAGGATCGGCATCGCCGATCACGGTCGAGGTGTGCCCGTTGAATGCCTCTCCAACAGCTTTCGGCCGCCCAACGCTAGATTTGGACTCCCCACGTCCGCAAATTGAGGTCTGGTTCATTCTGCCGCGACCAACAACGCGCAAATCAGGCCTTTTCAGAAGACTTGAGGTCAGCATATCTACCAAGCGGGTGAGACATCTTCCCCATCTCTTCCCTGGGTGAGACATCTTCCCCGGCACATCTTCCCCGGCCCCTTTCAGAAGACTCGAGGCCAACATCTCGCGTCGTTGCATATACTCAAGTGTCAAAACCACTGTCTCCTGAAAGGTTGGGGGTCGCAACGAGGCTCGCCGAAGCTGGCGTCGACCGGAACGCGGACCCGGCCTTTGGATAGGTAGGAGGTTCTCGTGAACAAGTCAAAGCAGAGTTCGAGCCGCCTGAAGGTCCTTTTCGCTCCCCTTGCGGTGCTTCTTCACTTACTGATCGTCGACGTAGCGGTCGAGGCGGTGCTCTCCGGGGTGAGGGGACGCTGGTGGGTAGTCGGCGTGGCGGCGGGCTTCCTCGTCGTCAGCGGTCTAATGTGGCCGCGAAGCAGTTGGCGAAGTCGGACGGCCACCGCGACCCTCGTGCTTCTGAGTCTCTTCGGATTTGCTGCTCTGCTGGCGGAAGACCTGTCGGACCAGCTCCGTGTCCTCGGCCAAGAGCCTCCAGCCGCCACCGCGATACTCCTGGCACTCGGGATAGCCCTGGCTGGTCTGGCGCTGACCCGAGTGGCAAGCTTGCCGCTTTGGGCACGAGGCGCGATGGGGATCCTGGCGACCTACGGCGTCCTCGCTTTCGTCGTGCCGGTCGTGACGGACGCCGCCTATCCGAGCCTGCTCGGAGGCGAGGCCCTCTGGCCCTGGCAGCCGAAATGGCTCGAGGGCGGCTTTGTCGGATCGTTCATCGTTCTTCCGGCCGGTTTCTTAGCCCTTCTGGTGGCCGCGGTTCGGGGATTCCGTAGTATGGATCGCGGGCGTACGGCGTTCGAACTCGTAGCCCTTGGACTCTGTGGGTTGCTGACGGTCGAGTCCTTCACTTCAGCTTCTTCCTGGTCGATCAGCGAGACGTCGGCGGTTCTGGCCGAGTCGAGGCCGGCTTCCGACTCGGAGACTCGAGCCCAGGCGCACCCGAAGGAGCGCGATCCAGCCTCTCGGCCCGTGACATCCGACGACCGGCGGCCGGTCCTCGGTGAGTCTGCCACTAATCGACACCCCCGCGTCGAGCTTCCCCCGGAACC
>JAIOJS010000142.1 GCA_019911795.1 Thermoanaerobaculia bacterium | reverse complement strand
GTAGGCCTCCGTGCGACTGAACCAGTGGCCGACGACGGGAACGCCCTTCAGGAGCGCTTTGAGGGCGCTGGCACCGGGCCACTCGGAGGGCTTGCGCACCAGGTTCTCTTTGCAACCGTGGGCGAGCAAGTAGCGCAGGCGTGCCACCTGCGCTTTGGGCTCATGGGTGACGGGCACCAGTCGATACCTGCGACCCCAGAGCTTCTCACGCCAGCCGTGCAGCCGACCCGCCTCCTTGGCGATGTTGGCGTTGACGAAGTTCATGAATAGGCTCATCTGAAGGGCCTGGTGGGCCAGGAGCAGGATATGCAGATGGTTGGAGAGCGCCACGAAGTAGCTGACCTCCACCTCGTACATCCTGACACCACGGGCGATGATCCCGCAGATGATGGTGTTGAGTTCGTCGGATGGACGGAGGAGAAGGCGCCCCTGGATCGCTCGTGACGTGGTTTCGGAAAGTTGTCCGGGTTTGAAGTGGCGAAGTGGGTATCCCATGCCGATATTCACGGAATTCTGGGTCGGGACCTTTCGTTCGCAGTCGCTTGACCACCCGCCGTGTGTCGACACGATGGCTGTTGCCAAGTCTCTGACAGGTTTTTCCTGGTTCGAAGGGCTCTGGCTCGGTTTCGATAGGCCCTCGGAGTACATGGAACTACAATGGAGAACGGCGTTGAACCGATTCGACGCCTCTCGTTAAGCGAGGTTTCGGCTACACAGGAATGGCAACTAGAAACCCAGAAGCGACGATGTCCACTGGCGGAAACCCCATCTCCCATGCGCTCGCCACAATGCGATGCGATCTTTCGGACGCCGCCACTCCGGCCGCTCTCCGCAGTGCCGAACGGCTCGTTCCTGGGACCAAGGCTATCGGTGTGCCAGTCCCCGAAATTCGTCGGCTCGCCGCCGCGTGGCACGCTGAGCTCAAGGACATTACGGTCGTTCAGCTGTGCGAGGTTGTCGATGAACTCATCGCGGGTGGCGTCCGAGAGGAGATTCTCTTGGGTGCCTTCCTAATGGGTCGGCGAGGAAAACGGATCACTGAAGTGCCGTGGCCTCGGATTGCGAGATGGATCCCAAAACTCAATGATTGGGAAACCTGCGATCAACTCGCGAGCAACGTCTCCGGACCAGTAGTCGCGTCGGACCCGAAGCTCGTTTCGAAGCTCGAGGCCCTGGCTAAGAACGAGAATCAGTGGCGCCGACGCTTCGCCATCGCAACAGTTTCTGAACTCAATCATCGGGGGCGCTACTTTCCCGACGAGACCTTTCGAGTCTGCCGCTTGGTCCTGTGCGACCCTCAGCCGATGGTCCGCAAGGCGGTTGGGTGGGCCCTTCGTGAGTGCGGCAAACACGGTAGCGAGGCGTTGGTCGCCTTCCTCCGAATACACGCCAAAGAGGCTCACCCGCAGGTGATCCGCGAGGCCACCGGAAAGCTACCGAGGGAGTTAGGGGACGAGCTAGTTGCATTGGCCAGGTCGAGATAGTGGCTGTTGAGCTCCGACGAAGTGGTTGACACCTCGTTGTGGGCCTGTACGTGACTGGGACCGGGGTTGCGTTGCTCTACAACACACTCTTCTTCCGCAACAGCGCCCGCATCGACGGAGCTGCAATCCACGCTCTCGACGGTGGCTTGGCCGCCCCTCAGCTCATCATGGATCGGGTTGCCAGTTGTCCCTTCTACTTCAGCTGTTCGGAGCTCGAACTGAACCGACTGATCGGTGGAAGTGAAGGATCCGCCATCTACGCCTCGAATAGTCTTCTCGAGATCAGTCGCACGATTCTGGATCTGAATGGGGACAGTACACCCGGTTTTGAGAACAACCTGGTCACCGCGGCCAACGGGGCGCAAATCAACATTGACGGCCTAGGGGTCTCCCGCAACGACGTGACTCGCATATTTCACCTTCTCGATGGCTCTATCGTGAGGGCTGCGTACGTCACGACGGCTCTCAACAGCTACGACACGGGTGGCGGTACCGGGGAACCGTGGGCGGCAGTGCTGGACGGTTCGGCGGGCATCGACATTCGGAACTCGATCTTGAACGATATGAAGGGAATCAACGCCAGTGGGGGAAGCACGGTCAGCGCCGCTTGCAACTTGGTCGATACAGGCAACGGATCACCTCCCGGTAGTTTCTTTGTGGGCACGGCGGTCTTTCTGGATGCACCAGGAGGAGGCATCATTCAGACCCCGACTTCTCCTGGCGTGGACATGTGTGACGATGATGGTTTCTCTCACACCGGGTCGATCGACACCACGTTTCTCTCTCGACCTGTCGACGAGCTTGCCAATCCAAATGGTGCCCCAGGTATTCCCGGCGGGATCTATGACGCAGGGATGAGCGAAGTACACGACAATGTCTTCATGGGCATTTTTAGCGACGGGTTCGAGTCTGGGGATACCTCGGCTTGGTCGTCGACCCAACCTTGAATCTAGCTTCCTGATCCCCAGGAAGAGGTCTTACACCCGATTGGTGGAGATCTTGACGTCGAGGCCTCTGAAAGAGCCTGATTTGAGCGTTGTTGGTCGCAGCTGCTGGAGGCAGAGTTCGATTCTCGGCGCTTCTCATCACCGAGAAGAGAGTGTACCCATCACTCCCTCTTCGGCTTCGCCGAATCGCGAGTAGACCACCGGCAGCACGATTAGGGTGAGGAGCGTGGCGCTCACCAATCCACCGACTACGACCGTGGCCAAGGGGCGTTGGACCTCTGCTCCTGCCGAGGTTGCGAGCGCCATGGGCAGGAAGCCGATGATGTCGGTGGAGGCCGTCATTAGCACCGCTCGCAGTCGCACCTGCGCCCCCTCGCGGGCCGCTTCGAGCGGCGATCGGCCGGCCCGCCTTCGCTCCCCGATCGTTTCCAGGAGCACGACTCCGTTGAGTACCGCGATTCCAAACAGGGCGATGAAGCCGACGGCGGCCGAGATCGAGAACGGGTACCCGCGGATCCCCAGGGCGAAGAGACCGCCCGAGAGCGCCAATGGCACGTTGAGGAAGACGAGCGTCGCCAGCCGGCCCGAACCGAAGGCGGTGTAGAGAAGGACGAAGATCACGAGCAAGATCATTGGGACGAGGAAGGCTAGACGACGCGTCGCTTCCTGTAGGTTCTCGAACTGACCGCCCCAAGAGAGATGCCAGCCGTCCGGAAGCTCGACATCCTCGTCGACGGCTCTGCGGGCCTCGGCCACGAACGAGGCGAGGTCCCTCCCGCGGACATTTGCTTCGACCGCGATGCGGCGGGAAACGTTCTGCCGATTGATCTGGGCGGGACCCTCGGTGACCTCGATCTTAGCCAGCTGATCGAGCGGGATCATTCTTCGCGGTCCGCCGGGCGACTCCGGCGGCGCAGCGACGCGAAGATCTACAAGAGAACGAGGGTCGGAACGCAGCCGCTCGGGGAATCGGATCTGGATGGGAAAGCGCATTCCATCTTCCAGGACCGTTCCTACTTGGATCCCGCCGACTGCCTTCAGGACGCGAAAGACATCCGCCGCGGAGACGCCGACCCGGGCGATCGCCTCCCGGTCTACTACCACGCGCAGACGAGGAAGGCCCTGGACCTGCTCGGCGGCGACGTCGGCGGCGCCGGGCACAGAGCGCACCACGGCGGCGATCTCCTCTGCCTTGTCTCGCAGGACTTCGAGATCCGAGCCGTACAGGTGGATCGCCACGTCAGAGCGCACCCCTCCGATGAGCTCGGCGAAGCGCAACTCGATCGGCTGGGTGAAGGCGAACTTGGCGCCCGGGACCTGCCCCTCGAGGGCATCGTGTATCGCCTCGACGAGTTCCTCCTTGGTGTCGAAGCGCCAACGCTCCTTCGGATGGAGCATCACGAAGGTATCCCCGATCTCGACCCCCATCGGATCGAGCGCAACCTCCGGTCGCCCGGTGCGGGAGACGATCGTCTCCACCTCGAAGGGAAACTCCTCGAGAATCACCTTCTCCGCCATCAAGCTGACCTCGTTCGAGGCCTCGAGGGAGATGGAAGGGAGCCGCTGGATGTGCATGGCAATGGCGCCCTCATCGAGAGTGGGAATGAACTCAGCCCCCAGGAACGGCGCCAGCGCCAGGCTCGCGACGAACACACCGATCGCAACAGCGAAGGTCAGCCTGCGGTGGGCGAGCGCCCAGTCGAGGATCGGCTGGTAGAGCCGACGGCACCAACGGTAGAGGAGGGGATCCCGGTACCGGGCGCCGGGCAGGAGCCAGGCGGCAAGAACCGGTACCAGCGTGAGGGCGCAGAGGAGCGAGGCCGCCAGCGCGAAGCCAACGGTCAAGGCCATCGGCCGGAACATCTTCCCCTCGATCCCGCGGAGAGCCAGGATCGGTCCGTAAACCAGGATGATGATCGAGACTCCGAAGACCACCGGCCGCGCCACCCGGTGGACGGCCGCGCGGACCGTCTCCAGGTCCGACACTTCGGTCTCCTCTCGACGGTCCCGCAGGGCGCGCAGCACGCTGTCGACAACGACGACCGCCGCATCGACGATGAGACCGAAGTCGATGGCACCCAGACTCATCAAGTTCCCGGACACCCCTGCCAACCTCATGGCCGAGAACGCCACGAGCATCGACAACGGAATGACCGATGCCACGAGGAGCCCGGCCCTCAGGCTGCCGATGAGGAGAAGTAGGACCACGACCACGAGAATCCCGCCCTCGGCGAGGTTGGTTGCGACGGTCCGCAGCGTCCGTCGAACCAGGTCCGAGCGGTCGTAGTAGGTATCGATCGTCACCCCTTCCGGCAGGGTCTGCTCGATCTCGGCCACTCGGGCGTCGACCCTCTCTGCGACCGCCCGGCTGTTCTCTCCCAGAAGCATGAGGACGATGCCGGCGACCGCTTCCCGCTCTCCGTCGCGAGTGACCGCTCCCTGTCGCATCAGGGGGGCCAGCTCGAGATCGGCCACGTCTCTCAGGTAAACGGGCCTGCCTCCTTCTGTCGCCACCGAGACCTGCCCGAGGTCCTCCAACGAGCCGATGAGCCCCTCTCCCCGGATGACGTACTGCTCGCCCCCGAAGGGAACGTAGCCACCACCGGCGTTGAGGTGGTTGTCGCGGATCGCTTGCTCGACCTCCTGGATTCCGAGGCCGTGAGCCAGGAGGCGCTCAGGGTCGAGCGTGGCCTGGAAGGTCTTGACCTCGCCGCCAAATGCATTGACTTCCACCACGCCGCCGACGGTGCGAAGTTGGGGG
>JAIOJS010000141.1 GCA_019911795.1 Thermoanaerobaculia bacterium | reverse complement strand
CCGGTTGCCGGCGTCGAACTCCTGCGTCACCACCGTCCCCATCGCGTCCGCAATCGAGATCGGACGACCTGCCGCGTCGTAGGTCACCTCGCGCTGTGGGCGATCGAGCGCAGCGCTGCGGCTTGGCACACGCTCGGCGTGACGGAGTCGCAGCCGCTCGCCGTCGACACCCGTGCGGCTCGCGCCCGCTGCGCTCGCGATCGCGGCGAGTGCCAGCGTGAGGAGCACGACTCTCCTGCTAGTCAGCTGCATGGGTCGATCGCGATTGTACGGCCGCGCGCGCGGCGCGGCGTGTTCCTCGCTCGCGAACGACGGAGCGGGAGAGAGGCCGGGAAGGAAAAGGAGGCGCCTACTCGAGGTAGCGCCGGATGTCGAGCGCGCCATGGAAGACGCCGAGGATGTCGACGTCACCGGCGGGTTTGACGAGATAGGCGATCCGGAAGTGGCCGTAGAGCACGACGCGGACGTGGCGATCGAGCGGACCTTCGTAGCGATAGCCGCGTTCGGGAAAAGCGGCGAGCGTCTGCGCGCGTTCGTAGATGTTGCGAACGGTCCGCTGGGCCGCGGCCGGATGGTCAGCCGGGATGTAGTCGTGAATCTCGGTGAGCCAGCGGGCGGCCTCCGCGGTCCACCTCACTTCTCCCAAGCGGCGATCCTCCGACCCATCTCCTCGTGGCCGACCGTCTGGCCAGCGTCGGAGTCGGCGAGGCCGCGCTCGACCATGCGCGCGAACGCCAGCTCACGGAGGAGCTCGTCGTAGGAGCTGTCGTCGGGCTGCTCCTGGAGCAACCGGAGCATCTCTTCCTTGGCGGTGCTCTTGGGGGGCGTCATGGGCGGGCCTCCGGCTCGAATCGAGAACATTGTACCGGTTCGGCTGCTCCTCCCTTGGCCAGCTCGACTCCCCAGGCTCGAAACTCGGCGGAATGTGCCGGCTTGCTCCTCGACATCGCGACCTCCTTGGCTCACAAGAGCCCACGTGTCCACGAGACTGGGGCAACTCCACCACGTCTACTTCACCTTCCAGAAACAGCTCGGAACAAAGGAACAGAAGTCATACCACTTGACAAAAGCCGCGGCCCGTGGAGAATACGCATGGGACCGCGCGAGCGGGCTCTGGTTCGTTGAAAACTGGCTTCCGCTGATTCAGCACACGCTCGGCGCTCGAGAGAGCGCGCAGGGGCTATCGATGTCGATAGCTCTTACTCATGGCAGACCTCGCAAGAGATCTGCAGCGGCCTTCGAGGCCGTAGGCTGACCCGCAGAGATCCGAGCCCGGCATCCCTTCTGGTCAGGCACGTTCGTCCGTGATCGTTGTTCCTTGTTCGAGGCCATCGTGGCTCGGCACATGGGCGGCACGACCAAGGCATGGCTTTTGTTGCTCCTGGTTCCCCTTCCCTCTCGGCTGTGCTCAGTTCGCGGCACGCTGGCACTTTCGCCGGCGGGATAGGAGCCAGTATGCGCAGGACGACGAATCAGTGGCAGGCCGTCATCGCCTTGCTCCGGCGATGGGCGGACCGGGGAATCATGGAGCCGGGACAGTGGAGTGAGCTCGAGGAGGCGCTCGAAGCGTTCGAGCACGCGAGGAAGACGAAGGACTGGAAGAAGCAGGATCGGGCGCTCGGAAGGATTGCCCGAGTCTTCCTCAAGGAGTCGGACAGCGAGCGGTGATGCGAGCTACGGGTCCCAAAACGAGAGTCCTCTGCCTCAAGCCCTCTTCGGCAGAAGGCTTGAGACAGAGGATTTGAGAATGAATGCCGGACGAGCACTTCGAGTGCTAAGAGCAATCAAGGGCTTGCAGCAGCGGGACGTCGCCGAGCGCGCGAAGCTGGATCAGAGCTATGTCTCGCTGATCGAAGCTGGCAAGCGCTCGGCCTCGCCTGAAGCAATCTCCACTCTCGCGCGAGCGCTTGGAGTCTCTGTGCCAGTGTTCGAGCTCCTCGGCGCTGACGATGCCGACCTGAAGGGCATCAGCGCGAGCCAGGCAAGAGAGCTGGGCCGGGCGCTCGCGATGGCCGCAACATCGAAGGGCCGCTAGACGCAAGCTCGGCGTGATGCTCTCTGCCAAGCCGTTGGTCTCGCGCCGGGAGCTGTCGTTTCGCCTTGCTTTCCCCCGGGACCGTCTCGAGTCGGTGGCGGAGCGTGCTGGCCGCTACTATCGGCCGTTCGATCGCGAGAAGAAGCCAGGGGCGAAGAAGTGGCGACACATCGACAATCCGATCGAGCCACTAAAGTGGGTGCAGAAGCGCATCGGCCGTGGAATTCTGAAGAGCGTCGACTTCCCCGCCGAGCTGACCGGCGGACTTTCTGGACGATCGCTGGTCGACAATGCTCGGCCGCACATCGGTCAGCCGACACTCGTCTGCCTCGACCTCGATAGCTTCTTTCCTCACGTCAATCACGATCGGGTTTACGACGCGCTCCGCAGGCATCTTGGCTGCTCCGGGGAGATCGCGAATCTCCTGACGAAGCTGACGACGTTCCAGAAACGCCTGCCACAAGGTTCTCCGGCAAGTACCTTCCTGGCAAACCTGGTCTTAATCGACATCGTCGAAGAGCTGCGCGCCATTGCCCGCGATCGACACCTCGCTCTGTCGTGTTACATCGACGACCTGACGTTCTCAGGCATCGGCGCCGAAGAGGCGATCGGCGACGTCGTCGCCGTGCTCAAGGCCCATCATCTAAAGATCTCGCGCGAGAAGCTCTCGATCGCTCACGAGCATGAAGCGCGTTCGGTCACCGGAATCGGTGTCAGTCGAAGGTTGACGAAACCGCGCGACAAGATGCTCGAAGCGCGGGACTTCATCAATTCGCTCGCCGCATCAGAAACCGTCAGCGAGCGCGACCTAGCACGCGCCCGAGGCATCGTCGCTCATGTTGGCCAGGTCAACAAGAGCCAGGCTGCGTACCTCGCACGCCGACTCGCGCGATTGCCCCCCGCGGGCGACGACGCTCCGCAAGAGGTGGAGAAGACAAAAACTCGGCGATGCTCGTCGTTCTTACGGCCTCACTGATGCTTGTTGGTCGAATCGCAGACTTCTGACAATTTCCTCGCTCTCGCGCAGTTCCTCCTCACCGACACGCAGATTGTCGACCCCACAGACATAGGTCACAAGCGCAAAATGCCATCCGTCGGAAACGTACCAGGCGCGAATGAAATCGCCCGCGGACCGGAAGCTGCCGGCCGCGAGAATCAATGGACCACGATCCGTCGCCACACCTTCGAGCACTCCGAGACGGCGCGAATTGCCGAATTCGTTCAGCATCTCAATGAGATCGCCGACGGACGGATCTGGCTGCTCACCCTTTTCGTAGAAAGCCAATGTGAATTGAAGTGACCCTACTCCGGCTGCTTCGCCCTTGGTAAGAGTGAATGGGTGTCCAGCGTCTGCTTCTTCTTCAATCTCTACCCACCCGGCTATCGCTTTGACCGAAGCTCCACCCAGTTCAATCCTCCGCTCTTTCACTGGAGCTTTCCTGTCGCAGGGTATAGGGCAGCATGTGCGTCGGATCTTTCCATTGTTGCGCTGGTCCGGCTTGAAGGTCTTCTGGCCGCCCCTAGACGCCGGTTTGAAGTCTGCGAAGTTGATTCCTGCGGGCCACGTTGAGCCGGGGTACGCTGAGGGGTGTATGCCGCCTGCCACTTCGACATCCTGACCAGGCTCCCCTTGAGGCCGCATCCTGAAGGTGGTGTCGGGGAAGCGATCTCGAAGCTGCCGCGGCAGCATCTCTGAGCGATCCTGATGCAGCGCCGCGCCTCGTCACGCTCCTCCAGCCGTATTGGGGCTATGCGACACCAGTTCGTCGCGTTTGGCCGCGTTGACCAATTCTCGCTGATCGTCGAGTGCATTTCACGTCGAGCGCGAACTTGTTGGGGAGGATCATCGGGTCATTGAAGCTTGCGTCCGGGTACACTCGGCCGCTTTGCGCCGGAATCGCCTTGAGCTGGCGCTCTTGCAGGAGCGTTCTCGACAAGTGTTCGTGGATTCTCGTCTCCACGACCTTTCCCACTACCGATTGGCACGTAGATTCCTCTGACCTGCTGGAACGCCGAGACGCCCTCCTCCTACTCGATAGATACATACTCGCGTATGAGCCGGCGCTCGGGAGTCCATCGAAATCTGAGGACGAATCGGAAGTTGGTGAACCCGCTCGACTGAATGAAGGCGGCGGCTCGGCCGGAGAGGGCAAGCCATCCCGACAGGGAGCTGGGCATGAAGAAGTCCGGCAGCTCTCGATTCGCGGCAAACTGCACCCGTTGCGCGCTCAGCACTTCCGAGGAGCAGCAAACGGGGCAGTCGCACTTTGTGCCGTACTCCACACCCGCTTCCGGTGACAGACAGACTAACTCCGGCTGAGTAGCGTCCGCCTGAGTGGTGTATGAGTTTTCCTCCT
>JAIOJS010000140.1 GCA_019911795.1 Thermoanaerobaculia bacterium | reverse complement strand
CGAAGGAGCCGAGCGGGACGAGCTCGGTCAGGAACATGGGGTCGAGTCCGAAATAGCCGTCGCGGACTCCCGAGGCAGGTCCAGGGTGAATGTCCTTCACCAGGTAGGTGCCTTCGGCCGACCCGTCGCTACGCCAGAGTTCCTGGCCCGTGGCGGCGTTCCACAGAAAGAAGAGCAGCGAGTCGTCGAGCGCCGCCAGGCGGACGGCGAAGAGCGACTCGTCTGGCGGCGGCAGGGGAAGAAGCTCGATAGAGCTCCCGGGTGTGCCGTCGCTGACGAAGAGGTTCTCCCGCGAAGAGAACAACAGGTCCGCGACGGGTTCCACCGCCCAGAACGAATTGAGGAGGTCCGGCTCGAGAAGCTCGGTTCCCTCGGGTGTCCCGTCCGTCGCCGGCAGGCCTCCGGCGGCAAAGACGACTCTCCCTTGAAACAGCTCCGGGTCGCCCACGCCGCCGCTCGAATCCGGAAGCTGAGCCAGTTCCTCGAGCGAACCCTCGGTGCCCGAAGTGGCGAAGAGCGAGCTTCGGTACGGGTCGCCGCCGTCGAGAAGCACCGCGGTCTGGCCTCCGATCGGCGCGCAGGCGGTGCTGGACGACCACTGGATTCCGGGCGAGAAGTCCGCGATGCGATGGGTTCCGGCGGACGTGCCGTCGCTGAACCAGGGCTCGGTACCGGAGGGTCCGTCATCCGCGAGGAAGGTCACTCCCGTGGCGGTGGGTGCGAAGCAGGAGATCGGCGTGGAGTAGATCGCCGCGGGCGGCGCGGGAACTGGCCAGGCAGACGTCATCGTGCGCAGGTCCGCGACCGGTGCCGAGCCGGCGACGGTGCCATCGGTCTTCCAGAGGTGCACGGCGAGGTTCTCGTCCTGCCAGAGGAGCATCAGGTCCTCGCCGAGCGTCAGCTGCGGGTGAATCGATCTCAGAAAGTCCGGGTGCGCGCTCGCCGGCCCCGGGACCAGGTCCGCCAGCGGAATCGCGTCCCCTGGAACGCCCTGACTGCTCCAAGGCTCGAGTCCGTGGACGCCGTCGCTCGCCAGGAAGACGAGGCGGCCACCCAGCCTAGTCAAGAAGCCGTTCCTGCCGGTTAAGGCGTATCCCCACTCGACGGGGAATCCGTCGGCGTCTCCCGGGTTCAGGTCGACCAGCAAGTCGAACGTGCCCGCGCTGAACTTGCGCACTTCGGAGCCGTGCGCGTCGTCCCGTCCAATGAAGTAAAGCGCGCCGCCCATCGCGGCGAGCGCTCCCGATGTGGAGGACGGCCAGAGTCCCTCCGGTACCAAGGTCGCGCTGGCTTCCCCTTCGGTGCCGTCGGTCTGCCACACGCTGTAGGAGTTCTCGTCGTAGTCGTAGGAGAGAAAGAAAGCGATGGTGCCGTCGGTTGCCCCGCTCCAGAAATCGGCGACGGCCAGCTGCTCGGTCCCGGACGACGTTCCGTCCGAGACCCAGAGTCCCTCCGGTGCCGCGCCGTGGTCGCCGTTGCCGCTGAAAATTACCCGGTCCGCGAGACAGACGAAGGTCGAATTCGCCAGGTAGTTCTGGTAGTAACCGGAGACGGGAGCGAATTCGAAAGTACCGGGGGCCGTTCCGTCCGTTCTCCAAAGGCCCGAACCGAAAGCGAAGAGCAGTGTGTTGCCCAGCGGGCAGGCAGCGCCCCGGCCGCTTCCCGCCGCGCCCGGCGACAAGTCGACGACGAGTTGAGTGCCGGCCGTCGTACCGTCGCTCGCCCAGAGCTCCTCACCATGGAGCCCGTCGTCCGCCCAGAACACCAGGCGATCCCCCAGCGCGGAGAAGGTCCTGGGCACGCTGGCGCCGAAACCGGGAAGAATGTCCCGGACCAACCGGGTGCCTGCCTCGGTGCCATCCGTGCGCCAGAGCTCGAGGCCATGGACGCCGTCGTTCGCCGCGAAGAAGACGGCCTCCGGCGTTGCGGCGAGCGCGAGGTAGGAGGAGAACCAGACCGCTCCGCAGGCGCCGGGGCAGACGTCGCGAACCATCCCCGTGCCCGAGGCGGAGCCGTCACTGGCCCAGAGCTCCAACCCGTGGATGCCGTCGTCGAAGTAGAAGTAGAGATGGCCGTTGCGGACCACCGAGCCATCCCGCGGAGCCAGGAAGTAGCTCTGATAGTCGGACGTCACGCGGCTGCCAATGTCCGCCACCATCGTCGCCACTGGCGGCGCGGCGCCGATCGGGGCCGCGAGAGCGAGGAGGGCGGAGGCAATAGCAGTGGCAACGGCGGCGACGGAACGCGATCGGAAGACGGACATGGGGCCCCCTTCCCAACTCTCCTCCGAGTATAGGACGCGGCACTGACAGGAGCTGTCAGCGGCGCGACGGTCGCGCCGGGCTCACGCGGAGGAGCGCGTCACGTTTCGGCGCAGAGTCAGGGCGCGGCGGGGGCCCAGAGGGCGAGTCCGCTGGATTCGAAGTCGTCGGCGAAGAGGAGGTCGGGGTCGCGGATCTTCCAGAGCTCGAAGCCGTGGACGTTGTCGTTGGCGACGGTGAAGACGTCGGCGCCGGCGT
>JAIOJS010000139.1 GCA_019911795.1 Thermoanaerobaculia bacterium | reverse complement strand
GTGGTTCTGGGATAGCTCCTAGCGCCGCCGAC
The DNA here is from genome assembly GCA_019911795.1 of Thermoanaerobaculia bacterium. Classification (GTDB taxonomy): domain Bacteria; phylum Acidobacteriota; class Thermoanaerobaculia; order Multivoradales; family JAIOJS01; genus JAIOJS01. Next base: position 13,090 of record JAIOJS010000139.1, on the reverse strand, counting down.
GGCCGAACTCGAATAGCACCACGGCGGCAGCGGTCGCTGCATTGAGCGACTCGACACCGGCAGCGAGTGGAATTTCGATCCCGAACCGACAGCGCTGCGAGACTCCCGGCGATACGCCGTGGGCCTCCGATCCCACCACCAAGACGCAGGTCGGAGGTGGAGAGACCTCGTAGAGGTCGATGCCACCGTGAGCGACGAGTTGGACCCAGACGGCGGTCGTCCCGCGAAGATGGTCCTCGACCGCCTCGGGGTCGGCTCCGTGCGTCCATGGCAGTCGGAGGAGGCTGCCGGCGGAGGCTCGTAGAGAGCGGGGATGGTTCGGATGGACCGAGCCCAACGAACTGAATCCGGCCACCACTCCGCTCGCCTCGGCGACGCGGGCGAGAGCGCCCAGGTTGCCAGGGTCTTGAATGCCATCACAGTACAAATAGGTCATACCGATCTTCTGGGGGATCCTGTCGATCGCGCTACGCGGGAGCGAGGCGATGGCGAGGGCCCCCTGTGGGGTTTCGCTGTCGGTGACCTCGGCGAGAAGCTTCTCGTCGACCAAGGTGGGATCGCGATCCAGGAGTTCCCGTAGTCGACGGCCCTCCGCAGTCGCCGCGAAGGTTGGCGTGAAAAGGACTTCTTCGAGTGGCAGGTCAGCGGAGAGAGCCTCCTCGAGAAGATGGGGTCCCTCCAGGAGTGCCCTATCGCCTTTACAGCGACGGAGGCGGCGAATATCCTTGAGCTTCGCATTCTGACGACTGGAGATCACGATGGCGGAGCATAACAGCCCGGTCCCGAACCCTCGGAGGCTCACTGGGCCGGAGGTGGGAGATTTCGATCCGGCGGATCCTGGCCTCGACGGTCTTTCGATCTGGGATCGCTGTCGCGACGGGATCACGATCGCGGTTGGCAGCAGCGAGTCACACAAGCTGCTGGGGACCCGTGACGCCTTCGAGACGTACCTCGAGCGAATTCTGAAGCGGGACATCCCTATCGAGGTCCTGCCCCACGGCGAGGTGGAGCAGAGTGACCGGCTCCCAATGTCCGACGAAGAGGCGATCTGGGCAGCTCGGCATGAATGCCTCGAGTTGGAGGATCGCTTAGGTCCGACCTGTCACTTCTTTGTCGGCAACGAGGGTGGTCTGCATGGCCTCGACGTCGAGGGGCAGACCCGCTACTTCGTGCGTAGCTGGACGGTGATGCGCTGCGAAGGCGGCGAGGGATGGGGAGGGAGCAGTTCGGTCCAGCTTCCAGTGAATGCGGTGCGCGATCTCGACGGCTCACAGCGCTCCCTGGTTCTTCCGGGACGTCGTCGTAGCGAAGGGATTGTCAGTGCTCTGACCGGTGGATTGTCGGACCGCCGCTCCGCGGTGAGAAGCGCTACCCTGAACGCTTTGGCCACCATCTTCTTCGCTTCTAGATAGGGGGAGCGAGAGCAGCGAAGCGTCGCTGCGACCCTCCCCGTATGCATCGTGGCAAGGACGTTCTCCGTCTGATACCATCGGCGACGGTTTGCCTCTTGGTGGGACTCGAGTCGAGACCAAATTTCGACTGAGTCGGATCCGCTTCGGATCGAATCCAAAGCGAGGCGCCAACTCCAACCTCTATCCGAGCATCGCGATGCTGCTTTCAACGGGGATACCAATCGACGGGCCAGGTTCCACGGTAACCATGGTTGCGATGACCAAGGTCTATCAAGACCATCCCACTGAGCAAGGGATCAAGAATGACCAACGAAGAAACCTATCTCTTTACCTCTGAGTCCGTTACTGAAGGGCATCCCGACAAGATGTCGGACCAGATCTCTGACGCGGTGCTCGACGCCGTGCTGACCGATGATCCCAGCGGGCGGGTCGCCTGCGAGACCCTGGTGACCACCGGCATGGTGATGGTCGCAGGCGAGATCTCCACCTCCACCTACGTCGACTTCCAGAAGGTTGCCCGGGACACCCTCGCCGAGATTGGCTATACCGATGCTGCGTACGGCATCTCGGCGGAAAACTGTGCAGTGATCTCCGCCATCGATCCTCAGAGTGGCGATATCGCTCAGGGCGTCGATACGGGTGGGGCCGGCGACCAGGGTCTGATGTTTGGCTATGCCTGCCGCGAGACCGAGGAACTCATGCCGTTGCCGATCATGTTGTCGCACGCCCTAACCCGGCGCCTCGCCGAGGCTCGCAAGTCGGGACAGCTCGCATGGCTTCGTCCCGACGGCAAGAGCCAAGTGACGATCGAATACAACCACGACGGATCTCCCAAGCGCATCCACACCGTGGTCGTCTCGACCCAGCACGATCCATCGATCGAGCGCCGCCCGCTGGAAGAGGCCGTGATCGCCGAAGTCATTCGTCCCACCCTGACCACTGATCTCCTCGACGAGGACACCATCTTCCACGTCAATCCGACCGGACGCTTCGTCACCGGCGGCCCCCAGGGGGACTGCGGCCTGACCGGGCGCAAGATCATTGTCGATACCTACGGCGGAGTGGGCCACCACGGCGGGGGAGCCTTTTCGGGCAAGGATCCAACCAAGGTCGACCGCTCAGCCAGCTACATGGCACGACATATGGCCAAGTGTCTCGTGGCGGCGGAACTGGCGGACCGCGTCGAGGTTCAGCTCGCCTATGCGATCGGAGTGGCCGAGCCGGTCTCGGTTCACGTCGATAGCTTCGGCACCGGCAAGATCAGCGATCGTAAGGCCGAGACTTTGCTTCGCAACGAGTTCGATCTGACTCCCAAGGGGATCATCGATCACCTCAATCTACGACGCCCTATCTACCGCCAGACGGCCGCCTACGGTCACTTTGGACGCACCGAGCCAGGCTTTACGTGGGAGAGCACCGCTCCGGCACAGAGGTTGCGCGAGGCGGCGGGCCTTCCGGGAGAGGTCGCGGTCGTCACGATTACCTAAGTGGGTTGCGTAGTGAAGGGTAGCGGTCGAACTGGCCGCTACGATCACGGCGCCCAGGCACCCTATCGGTACGGCCGGTGGCACTCGCGGTACGCCAGATGGCAGACGGTGGGTAAATCAACGGCGAGAACTCACCATGGATAGTCGTCGCGCAGCCCAGATTTTACGCGAAACTGGCAAACTACTAACGCTTAGTGGTGCGAATTCGTTTCGCGTTCGTGCCTATGAGCGAGCGGCGGCTGCGTTGGAGGGGCTCACCGAGGACCTCGCGGAACGGGTGCATCAGGGACCTCCGCTGACCGAACTCGAGGGTATCGGCGCCGGTCTCGCAGAGGCGATCGTCGCCCTGGTGGAGCAGGGGAGCCTCGACCTGCACCAAGAACTCCTCGAACGCTATCCCCCATCGGTTCTGGAGCTTTTTCAAGTCGAGGGCCTCGGACCGAAGAAGCTCCAGGTCCTCGTCGAGGAGCGGGGCATAGAAAGTGTCGAGGCGCTCGAGGCCGCTTGTCGAGCCGACGAACTCGTGGACCTCTCCGGATTCGGCAAGAAGACCCAGGAGCGACTCCTGAGATCACTGGCTGAACTTGCACGCTACCGAGACCGTCATCTACTTCCTGCGGCCCGCTCCCTGGGAGAGAAGCTGATCGGCGAGATCTCTACCTGGTCCAAGGTGATCCGAGTAGAGCTCGCGGGCAGCGCTCGGCGCTGCGTGGAGACGGTCGGGGATCTGGATCTGGTGGCGTCGATGGCCGCCGAAGACCGGCCAGACGTCGCCCAGAAACTGCAGAGCCTCGATGGCATCGAGCGCGTCTTGGGAGCGGGGGAGACCAAGGTCTCTCTCCGCATCGAGGGCGGTTGGCAGGTAGACGTTCGTCTCGTCGACGAGGAGGAGTTCGCCTCGGCCCTCCACCACTTCACCGGTAGCAAGGAGCACAACATCCAACTGCGCGGCCGGGCCAAGGAGCGAGGCCTGATCCTCAACGAGTACGGACTCTTTGACGATCGAGAAGGCGAGGCGCGGCACGCGACGGGCAACCGCCTCACCGTGGCTGACGAGGAGGCACTCTACCGGCGTCTCGATCTGCCTTGGATTCCTCCCGAGATGCGCGAGGGACGGGGAGAGATCGCCCTTGCCGAGCGCGACGAACTCCCCGAGCTGGTCGAAGTTTCAGACCTTCGCGGCACCCTGCACGTCCACACCGATTGGAGCGACGGCCGAGCCGATCTAGAGACGATGGTCCGGACCGCCAAGGACCTAGGCTGGGAGTATCTGGGGATTTCCGACCACTCTCAGGCCGCAGCCTATGCCGGTGGGCTGACGCCGGAACGGATCCGCGAGCAGGGTCTAGCGATCGACCAGCTGAACGCCGAGCTCGAGGGGATCGAGATCCTCAAAGGGATCGAGTGCGACATCCTGACCGACGGTACCCTCGACCTTCCCGACGACGTTCTGGCCGAACTCGACTTCGTGGTCGCTTCCGTCCACTCGAGCCTGCAGATGCCGACGGAACAGATGACGGAGCGCTTGGTCAAAGCCCTTCAGAACCCTCACGTCACCTTCCTCGGTCACCTCACGGGGCGTCGACTCCTGCGCCGCGAAAGCTACTCGTTCGACTGGGAGAGGGTCTTGCGCACTGCCGCCCAACATCGGGTCATCGTCGAGCTCAACGCCGCTCCAGCTCGCCTGGAACTGGACTGGCGTTACATCCCCGCGTGGCTGGCGACCGGGCTACCCATCTCCATCCACCCCGATGCTCACCGCCCTGCCGGATTGATGGATGTGCAGTGGGGAGTGGCGGTCGCCCGCAAGGCGGGTGTGACGGCCGACGATGTCCTGAATACTCGCTCCCTCGCGGGCGTCCGACGCTGGCTCAGCGACCGGCGCCTCGACTAGCCGTCCCGAGGATAGGCGAGGTTCGTGACGGAGATCGAGATCCCGATCGACGTCAAAGTCCGCTCGAAACGTCCTGCTTAAGTGCGGACACCGAGGAAGAGATAAACGGACAGAGCCGCGAAAATCACACTCGGCGACCAGACCGCCGCGAGAGGGGGTAGAGCTCCGGTCTCCCCTAGGGTGGAGAAGAAGGCGAAAACGGCCAACATCACGATGCCGAGGACTAGCGAGACGCCGAGCCCATACATCGCGCCACCACTGCGCTGAATGCGAAACGCGAACGGTAGCCCCACCAACGCCATCACGAAGGAGACGGCGGGGAAGGCGAGCTTGTTGTGCAATTCGACCTCGAGTTCGGGGACCCGCTGGCCACTGTGCTCCAGCTCCTGAATGAAGTTCCTTAATTCGGCGAAGTGCATCTCCTCCGGTTGCTTGGTGCCGGAGAGAAAGTAGTCGGGCGGTTCAGGGTAGGGCGAGTAGCGAGGGGTGGCGTAGGGTTCGTAGCCTGTCTCCGAGGTCGCCGAGAAGCTTCGGGCCCAGCCATCGGCCAGAACCCAACGCTCTTCGTCGGGATCGAAGTCGGCGCGAGTGGCGTAGAGCCGACGCGCGAGTTGGCGGTCGCCATCGATCTCGAACACCTGGACATCACGCATCAGCTGGCGCACCGGGTCGAAGTACAGATAGTTGAAGATGTAGGAGCCCTGTCCGAAGAGCCACTGGCGATCCGCTCGGCGATACGTGCGAGCCCCAGCTCGTCCCTTGATCACATCCTTCAGCTCGGCCACTTTCTGGTTCGAGGCGGGAAGCACCTCCGCCTCGAGGAGGACGCATCCAAAGGCGATCAGGGCGGCGACGGCGAGCCCGGGGAGGGCGAGACGGTAGAGACTGATACCCAGCGCCTTGGCGGCCATGACTTCGTTGCTTCGGGAGAGAAGACTGAACGTGAGCAGGGTGGTTACCAGAACTAGGATGGGGGCGATCTCGAAGAAGATCTGCACCGACATGAAGGCGTAGTAACGGCCGACGATCGAGGTACTTGGATGGTTCTCGAGGATCTTCGAGGCCATCTCCGTGAGATCTGAGATGACATAGATCGACAGGCCAGAGAAACAGACGAGGGCGAACACCTTGCCGTAGAGGGTCGCAATGTAGCGGTCGAGGGTGTTGGGGAAACGGAGGCTGAAGCGGGGGAGGCGCAGGACGACATCGGGGACTTTCTCCAGCCGTGCGGTCTGGCGGGCAACCCTACGAACCTGCTGCCGCACCTCGGCTTTGTGGCGGAGTCGGCTCCAGAGAGTGCTGAGTACGGCGGACCGACCCAAGCGACCGAGTAGGAGACTCTTGTCGCGGTTCTTGCGCGCCATCAGGAATGCGCCAAAAGCGCAGAAGAGCAGGTTGGGGAGCCACATCGCCAGCCAAGGAGTCACCTTGCCGACCCGGGCTGCGTCCTCGCCATTGCTCAGCATGATGTAGTAGACGAGGATAACGCCGATCGACACGGCAAACCCCGAGGACTTGCCGCCGCGACGGTTGTTGAACCCCAGCGGCACGGCGAAGAGCCCAAAGACCAGACATGCGGCCGGAATCGAGAACTTCTTGTGGATCTCGACCTCGGCGAGTCGCCTCAGTTCCACCGACTTTTCGGGATCGACACGCCAGACCCGCAATTCCGCTAGCGTCAATTCCCGAGCACCCTTGGATGCGGAGATGCTGGCTCGCTGGCCCGAGGTGAACTGATCGTCGAGGACCACATCGAGTCGTTGGTGATGGATTAGCTGGTAGTTGTCCGGATTGCGAAGGTCAACCTTGTGGGTGGTGGCATCGAAGAGCGTCAGCACGATCTGCTCGCCGGCGTCATCCACGCTCAGGCGTCCACGCTTGGCGGTGGTGACGGCGTTCTCACCGGAGGGAACCGAAGGAGCAAGGAAGACACCCTGCCATAGGTCATCGCCCGGCTGGATCTCGTAGACGTAGAGGACAAAACCTTCCCACTCCTCGTAAAACACCCTGGGCTCGACCTGGCGCGCCGCCGTCTTAGCGATGATCTCCAAGCGTTTGACTTGCAGGGAGTGGTTGGCTCGCGGAACAACGTAGGCCATCAGCCCAACGTTGAGGCCGGTAAGAACGATCGATAGCAGAAGGATCGGTCGGTAGAGGGCAAACAGGCTCATGCCCGTAGCCCGCATGGCGACCAGTTCGCTGTCGGAAGCAAGCCGTCCGATGGCGATCAAGATGCCAAACAGGAGAGCCATCGGAATGGTGAGCACCAGAATATTGGGAAGGCTCAGCCAGATCAGCTCGCCAACCTCCCGGGCGGCCAGTCCTCGTCGGATGATCATCTCCGCCGACTGGAAGAGGAAACGAATCAACATGATGAACGTGTACACGCCGAATCCGAGAACCAAGGGTCCCAGCGTCTCGGTCAGAATGTAGCGGTCGAGACGGCTCATCATCAGGAGCGAGATTATAGTCCGCCCAGTTCCAAACCTCCTGGCTAAGGAGAATGAAAGGGCACGAAACGGAGAGACCGGCGACTCAGCCTGCGACCCGCGCCTTGTGGGGATCCGGCCCTTTGTCGAGAGCACGCCACGAGGGTGAGTCCTGCCTCACGTGGCATGGGGCCTAACCGGGAGCGGTGCGATTGGAAGAGGGAACGCAGAAGCAAGGCAGAAGGTTCAAATATACCTAGCTTTACATAATAGATCTTATCGGACTCCCTATACAAACCAAGACAGAAGCAACAGTGAGCCACAAATAGCCCGAAATGGCCGCCCACTGCCGCCTATCTGCCGTCCACTGCCGCCTATCTGTAGCGCATCTCGAATCTGTTAGCGCATCTCGACTTGGCCGTCTCGAGCTAGCCGCTAAGCTAAGCAACCGACCTGGTTCGTGTCGAGGGATGTCCCCGTCACTCAGGACTGTGCGAGCCTAAGGGTGCACCACGCCACAGGGCGAAGGAAGCATCTGGGGGCAACCGTGGTTTGGTCGGACCGCATCCGTTCTCAGTGGCAGCAGCTTTGGCGTCACGAACACGACCCCAATTGCCTCCCTGGGAACCCTCCAAACCGAACGAATGGAGTCCTAGGCCGTACTGGTCTGGGCCATTCTCGAGCCGAGTCACCACCTGGGGAGCGTCAACGTGCTCGCTCGTTCTTGCAGAATGCCAAAGCTCTCGCACAGCGTCTGCCTGCAGGCGAACGTCAGTCTAGCGCGGAAGGTTCCGTGGCGTTAGCGCCACCATCTCCAGCCTCTTCTTCACGCAGCCCTTGGAGGATCTGCTGTAGCGCGTCGATCAGATCGGTCCGTTCCACCGTGCTTCTGCGAAAGGTCAAATTGAGTCGAAAGCTCTTGTCAGGCGCCTTGAAGGCAAAGGTGAATGGCTTACGGCGAGTCGTACTCCTACGAGTACGTCGGCGCAGGTCATCCCGGCTCAGCCCCATCGTGGCCGCGCGTTCGAGGAGTTGGATCATCTCCTCCTCGGTCTTTGCTTTGAGGATCTCCTGTAGAACCGACTTGGACTGCACCCCAAGGGCATGGACGGCATCGCGTACTTTGGGTGGCATCTTTAGGAGCTGGAGCGATTCGGTAATTACGGTGCGTGACTTCCCGACGGACTCCGCGATCTGCTCATGGGTGTAGCCATGCCGAGCTCCGAGGGCTTGGTAACCCTCGGCCTCTTCAAACGGGGTTAGATCCTTGCGCTGAAGATTCTCGATGAGCGCAATCTCGAGCGCTTCGTCGTCATCGACGTCGAGCACGATCACCGGGACATCGTACATACCGGCTTCGAGACTGGCCTGGTAGCGGCGCTCTCCCGAGATAATGCGAAACGACTTGCCGTCTCCCAGCCCTTCCGGACACCGGACGAGGAGTGGCTCCAACACCCCCTTGTCGCGAATGGAGCCGACCAGGTCCTGCAGGTCCCCCATCGAAGTCCGGGGCTGGTTGGGATCGGGTTCGATCTCGGAGATTGGTACCATCTTTCCTACTGGCGTTTCCGAACGAGCGGTAAGTTCATCGACGAAGTGTTCCGAGTGACGCATCTTGACTCGCTGGGGCAATCCCCCGCGGCGACGGTTTGGGGCTGGATCAGACACGACTCAGCACCTCCTCGGACAGCTTGTAGTACTCATAGGCACCGCTCGATTTGGGTGCGAAAGAAAAGATCGGTTCTCGGTGCGCCGGACTCTCTTCGAGGCGAACGCTCTTGGAAATGACCGTTTCGAAGACCCGATCGCCGAAGACCTTCTTGATCTCTCCCCGCACATCCTTCGCCAGGAGGGTTCGCTTGTCGTAAAGGGTGATCACGGCTCCGAGAATCTGGAGCCCTGGATTGGGTCTCGCCTTGACTTTGTCAATGGTCTCCAGGAGGTCGTCCGTTCCCTCGAGGGCGAAGTAGCTCGCTTGCACTGGGATCAACACATGGGTCGCCGCCACCAGTGCGTTGACGGTAATCAAGCCGAGGGTCGGCGGCGTGTCGATAACCACGTAGTCGTAGCGATCGATCACCTTGTCGATTTCGTCCTTGAGGCGGAAGTAGTTGTCGAGTTCCCCGACCAGCGTACCCTCTAGCTTGGCTAGCGAGATCATGGCTGGGGCTACATCGAGCCGTTCGACATTGTCGGCAGGGATGGTGATGTCCGCGAGAGACACATCCTTCTCCACCAAGGCGTCATACACCGACCGCTCGAGGTCTCGCACTCCGATGAAAGACATGGAGCTATTAGCCTGAGGGTCGAGGTCGACGATGAGCGTGCGTAGGCCCTTGTTAGCAAAGGCGGCCGCGAGGTTGATGGCGGTCGTGGTCTTGCCGACGCCGCCCTTTTGATTGGTGATTGCGATGATCATGAGCCTGGAAGTCTAGTGTGCCCGGCCCTCCGGGTCAAACGATACAGGGGCCGATAGTAATCTGAGTTCCTAGGTGTTTGCGGGTATCCTATGAGCCAATGTCGGCGCGCCGACAATGTATGTAAGGCGTTTATTTTTAGGTACTTAAGGCTAAAAACGAGAGCACGAATAGGTAACTTGATAACTCGGGTTGGAAAGGCGGCATTCTACGATCGGCAGGGGCGGCGCAGCCTGTGCCCTGAGCATCGATGAGACTCCCTAAGTCTCTATTCCGGAAAGGAATATGGACAATGTCGGCGGGCCGACATAGTGGGGCGACCATCCCGTAGCCCAGCCGTAGGGTGGAGGTACCAATCGTCCGTGCGATGGCCTAAATGATGAGAACCACAAGATCTCCCCCACTCACCATCTGCCTACATCGTGTATTCGCCGAAATCGCTAGGATCTATCGCGTCCAGCCAACTGGCTAGTTGCTCCTCATCGCTGAGCTCGGAAACCAGGTTGATAGCCCGGGCGTTCTCCAGGACCTTTCGATGAACAAAGATCGAAGCTTGGAATCGTAGCGCGAGGGCGATGGCGTCGCTGGGGCGACAATCAACTTGAAAGAGACTCTGATTGGATCGGTGACCCCACAAAATTGCATAGAAGACATTCTCGCTCAGGTCTGAGATAACGACGCGATCGACAGATCCTTCGAGTTGACCGACGACTGAGCGGAGGAGATCGTGAGTCATCGGCCTCGGTGCTTCGACCCCCTCCAAGTGGGTGGTGATGGCGATCGCTTCGAAGGGACCGATCCAGATGGGGAGCAAGCGGTGGCCAGCGACGTCATGGAGGATGACGATGGGCACTCTGGTGCGGGGATCAACGACCAAACCGCGGACTTCGACCGGAACGAGATCGTCGGTGGGAGGTAGGTCGGGACGGTGCTCAGAAGAGTGCATGATCTGTATTGTGGTAGCCAGTATCTCCAGGGTCAAGGAAGGCGTGCAGAACTGTGAAGCCGAAACCGAGTTTCAGGGTCTTGTTGTACCAGCACAGTCCACCCAGCTCCTCTCGACGGTTCGGAGTCGTCAGGATCCTAACCGAGTGGAGTGTTGTCGACAGCCTGAGCTCGTCGGGCTCTGGATTGTGGCTGCGGGTCTTGTAGCTCGAGTTTATGGCCGTCGATGCGTCAACGCGCGACCGCCGACCGGAGACGCTTGGCGGTCGTTCGGCCCTTGCCGGAGGGCTCAGTTGCCGGAGGCGCTCCATCAGGATCAACAGAATCGACTAGCAACCCCGACAATCGAGAGTCCAATGGACGTGTCTCAGGTTCTGCCTCTTAGAGAGGGTGCGGACTCGATCACACGGGCGGCCGCGAAGGCGAATTTTCCAGGGGCAGGAGTGCCCGAGGGCGACCAGACTACTGAACGACCGTGAGTCGGGTGCGAGGCTTCGGGGCCTGCGGCATCCCGAGATCCAGCCTCGTTCCCCGCAGGCTGTAGTGCGAGGCATCGTCAATCCGTACCTTCACCAGGGATCCGAGGTCGGCGGGGACTCCCTGTGGGTCGAAGTGAACGATTCGATGGCATGGAGTTCGCCCCATCTGGGACCCTTCGTTCTTGCCCCAACCTGTGACCAAGATCTCTCGCTCCTCCCCCACCAATTCCTGGTTGAGTTCGAGTTGGATACGGTCCTGGACCGCAAAGACCCGCTGCAGTCGCTCGCTGGCAACATCATCGGTGGGGACATCGACCTTGAGACGCGGCGCGGGTGTCCCGGGCCGTGGTGAGTACTTGAAGGCGAAGATCTGGGCGTAGCGAACCCGTTCGACCAATTCGAGGGTCTTCTCGAAATCTTCATCGGTTTCACCGGGAAACCCGACGATGAGGTCAGTGGAGAGTGCGAGGCCATCACGGGCGGCTCGCAGCTGATCTACGAGGTCGAAGTAGGTCTCCACTTCATAGCCTCGTCCCATAAGCTTCAGAACGGAGTTGGAACCAGACTGGACGGGGAGGTGGACGTAAGGGCAGATGTTCTCGTGACGCCCGACCTCCGCCACCATCGCCGGTGTGAAGTCCCGCGGATAGGAAGTGATAAAGCGAAGCCGTTCTAGGCCGCGGAGCCGGGCCACGGTATCGAGAAGGACGGCAAAGTCAATGGACTCATCCCCGGGCTCCTTCCAATGATTGACGGTTTGTCCGAGGAGCTCGATCTCGACGAAACCCAACGCGAGTAGATGCTCGACCTCACGCACGATTTCGGCGAGGGGACGGCAGCGCTCGGGTCCCCGAGTATAGGGAACGATGCAAAAGGTGCACTTCTTGTTGCAGCCCTCGATCAGGGTCACCATTCCTTTGTAGGAACTATCCCTGGAAATGGTGTCGAGGTCGAAGTCCCGCTGCTCCGGGAAGCCGGTTGCCGCGACTCGCTCACCGGTGCGCACGCGCTCGAGGATCTCGGTCAACTCCCCCACTCGCGCCGGGCCCACCACAAAGTCGAGATCTCGGACCTTCTCGAGAGCTTCTTCGCCCTCCTGCTGGGCTACGCAACCGCAGAAGCCGATGACCAGGTCGGGGCGTTCCTCTTTGTATCGGCGGTAGATGCCAAGGCGCGAGTAGGCTTTCTGAGCCGCCTTCTCTCGCACGCTGCAAGAATTCAGGAGGATCACGCTGGCTTCGGTGGCGTCTTCGGTGGGCAGGAGTCCCTGCTGCATCAGCTGCCCTGCCATGCGCTGGGTATCCAACTCATTCATCTGACAGCCCCAGGTCTCGATGAAGTACCTTCGGGAAGCCACTACGGGTTTTCCTCGACCATCGTGGGCTCGACGGAGTCCGGCGGAACGGGAGCCGAGCCATCGGCGGTGTAGTGCCGTTCCTTAGGCTCCAAATCCGTACCGTCATTCAGCCATCCGGGGTAGGCACCCGCCCGACCGCCTTCGGCCACGACGTCGGCGACCTCCTGCTCCAGGCGATGGGCGGCTCGACGAGCCTCGACGATGTTGTCGAGGGTACGATCCCATTCCGGTTTGATTCGCGTATCGCGATAGAAGGGATCGTCGGCGTCATAAAACTGGATACGTAGGTCGCTGGCCCTTTGCTCGAGCTCGTAGATCTCGTTGACCTTGTTCGCCCATTCTTGTCGCTTGGTACGAACTCTTGACCTCCAGTAGGCTTCTTGTTCTGCTCTATTATCTGAACTGTCGTACAGTTCTTCGGTGCGGTCTTCGTTGACGACCGGATCATTAGAGAAGGTCAGCTTGCCACCCTCGGCATGTTGGGCGAGGTTGTCGTCGGTGACGACGATCACCGAAGCATCGGCCATGCTGCGCCGGTTTCGCTCGGCCTGCGCAATGTCCGCCAGGTAGTTGTCCTTGTCCTTGGGGCGCCCCCCGGGATCGATGACGACCACATCATTCGAAGCGGACTTGGATCGTGCAGGAGTTTCAGGAGGTTCCGTCGGTGGCG
>JAIOJS010000138.1 GCA_019911795.1 Thermoanaerobaculia bacterium | reverse complement strand
GCGCCAGCTTCTCGGTGTTTACGCGCGCGACAAGGTGCCGCTCCTGGCTCAGGTACTGGCCGAACTCGGCAGCCAACACGCCCTGATCGTTCATGGCGCCGACGGGCTCGACGAGATTTCCGTTACCGGTCCGACCTGGGTCGCCGAGGTTCGCGAGGGTGTGGTCACCGAGTTCACCTTGACTCCGGAGGAGTTCGGCATCGAACGGACGTCGTTGGAGGCCCTGCGGGGAGGGAGCCCCGAGGAGAATGCCGAAGCCTTGGAAGCTCTGCTCAACGGCGCGACGGGTGCTTACCACGACATCGTGAGCCTCAATGCCGGTGCCGCGCTGTATGTCGCGGGAGAAGTCGATAGCATAGGGGGCGGAGTGATCCGTGCCCGGACGACTCTGCGAGACGGTCGGGCCGCGCAGAAATTGAATCAGTTGAGGGAAGCGACAAACCGATGACGCAACCACCCATCGCCAACGTACTCCGTACGATTATCGAGCGACGGCGGGACGCTGTAGCCGAGGCAAAGGCCATGCGGCCGCAGGAGGTTGTGAGTGATCCTCGGCTCGAGGACGATCCCACCCTCATCACTCCGGCCAAGAATCCCTTCCTCTCCGCCCTGGCTCGCCGGCGGGGTAACGGGATCATCGCCGAGATCAAACTCGGTTCGCCAAAGCTAGGTTCTCTCGTCGGCAAGTTCGATCCCCAAGAACTCGCGCTGGAGTACGCCGCTTCAGGCGCGGCCTGTCTGTCGGTGGTCACCGAACCCGACCACTTCTTCGGCAGCTACGAGATTCTCGAAGGGTGTAAGTGGGCCTCGGGCTTGCCGACCATCGCGAAGGACTTCGTGGTCGACGAGATCCAGTTCCGTTGGGCCAGCGATGCCGGCGCCGACGCCGTGCTCCTCATTGCCGCCCTCTACTCCAAGGAGGAACTGCACCGCCTGGCCAAGGCGGCTCGTCGCTTCAATCTCGTGCCGCTGATCGAGATCCACGGGTTGGGCGAGCTGACCAAGTTGGAGGGGCAAAACTGGGAGTTGATCGGGGTCAACAACCGTGACCTGCGGACCTTCGAAGTAGTCCTAGACAACAGCATCGCGCTCGCCTCGATCCTGCCTACGGGAGCGATCAAAGTCGCCGAGAGTGGTCTTACCAGTGCCTCGGAGATCGCCATGCTGCGTGGGGTGGGCTATGACGCCTTCCTCATCGGCGAGGCACTCGTCACCAGTCCCGACCCGGGCCAAAAACTACGAGAGCTGCTTGGATGAGCGATGTCGCGGTCAAGATTTGTGGCGTGACGCGACCGCAGGATGCGATGCGGGCGGTGGAGCTGGGCGCCTCCTACGTGGGCCTCAATTTCTGGCCCCAGAGTCCTCGATTCGTCTCGATCGAGCGGGGAAGGGAGCTGGTCGCTGCGATCGACGGTCGCGCTACGGTGGTGGGGGTCTTTGTCGACGCCTCGCCGGAGTGGGTAGCTGAAGTGGACGGTGCGCTCGATCTCGACCTGCTTCAGTTCCATGGCGACGAGGGATCGGATCGGATAGAACCCTATGGCGAAAGGGCGATCAAGGTCTTTCGGCTGAACGGTAGTTTCGATGCTTCAGAGCTCGAGAACTACCCCTCGGTGGCCGCCTGGCTCTTCGACGTCCATCATGCCGACTACGGTGGAACCGGCAAGACGTGGCGCTATGAACTGGTAGCAGACCTACCGACGACGCGGCCGATCATGGTGGCGGGGGGAATCCGTCCGGGGCGAGTACGCGATGTCGTCGCGCGGTGTCATCCAGCCGTGATCGATGTCTGTTCCGGAGTCGAGTCGTCTCCGGGGATCAAGGATGAGAATCTCATGAATCGACTCTTCGAGGAGGTTGCCGATGAAGGGCAAATACGCATGGCCTGACGAGCGCGGGTACTTTGGCGAGTACGGCGGCTGCTTCGTGCCCGAGACCCTGATGGCCCCTCTGGCCGAACTGTCTCGCGCCTACGACCAAGTGACGAAGCACCGAACTTTCAAACGCCGTCTGAGCGACCTGTTGAGTTCGTATGCGGGGCGTCCCACCCCGCTCTACTACGCGGAGAGACTGACTCAGCGACTGGGCGGAGCCCAGATCTATCTCAAGCGCGAAGATCTGCTCCACACCGGTGCCCACAAAATCAACAACGCGATCGGTCAATCCCTTCTCGCTCACTTCATGGGCAAGGAGCGAATCATCGCCGAGACTGGCGCCGGTCAGCACGGAGTGGCGACCGCCACCGCGGCCGCGCTCCTGGGTATGAAGTGCACCATCTACATGGGGACGGAGGACATGCGCCGACAACGCCTCAATGTCGATCGCATGCGCCTGCTCGGGGCCGAGGTCGCCGGGGTTGACGCCGGCAGTTGTACTCTCAAGGATGCCATCAACGAGGCACTGCGCGATTGGGTGACCAACGTCCGAACCACCCACTACGTGCTGGGCTCGGTGCTGGGTCCAGACCCCTATCCGCGGATGGTGCGTGACTTTCACCGGGTCATCGGCGACGAAGCCCGGGTCCAACTCAAGAAGGAGACGGGCCGGGCCACGCCCGACCTAGCCGTTGCCTGTGTGGGCGGTGGATCCAACGCCATCGGGTTGTTCACCGCCTTCCTCGGGGACCCGGTGCGGTTGATCGGAGTCGAGGCGGGAGGAACCGGGAGCGATTTGGGGCATCACGCAGCCCGCTTTGCCGGCGGGTCCCTCGGCGTCTTGCACGGGACGCGCACCATGGTCCTGCAGGATCAGGATGGCCAGATCGCAAACACCCATTCGGTATCGGCGGGACTCGACTATCCTGCCATCGGACCTGAGCATGTTCTGCTTCGTGAGCTGGGGCGGATCGAGTACTTCGCTATTTGCGACGCGGAGGCGATCTCGGCCTTCCACTTCCTCGCCGAAACCGAAGGGATTCTCCCCGCTCTGGAGAGTTCTCATGCTCTCGCCGAGGTCTTCAAGCGGGCGCCGAACATGAATAAGAAGATGGTGATTCTGGTCAACCTTTCCGGGCGTGGTGACAAGGATGTCGAATCGGTGATCGCCTACGACGCGGAGCACGCCGACGAGATCGATCGCGAGGCGGAACTGTCGATCCATCCGGCGATGCGCAAGTGGAGCGCGCCGACTACAAGCGAGGAGTCGTGACGATGACGCCGATCGAAGAAGCCTTTGCCCGCTGTGCCGCCGAGAAGCGGTCGGCCTTCGTGCCTTTCATCATGGCGGGGGACCCCGATTTAGCGACGACCCCGCGGCTCCTGGAAGCGCTGGTGGCGGGGGGAGCGGACATCATCGAATTGGGGGTCCCGTTCAGTGATCCGATCGCCGATGGACCGGTCAACCAACGGGCGGCGACGCGAGCCCTGGCGGCCGGAACCCATCTCGGGGAGATCCTTCGCATGGTCGCACGGCATCGCGACCGACTCGACGTTCCGATTGTTCTCTTTACCTACTTCAACCCGATTCACGCCCTCGGCATCCGTCGCTTCGCGGAGCAGGCGGCGGCTTCGGGACTCGATGGTGTCCTCTGCGTCGACCTACCGCCGGAGGAGGCGGAGGCTGAGTATCTGCCGGTCATGCGTGAGCACGGACTGGACACCATCTTCCTCTTGGCGCCCACCAGTACCAAGGATCGGGTGAAGAGGGTGGCTCAGGTCACGACGGGTTTCGCCTACTACGTATCGCGGACGGGCGTCACGGGAGAGCAGGAGACTCTGCCTTCTGAACTGCGCAAGACCGTCAAACGGTTGCGACGGCGCCTGCCTGTTCCCCTGGTAGTGGGCTTTGGAGTCTCCTCACGAGAGCAGGTGGTGGAGATCGGCAAGGCGGCCCAGGGTGTCGTCGTTGGAAGCGCCCTGGTGCGACTGATCGAAGAGGAGGGAAGGGCTCGTGACTTGCCCGCCAAGTTGGAGGCAGCGGTGCGCAAACTGACGGGCCAACCGAAGGGAAGCGAGGTTGGCGCACAGTGAGTGCGGCGGGCGAGCCTGGGGTGGAGGTCGAGACCATCGCCGCTCAGGTCCACGGACGCTATCTGGTGTCCCGGCCCGAAACGGAACCGGAGGCACTCCTCCTGGGATTTCATGGCTTCGGTGAACTTGCCGATACCTCGATGGCCGCGCTGCAACAATTGGCCAAGGGGAGGCCGTGGGTCCTCGCTGCCATCCAGGGACTCCACCCTTTTTATCGTCGCAACGGAGAGATCGTGGCCGGTTGGATGACGAGTTTGGATCGGGAACTGGCGATCGGCGACAACATTGCGTACGTTGGGAGTGTTGCCACCGAGCTCTTGGGGCGCTTTCCCAGCGCGACCCGGATCGGATGTGTCGGGTTCTCCCAGGGGGTCGCGATGGCCTACCGGGCGGCGGCGGGGATGGGCTTTCCGTGCCAGGCGCTGCTGTCGATGGCCGGCGACGTTCCTCCCGAGCTGCGAGGCGGCGAGAGGCCTCTGCCGCCGGTGCTGTTAGCTCGCGGTAGTGACGACAGCTGGTACTCGGAAGACAAGGTCCAGAAGGACCGCACGGACCTCGAGGCTCAAGGCGTGGCGGTAGAGCTGTGTCTGTACGAGGGTGGGCACGAGTGGACCGAGGAGGTCTTCGAAGCCGGAAGCCGATTCCTTGTGCGCCATCTCGGTAGCAAGTAGAACGACCCTGGACTGAGCGCTGGATCGAGCCCAGATTGGCCCCAAGTCGAGCCAGATGCCACCGCAAGGGCGGCTAGGCGGCGAGTTGGACGCGGTTGCGTCCGGCCCGCTTGGCTCGGTACAGAGCCTTGTCCGCCGCGGCGAGGACATCCTCCGGCCGACTGTGTTCGGACGTCCGTTCGGCGGCGCCAATGCTCACCGTTACCTTGAGCTTCGCCTTGGCCCCTCGCACCCCGAAGGGGGCGGCGGAGATCCGTCGCCGAAGCTCCTCGAGTCGCTTCTCGCAGTCGTCCTTCCGGCGGCCTCGAAAGATGACGGCGAACTCCTCGCCTCCGTAGCGATAGGCGTGGCCACCTCGGACTCCCGCCAGGTGGGAGGCGACCTTGGCGAGCACCTGGTCTCCAACATCGTGACCGTGCCGGTCGTTGACCCGCTTGAAGTGATCGATATCGACCATGGCGATGACGAATCGCCGTCCGAGCTCTGCGAGCTCGCGGTCGAAGGCGCGGCGTCCCGGTAGCCTAGTAAGTCCGTCGCGGAACGAGAGGGCGTGGGCCTCTCCGAGAGAGGCGACGATCCACAGGACGAGAGCGGCGGGGAGCGTCAACGGTTGCCAGGTCGACTCGATCGCCCCGGGGAACTCGTGGAGGTAGAGCAACGGAAGGCTCCATAGCCCTCCGCGGGCCAGGGGAGACGGACGGAGTAGAAGGAGGACCAGGAATCCGAAGGCACCGAGGCCGAAGCCGAACTGGGAGAGGGCGATCGTGCCGCTCCACCCTTCGAAGAGTCGGCTCGTAGCCGCGGCGAGACTGGGCTGGGCGAACAGCCAGCCCACCCCGCAGAGCACCACGAGGGTGGCCGCGTTGCGACGCTGGAAGGGGTGCCGAGGTGAAAGCACGACGAGGCCGAGAAGGATTGGGGAGAGGGCGGCTGTCCAGACCTCGGATGGAACGCCAACTCGATAGGTCCATGCCAAGACACCGGCGATAAGGAGGGTACGACCCTGCCGTAGGACCACGGCGAGGAGTGCCAGCACGGCGAGAACGCTGGAAACCAGGAGAGGACCTGGGAGGAGGGCCACCGGAGGCGTTGCCAACTGTAGGGTTGCGACTCCGAAGGCAAGGGCGAGCAACCCTGGAAGGCCTACGACTTCACGAAGATAGCGGACTCCACTTGCCGGGAGTTGTCTGGATCTGGAGGGCGGAGCCGTGCGGGGCCGTTTCCGACGTGATGGCATCCTGGGAGGATACACGGACCGGATCGAAGGATCGAGACTCGCAGCAGGCGTGAAGCACTGCCCTTCGAAACGGGGGAGGTTCGATCGGGCTCCGGTGTACGGCGGCCAACAAAAAGCACCCGCACCGAGGTTGGCCCTCGATGCGGGTACTGAAGGTCAGCAAGTCAGGTGCCCGCCGCCTGGTCTGCGTCGCTCACCCGATGGGTGCCCGCATCTTGTTGCGGACCACCCAAGGTGGGTTACCTAGAGTTGCGGCCAGAGCGAGAGCGGCCCGAGCGGGACTCGCCGGTACCGCTGCCGGCTCCCTGACGCTTGCGGGCGGGCCGGGCGCTCGTGGCACTGCTGCCGCCACCATTCTCGGTCTTGCGGCGAGCCTTCTCAGCCGAACGCTTGCGGTCCGCGGACTTGCGGGCACGGATTGCGGCAATGCGGTCCTGGATGGGGATCTCCAGCTTCTCGTTGCTCCGACTGTTGTAGTCGAAGCCCTCGAGCTTCTCTTGCACGATGCGATGACCGACCGCACGCTCGATCGCGTTCAGGTCGTTGCGTTCCTGTGGGGAGAAGAAGGTCCAGGCGTGGCCGGTGCGCTCGGCTCGCGCGGTCCGTCCCACACGGTGGATGTAGCTGTCGGGGTCCCCCGGAACGTCGAAATTGACGACATGGGGGAGGGCCTCGATGTCGATGCCGCGAGCGGCGACGTCGGTGGCGACGAGGACCCGGTAGCGCCCCTTCTTGAATCCGTCGAGGGCCTCGGTGCGCTGAGACTGGCTACGGTTGCCGTGAATTCTCGCCGCATTGATGCCGCGCTTACCCAACCATTCGGCAACTCGGTTGGCCCGATGCTTCGTCCGGGTGAACACGAGGACGTTGTCGATCTCGCCGCGGTTGAGTAGTTCGAGGAGAAGCGAAGTCTTGAGATCCTGGGGTACTGGCCAGACCGCTTGCGTAATGGCTTCCGCTGGGGCCGACTTGCGCTGGATCTGTAGAACCACGGGATTCTTCAGAATGTCACCGGCCAAGCGGGCGATCTGGTCCGGCATGGTGGCCGAGAAGAACAGCGTCTGCCTATTCTTGGGGAGGTGCGAGAAGATTCTCTTGACGTCCGGGAGGAAGCCCATGTCGAGCATGCGGTCCGCCTCGTCGAGAACGACCACCTCGACCTGATCGAGGTTGGCGTAGGGGTTTTGCAAG
Source organism: Thermoanaerobaculia bacterium (assembly GCA_019911795.1). Taxonomy (GTDB): domain Bacteria; phylum Acidobacteriota; class Thermoanaerobaculia; order Multivoradales; family JAIOJS01; genus JAIOJS01. Next base: position 227 of record JAIOJS010000138.1, on the reverse strand, counting down.
TGATCGAGGAGGCGTCCCGGGGTTGCGACGAGAATGTCGACGCCGTTGCGCAGGGCGGTTTCCTGGGGCCGCATGCCGACGCCACCGAAGATGGCCGCGCCCTTGACCTTGGTGTTTTTGCCCAGGTCGCGGCGCGCTTCGTCGATCTGTGCCGCCAACTCGCGAGTCGGAGTGACGATCAGAGCCTTGACGTGGCCACGGGGGCTGTCCGCAAAACGGTTGAGAAG
>JAIOJS010000137.1 GCA_019911795.1 Thermoanaerobaculia bacterium | reverse complement strand
GTCTTGCCGCTAGCGGCCGACAGGGTGACCGGAATGTCGAAGGTGACCATTCCGGCATCGCCCTCGGCCTGAGCGAAGGTCGGCACCGAGACGTCTGGTAGGGGGTCGTCGTCGGTGATGGTGCCATTCCCCTGATTGTCGGCGATACCCACGCCGACGGGATTGGACAGGTCGACGAAGAAGGTCTCGTCGAACTCATCGAGGAGATCGCCGATCACCGGCACCATAACCTGAACCGTGGTCGCCCCGACCGGGAAGTTGGCCGTTCCCGAGGTGCTCTGGTAGTCGCTGCCGGCGGTGGCCGTTCCGTCGGAGGTCGCGTAGTCGACACTGACGGCCACGGCCGGGGGCGTCGACAGGGAGATGGTGAAGACCGCATCGGTCGTTCCGGCATCCCCTTCGGCCAGGGTGACATCGTCGATGAATGCCTGAGGCATGCCGTCGTCGTCGACGATCGTGCCGACGCCCTGAGCGTCCGAAAGGGTAACGAGAACCGGCATCGAGAGGTCGACGGTAAAGCTCTCGCTGGGCTCGACCACCCCATCGCCGTTCACCGTCACCGAGACCATCTGCACCGTGTCGCCAGCCAGGAAGGTCAGGGTTCCCATCGTGGCGACGTAGTCCATGTCCGCCGTCGTCGCCGTCCCGTCCATGGTGGCGTAGTCGATGGTGATGGTCTGGCCGCTCGCCTCGGAGAGGGTGACCGGGAAGTCGAACGTCGACATCCCAGCGTTGCCTTCGACCTGCGAAACATCCTGAATGGATGCCGACGGCACCGGATCGTCGTCGAGGATGGTTCCCAGTCCCTGAGGATCTGCGACTCCCGCGCCCCCGGTCGGGTTGGAGAGGTCGACAAAGTAGGTCTCATCGACTTCGTCGGTCGTGTCGCCGTTGACCACGACGACGAGGGGTTGGGAGGTCACCCCGGCGGCGAAGCTGAGGGTCGTGTTGACCACCCCATAGTCGGTGATGCCGGTCGCCGACCCGTCCATCGTCGCCACGTCGATGGTAGTCGGCCCCGCGGCCGCCGGCATCAGCGTCACGGTGAAGGTCGCATTGACCGTTCCCGCATCGCCTTCGAGGACCGAGACGTCGTCGATCGAGAAGACGGGACCGGAGTCGTCGTCCTGGATCGTACCGACCCCCAAACCATCGACGATCATGCCATTGCTACCGTTGGTCAGGTTCACCGAGAAGTCCTCGTTGGCTTCCGAGGTGCCGTCACCGTTGACGAGCACCGACACGGCCTCGCTGGTGTCGCCGGGCATGAAAGAGACCATCCCCATCGCCGTCTGATAGTCGTTGTCGGCGAGGGTTGCCGTGCCGTCGGCGGTCATGAAGTCGACGGTTACGATCTGACCACTCGGCGCATCCAGGGTCACGTTGAAATCGAACGACGTCGTTCCGGCGTTGCCTTCGGGCAGCGACACATCGTCGATGCTGATGCCGGGCGCGGCATCGTTGTCCTGAATCGTGCCCACTCCCTGGGCATCGGCGATACCGGTTCCCCCCTGCGCGTTGGTCAGGTCGAGGAAGAACACCTCGTCGACTTCGTCGAGGACGTCATTGTTGATCGTCACCATGACCGGCACACTCGCGGTGTTGGCCGGAAAGTTGACGGTCGTCGTCGTGATGGCGACGTAGTCCGCCGGGGCGGTCGCCGTGCTGTCGGCAGTCGCGACATCGACGCTGGTAGCACTGCCGACCATCGGAGACAAGCTCACCGTGAAGGTCAGCGTCGTGGTCCCGACATCCCCTTCGACCACCAGAACATCGTCGACCGAGAACTCGGGCGTGGTGTCGTCGTCGAGGATCATGCCCTCCCCCTGGTTGTCGGCGATCGAGGCATTCATCGGCATCGTGAGGTCGACGAAGAAGTTCTCGTCGGACTCCGGAGCCACATCACCGACCACGGGCACGCTGACAATCATCATCGTTTCGGAGGGCAAGAAGGTCACCGTGCCGTTCGTCATCACATAGTCGGTGTCACCGAGTGTGGCCGTGCCGTCGGCGGTCGCGTAGTCGACATCGACCTGCAAGCCGGACGCGGTGTCGAGGGTTATCGCAAAGTCGAAGTTGGTGTTACCGACGTTCCCTTCGACCTGCGAGACGTCGCTGATCGAAATCTGGGGCGGAGCGTCGTCGTCCTGAATGGTGAGCACGGCAGCCGTCGGCATGCCGAGAGTCGCTCCCCCGGTGGGACCACTCAGACTCAAGTTCACGGTCTCGTCCAGTTCGTCGATCGTATCGGCGGCGATCGGCACATCGAAAGTCTTGTTGCTGCTATCGCCATCGTTCCACGCCACCATACCCATAGCGCTGGTGTAGTCGGCGGGATTGGTCGCGCTGCCATCCGCGGTGGCGTACTGAACGCTGACCATGCCATCGGAACCGTTGACCCGCTCGACGGCGATCGTCGCCATGCCGCTTTCGGTATTGGTGTAGTTCATCATGGTGAACTGCAACTCACCGGGTTCGATGACGGCGACCGAGTCCGAGAGTTCCGACGTCGGCTCGACATCGCCCATCATCGCCGGTTCTGGGGTTGCCGTCGCCGTGATCAGGGTCCCGGACGGCAACGGAAATGATGCCATGAAGGACCAGGCGACATCGCCGCTGGCATTGGTGGCCGCGGTGGTCACGGAACCCTCGTACGATCGCGCCTGATCCGTTTGTCCGGCCAGGCTGGAGAAGATCTGGATGATGTACGTCTGGGTCGCGTTGCTGTTGAGGGTGCCGCTGATCGTCGTCGCTCCCCCACTGGTGACCGCCGAGGTGATCACCGGGTAATTCTGGCCCTCATTGGGAAGTCCCGTGTCGACGTCCAGGGGATCGTTGGTGTCGTGGCCGTCGTTGTCGATGTCGATGGCGATGTTGCCCGCCGCCATACCGTTGGGTCCAATGAGATTGGCGCCGAAGTCTGTGCCGTCGCCGATCTGGATGTTCTGGGCGTTGTTGATCAGGGCGATGCCGTCGGCGGCGTTGGGAATGGAGATGCCGTTGGGATCGAGTCCGATCGAGTTGCCGACTACTTTGTTGTCGGTAGCGTTGGAGATGAAGACGATGCCGTGTCCGGGACCGTTGGCCAGGCCGCAGTTCGCCGTACCGCTGTCGCCGATCCAGTTGCCCTGTCCGGGGATCAGCGCTCCGCCGATGGTGTTGTCGTTGGTGGCCACGCGGATTCCGTCGCAGCCGTTGCCCATCGCTCCGTAGGTAGCGATGCCGTCGAAGACGATACCGACGAGATTTCCGGCCACGGTGTTGTCGTTGGCACCGTTCGAGCCGATGAAGATCCCGTGGTCGCCATTCCCGGCCACGATCTGATCGAACCCAATGCCGAGAATGCCGATGCTGTTACCGGTTCCATCGACCCGAATGCCGCTGTTGTCGTTGGGAATGGCGGCCGTGTGGAGTCGATTGACACCGACTACGTTGCTGACGATGTAGTTGTCGTCGCCGGTGACGAGAATGCCGTTGAAGCGATGTCCGGACACCAGGTTGCCCGACTGCAGAGTGGGAACCGGAACGGCCAGGTCGAGACCACCGATCAACGGAAGATCGGCGCCAATCTCGTTGTCGTCGCCGTCAATGACGATTCCATCGTCACCCACCGCGCTACCGAGATCGGTCAGACCGAGGGCGTCGGTACCGACGATGTTTCCTAGCACCAGGTTGCCGTCGCAGTTGATGTTGATGCCGTCTCCGCCGTTGCCCGAGATCAGATTCAGCTCGTCCGGCAGACCACCGATCAGGTTGTTGCAGGTCGGATCCATGTTCGAGAAGGTAATGCCAATGCCGTCTCCGGCATTGTCGTTGCTGGCGATGGCCGAGCCATCCGCCGTAGTGCCGAGGAAGTTGCCCTGGATCGTGTTGTACGGTGTGTCCATGCTGATCGCGTCGCCGTTGCAACCGCTGATCACCAGCCCGGTCACCACCGTTCCCTCGCTGAGGTCGGTGGGAGAAGTAAGGTGACTGATGTCGATACAGCCCGACACACCCGGTGCAATCTCGATCATCAAGGTCGCATTGGTCGCCCTGGGTAGAGCCAGGCCGTTGGGCAGGGCGCCTGGCTGAGAGTAGCCATCGATCGTCACCTGCTCGGTGATGGTGGGCAGCTGAGGGTTGGCGATGGTGCACACACCGCCGCAACCCATGATCGAGAACTCGATGATGTCGGCGCCCGCCAGGGAATTTGCTTCCTGGATTGCGGCTCTGAAAGAGCAGTCTGCGCCCCCGTTCGTCATCTCACAAGTTCCGTCCCCTGGGCTGAAATCCGAGCCGTTCCCCAGGTCGTTGACGGTGAAGGTAGCCGCCACGGAGGGGCCGGCAACCAGGGCCAGAGCGCAGAGAACCAAGGAGAATCGACTTGAGTGCCGTCCTGAAGTTTGCATGAAACGAGTCCTCCGAAGGAGCAATAGGGAACCGATCAGAAGCGCCACGGCGGTTGCCGGGTTGCGGTGGGATCGGAGTTGTTCTGGGCCGATCGAAGGCGCCATGCCGTCGACCGAGTGTGTTTGCTGTCGACCCAAGGGAGTCAACTCACCCGTTCTTTGCTCACTTGGTCTTTCGGACCGTCCCGTCCGGATCGACGGGACCGGCCTAGCGGCCCCAGGCTGGGCGGGTTAGGCTGTCAATCGTGTCCAACCGATTGCATGGAGTTCTGGCACCGCTAGCGCTGACCCTCGCCTTGGGTTGCGGAGCGCCTCCGGGTTGGGTGGTGGTCGACGGATTCGAGCCCTGGGGAGCCGCCGCCGAGGCTGGAGTCGAAGAAGGTGACCGCGTCATCGACTGGCGCCTCGAGTCGGGGGACGAGGAGCCGACGCCGGTCGCCTCCTGTCTCGATCTCAATCGGATCGAGGAAGAGATGTCCCCGCTGGGAATCGTCGTTCTCGGTCTCCGCCGCGGGCATTCTCGGCTGGAGGTCTCCGTGGAGCATGGCGACTGGGGTCTGCTCTTACGCCCCCACCTATCGGCGAGCGCTCGACGCCAATGGACGGTTGCTCGAGATCTCGCCGGTTCCGACC
>JAIOJS010000136.1 GCA_019911795.1 Thermoanaerobaculia bacterium | reverse complement strand
AAGAAAAAGAGTTCGGCGCAGGTCTTGCTGCAGAACAGCTTGCCGAACTTGCGGACCCGGCACTTATAGCAGTAGCTGCCGTGACAGATGATGCACTTCTCCAACCGAGTTTCCTTTTCTCCTCGACCGCAGGTCTTGCATACTCTGACATTCTTCATCGGCACCGTCCTTCTCTTGGCCCCGAATCCTACACCCGAACCGCCCTCACTCCGGCGCTCGTTCCGGAGATGGCGATCAAGAGCACCTTCGGGCTTGCTTCCGCTCGCTACATTCTGTATCTTTGCCCGTCCGGGCGGTGTAGCTCAGTTGGTTAGAGCGAGCGGCTCATAACCGCTAGGTCATGGGTTCAAGTCCCGTCACCGCCACCATCGGCCCTTCGGCCGTCAAGCTTCTGCAGCACCTGCAGGAGTTCCTGCTACGCGAACTCTCACCGAGAGAGCTCGCGCCGAACCGAAGCCGTACGCCTCCGCGCCTCCTGGTCGCATTTTCTGGTGGACCCGACTCTCTGGCTCTCTTGTGGGGCCTGAAGACACTCGCCGAGCGGTGGAACTCTCTGACTGTAGCTGACGTTGGATGCAATACAGCTGAGAGTGATCGCAGCGAATCTGTGCGTGCCTCCGCTCTCGCCTTTGACGTCGAAGCCGCCCACTTCGATCACGCCATGGACCCCACCTCGGGAGCGCGTGCCGATGCCGCCCGCAGCCTAGCGTCGGCGCTCGGGGTACCGTTTTGGTCCGAACGGGCTTCCCCGGTTGGCTCTCCTCCGCAATCCGCCCACCAAGGACGCGAAGGAGAGGCGCGGCGATTGCGCTATGACTTCCTGCGCCAAGTCGCCGAGAGCCGCAGTGCCGACGCCATCCTCACCGCCCACCACGCGGACGACCAGGTCGAAACCGTCTGCCTTCGGATGCTGTTCGGTTCAGGAATCGCCGGACTCGCTGCCATGCAACCGAGGCAAGGCAACATCCTGCGACCGCTTCTCGAGATCCGTCGTGGCCTCGTCGAGGAGGCGATTGCGGAGTTGGGCCTCACCTTCACCGAGGACCCCACCAACCGCGACCTCGCTCTGCAGCGCAACCTGGTCCGCCACCGCCTCCTCCCCGCTCTTCCCACCGGCACCGACCTTCAGGTTCTGCGCCTCGCCGATGCCGCCAGCCGAGCGCGATCCACCATCGAACGGGTCCTCGGGCAGGTCGTTCCATGGAGCCCCAACGAGGACGGACTCCCCGACCCTCACTCCTACCCACTCAGTGCCCTCTCGCAGCTGCCCTCCGCCCTTCTTCCCTGGGCCATGGCTCGTCTTCATCGGGCCGAGGGTCACGACTATCCACCGCCGCAGGGTGCGGTCCGAGAACTCCAAAGCCAGCTCGACCGCCGAGAGAGCCTCGAAGCATCCGAACGACCGCGCCGACCGCTGCGCTGCTCCGCCGGGGCTAGCCTCCTTTGGGAGGAACGCCAAGGATCCCTGTACCTCGCAGGACCCCCGGCGCCAATCGCGCCCTTCACAGTGACGGAGGAGTGGCCACGGACGGTGGCACTTCCGAGGCTCGGATGCCGGCTCCAGATCACTCGTGAACCCATCGCAGAATGGATGTTTTGCGGCGCTCCTCGACGGACCGCACTGAGTCCGGACATCGACATCGGAACCACGTTCACCGTACGCAACCGGCGCCCGGGAGACCGCGTGCGTCCCCTCGGCCATGGATCGCTCAAGCGACTCAAAGAACTCTTCGTCAATTTCAAAATCCCTGCCGCCGAACGCGACGAGGTTCCACTGCTTTGCATCGAGGACTCGATCGCCTGGGTGCCGGGTGTTACGATTGGTGACGAGTTCAAGCTGCTTCCCCGACATCGAGAAGCGTGGGTCGTACGCCTGACCACGAAAGGAAGTGTTGGGCAATGAGTGAGATCAAGGAACTCTTCGACGCTCGGACGCTATCCAATCGCGTCCAGGACCTTGGGCGACAACTTCAGCGGGAGGTGGCTTCCTCGGATCCCCTGATCCTCCCCGTGCTCGGTGGATCGGTGGTTTTCCTTAGCGACCTCGTGCGTGCCATCCGTGATCCCCTGCGCTATGAGTTCATCCATGTCGAAAGGTCCAGTGGCAGCACCGATCCCACGATCCAACTGCACTACCCTGTCCCCATCGACGTGCGCGGCCAGCACCTCCTGGTGGTCAAGGATGTGGTGGGCAGTGCGGTGATCGAGACCTATCTTCGGAGCCAGTTCCTCGCCATGGGCGCCCGTCGCGTCCAGGTCGTCGCCCTCATCGATCTCCCCAAGGAGCGCACTGTCCATTTTCAGGTCGACTACAGTGTCTTTACCACCCAGCGCTCGGCCCGACTGGTCGGCTATGGGATGAAACACGACGGTCGCTATGGCGGTCTACCCTACGTGGGCCATCTCGTTGATCCCGAATAGCCCTCGCTGGTCGCTCTACCGAAACGACCGTCGATAGCGCCTCCGACCCCTCATCGCCTCGCTCCGAGGGAATCCTACGGGCCTCTCGTGCGTTGGACACTCTAGGGCAACCTCTTCCGGACCTCTAGACGGACCCGGTTCTCCTGCCGTCATCCTGTACCTTCCCAAATCTGACCCAAACCACCGCTTCCAAACGGCAGGTGCGAACCCTGCTAAACTATATGGCTACTGCCGCCCGACACTCCGTCGAATCACGGAGGAGCTGTCGAAGGCCGGAGGAGAATTTACCGTTGAATTCAACGCTTAGAACGATATTTTGGTGGATGGTCGTCTTCGTCTTGGTGATCATCCTATGGAAGTCCATTTCTGCCGGGCAGGCTGCGCCTCACGAATTGAGCTTTACCGAGTTCATGGAACAGGTCGAGAACCATCACGTCGAGAAGGTGGTCATCAAGGAGAATGAGCTGACCGGAACCTTCGGAAGCGGCGGATCCTTCGCCGCCGGCGATGAGTTCCACACCGATCTTCTCGAGTATCCGGACCTGGTCAAGGATCTGCGCGCCAACAACGTCGAGATCCAAGCCGATCCGAAGAAGGACAACGCGCTCCTCACCGCGCTCCTCACCTGGGCACCATTCCTCGTGATCATCGCGCTCTGGGTCTTCTTCATGCGCCAGATGCAAAGTGGCGGCAACCGCGCCATGTCCTTCGGCAAGAGCCGCGCAAAGTTGCTCAACAACACTGGCCGCAAGGTGACCTTCAACGACGTCGCCGGCGTCGAGGAGGCTAAAGAGGAGCTGTTTGAAATCGTCGAGTTCCTCAAGGAACCCCAGAAGTTCCAGAAGCTCGGCGGCAAGATCCCCAAGGGAGTCCTGCTGATGGGGCCTCCCGGGACCGGTAAGACGCTCCTTGCCCGCGCCATCGCCGGCGAAGCCAACGTTCCCTTCTTCTCCATCTCCGGATCCGACTTCGTCGAGATGTTCGTCGGCGTCGGTGCCAGCCGCGTCCGCGACCTCTTCGAGCAGGGCAAGAAGAACGCCCCCTGCATCATCTTCATCGATGAGATCGACGCCGTCGGACGCCATCGCGGCGCCGGACTCGGTGGCGGGCACGACGAGCGCGAACAGACCCTCAATCAGCTATTGGTCGAAATGGATGGCTTCGAGACCAACGAAGGGGTCATCCTCATCGCCGCCACCAACCGACCCGACGTTCTCGACCCTGCTCTCCTGCGTCCGGGTCGCTTCGACCGGCGGATCATCGTCGATCGACCCGACCTGAACGGCCGCACCGGGATCCTCAAGGTCCACACCTCGGAAATCCCGTTGAATGACGACGTCATCCTCGAGGTGATCGCTCGCGGCACTCCAGGGTTCTCCGGCGCCGATCTCGCTAACCTCGTCAACGAGGCGGCCTTGATCGCCGCCCGTGAGGGAGCGACCACCGTCCGCATGGAGGACTTCGAGTACGCCAAGGACAAGGTCATCATGGGCGTCGAACGCAAGACCATGGTGCTGTCCGACGAGGAGAAGGAAGTCACCGCCTTTCATGAGGCCGGCCACGCCATCGTCGCCGCCTTCTGTCCCGGCTCAGACCCCCTCCACAAAGTTACGATCATTCCCCGTGGTCGCGCCCTCGGCTTGACCATGCAGCTGCCCCTCGAGGATAAGCACACCTACAAGAAGTCCTACATCGAGAACCAGATAGCGATCTTGATGGGCGGACGCGTGGCGGAAGAGCTGACTCAGGATGAGATCACTACCGGGGCCGGCAACGATATCGAGCGGGCCACCGAGTTGGCTCGACGCATGGTCTGCGAGTGGGGAATGTCGGATCTCGGTCCGCTCGCCTTCGGTGACAAGCAAGAACCCGTGTTCCTCGGACGCGAGTTCCCTCAGCGGGCCGACCACAGCGACACCACCTCCCGCCTCATCGATGAGGCGGTCAAGGATTTCGTCGACCGTGGATACCAACGGGCTACCGATATCCTCACTGAGCACCGCGGCGTCCTCGATCGCATCGCCAAAGATCTCCTCGAGTTCGAATCTCTCGACGGCCAGGCCGTCTACCGAGCCATCGAGCAGGTCATGGGCGAGTACCTCGGACCGCCGCCGGCCGCCCGTACCGCGACCAACGATGAGGATCCCGACGGGGAGACCGACGCCACGGTCGACATCGAGGTCCACGCGGACAGCGACGAAACCCAGACCCCGCCCGTGGGAGTCAATCCAGGGATCGCCACCGCGTGAGCCCGGATCGGGTGACACCGGCTCGTGCCACACCGAAACGCCCTCCCACCGGACCCGTATCGGTGGATACCCCGACACGAACCACCACGACTTCCTCGACGGTAGGGTCCTTGCCCCCGTCGAGGTCGCGCACCACGGAGCAAGTGCTCGGACTGCACGGTGCCGCGAGGATCCCGGCCATCATGGGGATCCTCAACCTGACGCCGGACTCTTTCAGCGACGGCGGTCGCTATCTGGACCTCGAGAAGGCGGTAGCCCACGGCGTCGCCATGGTGGCCGCCGGTGCCGACCTCTTGGATCTCGGCGCAGAGTCGACCCGCCCCGCCGGCACGACCTACGGCCGGGGAGCTCTCGAGGTCACGCCTGACGAGGAGATACGGCGCCTGGTTCCAGTGGTGGAGCGACTCCGGGCCGCAGTTTCAGTCCCGATTTCGGTCGACACCCGCAAAGGGGTGGTGGCGCGTGCGGCACTCGCGGCCGGTGCCGACCTGATCAACGACGTCACCGGTCTCTCGGATCCGGACCTGGGAGAGGCCGTCGCGACGGCAAGAGTACCCGTCGTTCTCATGCACCTGCGGGGCACCCTTCCGGACATTCAACACCTGGCTCGCTACGACGACGTCGTCTCCGAGGTTCGCAGCGAGCTCGAGAGTGCGCTGCATCGGGCCGAGTGCTTCGGTATTTCCCGTCGAAGGATCGTCCTGGATCCCGGGATCGGCTTCGCCAAGGGAAACACCCACAACCTGGTCCTGATACGTCGCCTTCCCACTCTGGCGAGCCTGGGCTGCCCCCTACTGGTTGGCGCCAGTCGCAAGCGTTTCATCGGCGAGATCACCGGCAC
>JAIOJS010000135.1 GCA_019911795.1 Thermoanaerobaculia bacterium | reverse complement strand
GTGGAGAGGCCCCTGCGTCCAAGAGTTCAGCGTCCAAGGCCGAAGCTCCCAAGGAGAAGGCAGCCGCCGTTGCCAAGAAAGCTCCTGCGGTCGACAAGCCGGCGAGCGATATGCCGACCGCTGAGTAGGAAAAGAACGACGACGGCGGTAGTTCGCGGGTTCTCCCGCGACCACCGCCGTCGAAGGCCGCGCCCGAGCGCCGTTGACCACTCGCCCGGCCTGGACTAATCTCCACAGGTGAGCCATGACACCCTGCTCGGCCGTCTCGCGGTCCACTATGAGTTGATCACCAAGGATCAGCTCGTGGAGGCCCTGAGCCTTCAGAGCAGGGGCGGCGGTCGTCCGCTTCTCGGCGAGATCCTCATCGAGAAGGGTTGGATCAGTCGAGGGCGCTTCGAGCAGCTACTCGACATCCAGAACAAATACCAGGCAAAGCTCCTCGGCCAGAGCCAGGGAGAGGGAGCAGCGACCGCGGAGGGCGTCAAAGGTTCCTTGACCGGCACCCCGTCCGCTGCCGACCAGCTTTCTGAGCTCCTCGTTGGTAAGGACCCAGGACCGCTCGAAGGGGCAGCAACTCCCCTCGCTGCGGAGGCTACGCCTGCCCCTGCGGCGCCAACGCCGACCTTCGATCCAGAGGACATCGAGTCCCTCCTCACCTATGCAGCCGCGGTGGGAGCTAGCGACTTGCATATCCACGCCGGTTCGCCTCTGCGGATCCGCCTCCACGGTGCGCTCGGGCCCTTGGGCGACGAGAGTCTCTCCCCCAGCGCCAGTCAACTCTTGATCGACCGAGTCCTCACTCCCGAGCAGCGCCAGCAACTGTCCACCAACGGCGAACTGGACTTCTCTTACACTCTCCCCGGCGTGGCTCGCTACCGGGCCAATGCCTACAAGCAGCAGCACGGACTCGATGCCGTGTTTCGAGTCATTCCACCGCAGCCTCCGACGCTTACCCAGCTCGGCCTGCCCCAGGATCTCGCTCGTTTCTGTAACCACCACCAGGGCTTGGTACTCATTACTGGACCGTCGGGATGCGGCAAGTCCTCGACTCTCGCTGGTCTGGTACGGATCCTCAACGAAGAGCGGCGCGATCACCTGATCACCATCGAAGACCCGGTGGAGCATATCCACAGCTCGCTGCGCTCGGTGGTCAATCAGCGCCAGGTCGGAGTCCATACCGAGTCGTTCTCACGCGCTCTCCGCGCTGCCCTTCGCGAGGATCCCGATGTCATCGCGCTCGGCGAGCTTCGCGACCTCGAGACCATCGGGCTCGCTCTCACCGCGGCAGAGACCGGGCATCTGGTGTTGGCGACGCTGCACACCACCAACGCCATTGCCACCATCAACCGGGTCATCGGTGTGTTCCCGCCCGACCAACAGAATCAGATCCGCACCATGGTGTCGGAGTCGCTCCGCGCCGTCATCTCCCAGCGTCTCGTACCGCGAGCCGATGGCACGGGGCGAGTGCCCGCGCTCGAGGTCCTGGTCGGCAACCGGGCGGTCGGCAACCTGATTCGGGACAGCAAGACCTTTCAGATCCGATCGATCATGCAAACTGGAACGTCCGCCGGTATGCGCCTCCTCGACGTCTCCCTCAAGGAGTTGGTCGACAGTGGAGTCATCACTCGGGAAACCGCCGCCGAGAACGCCGAGGATCCCAAGCTCTTTGCCGCCAAAGGAGCCACCTAGTGGCACGCCTGCACGAACTGTTCATCTACCTTCGTGACCAGGGTGGATCCGACCTGCACCTCGTGTCCGGCCTCGAACCGCGAGTCCGTCGCAATGGACACCTCGAAGCCGTCCCGGGCTGGGATCCACTACTCACCGATGACTTGGCCAGTTTGCTCGAGGAGATCGTCCCCGAAGACCGCTGGGCCAGCTTCCTCGCCGAAGGAGATCTCGATTTCGCCTACGGCCTCGACGACGTGGCGCGCTACCGAGGCAACTACTTGAAGCAGGAGCAGGGTCTGAGTGCGGTTTTTCGCATTATCCCCCAGCGTATCCTCACCCTCGAGGAGCTCAAAGTCACGCCTGCCATCGAACGGCTGGCCCACCTCAAGAATGGTCTGGTTCTCGTCACCGGACCCACCGGTTCGGGAAAATCCACCACCCTCGCTGCCATCATCGACCGCATCAACCGTACCCATCGACGTCACATCGTCACCATCGAAGATCCCATTGAGTTCGTGCATTCCGAGATCGAGTGTGTGTTCTCCCAGCGCGAAGTGGGACGTGACACCCAGAGCTTCGGCAACGCCCTGAAGGCGGCGATTCGGCAGGATGCCGACGTTATCCTGGTCGGTGAGATGAGGGATCAGGAGACTATTGCGCTCGCCATCACCGCGGCCGAAATGGGCACCCTCGTCTTTGGGACTCTGCACACCAACAGCGCCGCCAACACCATCGATCGACTCATCGACGCTTTCCCGGCCGAGCAACAGGCCCAGATCCGCACGACGCTCTCCGAGTCGCTGGCCGCCATCGTGGCCCAACTGCTACTTCGCACGGCCGACGGCAACGGACGCGTTGCCGCCAATGAGATCCTGTTCAAGACCAGCGGGCTCCCCAATGTCATTCGCGAGGGAAACACGCCGATGATCCGTTCCATCATTCAAGGCGGACGCAGGGAGGGCATGCAACTGATGGACGACGCCCTCACCGATCTCATGCAGCGCGGCATCATCACTCCCCGAGACGCCTACCAAAAGGCGGCCGAGAAGCAGAATTTCGAAGCCTTCCTCGAGAGCTAGTAGGCTACAATCCGCAGCGTCATGGACGATCACGAAGACCCAGCCGACGCCGCCCTAGCCCCGACCCAGCCTACCGGTCTGATCGAAGACACCTACCGGATCGAAGAGTGGGGAGGCGGCTATTTCAGTGTGAACACGAAGGGAACGGTGGACGTCCACCCCTTCCAGAGTGAGAAGACCTCGGTCGACCTCCTCGAGGTGGTCGAGGGACTGGAAGCCCGTGGCATCACACCTCCGGTGCTCATTCGCTTCCCTGACCTCCTGGGCCACCGCCTGAAAGAGATTCACAGCGCCTTCCGTACCGCGATTTCGGACCACGACTACCAGGGTAAGCATTTCGGGGTCTATCCGATCAAAGTGAACCAGCAACGCCAGGTCGTCGAGGCGATCTACGAAGCTGGCGCCCCTCTTGGTTTTGGTCTCGAGGTGGGCTCCAAACCCGAATTGGTCGCCGTCCTCGGCGTCACCCGTAGCGATGACGACCGGCTGATCATCTGCAACGGCTTCAAGGACGACGAGTACATCGAGAACGCCATCCTCGCCCGCAAATTGGGACGCAACGTCGTGCCCGTCGTCGAGGACCTCGTCGAGCTGCGCCTGATCCTCAAGCACGCCGAGCGCTACGACATCGAGCCGCGCTTCGGAGTACGGGTCAAGCTAGCCGCCACCGGCAGCGGGCGTTGGAGCCAGTCGGCCGGGAGTCGTTCGAAGTTTGGCCTCACGGTGGCGGAGATCCTCCAGGCTCTGGAGGAGCTTGCCGCAAAGGACATGACGCACTGCTTCGAACTCCTCCACTGCCACATGGGAAGTCAGATCCACGACATCAAGCGAATCAAGGAAGGGATCAACGAGCTCGCCCAGGTCTACGTCGGTCTCCACAAGCTCGGAGCTGGCCTGCGCTATCTCGACATCGGAGGCGGACTCGGAGTCGACTACGACGGCAGTCGTTCGAATGTCGGTTCGTCGATCAACTACACCCTGGAAGAGTACGCCGCAGATGTCATCTACCGCGTGATGAACGTGTGCGACAACGCCGAGGTCCCGCACCCCAGCGTGGTCACCGAGTGTGGTCGTGCCATGGTAGCCCACCACAGTGTCCTAATCTTCAACGTGCTCGGTTCGAGCAGCCGCGAAGACAAGAGTACCTTCCCCGCAGACCTCGAATCGACCCTCGACGACGAGGTGCCGCAACCGATCTTCGACCTCGTCGCCGCATACCGCAGCGCCAACATCGACAATCTGGTCTCGGTCTTTCACGATGCTACACAGGCCCGCGACGAGGCGATGCATCTATTCAACCTGGGCTACCTCGACCTTACTCTCCGGGGACTCGCCGAGCGGCTCTTCTGGGCCACCTGTACGCACATTCGCAACCTCAGCCGTACCCTCGAAGTGATGCCGGAAGAACTCGTCGACATCGAGGAAGAGCTTCGTGATATCTACTTCTGCAACTTCTCGCTTTTCCAGTCGCTCCCCGACAGTTGGGCCCTGCGCCAAGTCTTTCCGGTCATGCCGATCCACCGACTCGATGAGCCGGCCACGCGCCTCGGCATTCTCGCCGACATCACCTGTGACTCGGACGGAAAGATCGACCTCTTCCCTCAGCGCCAAGACATGAAGAACACCCTGGAACTCCACGAACTCCGGGAGGGTGAACCCTACTATCTCGGAGTCTTTCTCGTCGGCGCATACCAAGAGACCCTCGGTGACCTGCACAACTTGTTCGGCGACACCCACGTCGTCCACGTTCAGGCCGAAAGTGACTCGGAACGGGGCTGGAAGATCCAAGACGTCATCGACGGAGACACCATCCGCGAGGTCCTGGGGTACTTCCAGTACTCCCCCGACAGCCTCCTGGAACGGGTTCGCAGCGACTGCGAAGAAGCCGTCTCTACGGGCCGCATGAAGGTTTCGGAGAGTCGAGCCTTGCTAAAGTTCTACCGCGAGAGTCTCGACGGCTACACCTATCTCGAGCCCGAGGAGGATTGATTCGCCGCACCTAGGGTCCGGCTCCGGAAATCCCATGGCAACTCCAAGCAACCAGCCCAATGCATTGGGTCCCGAGACCGGATCGGCTACGCTCTCGGGATGACCGCTGCGAGTCAACAGAGGGAGATCGTCGTCATCGGAGGCGGCCCCGGCGGTAGTACCGCTGCCACCTTCCTCGCGCAAGCTGGGCATGACGTCGTGCTGTTTGAGCGAGATCGCTTCCCCCGCTTTCATCTGGGAGAGTCGCTTCTCCCCTACTC
>JAIOJS010000134.1 GCA_019911795.1 Thermoanaerobaculia bacterium | reverse complement strand
CTGGTGGGCTGGGATCGCGGTTGCCGGTCTTTCCGGGGACGGACTCGCTTCGACAGAGCCCGACACGGTGGGAGAGTCTTTCATGGCCCAATTGGCCAGCACTACGACGATGGCGGTCGCTGCGACTCCCGCGACAAAGCCCTTGACCGTTGTCCGGCTGGAGGCCACTTCGGTCCGATCCCCGGTTCTGGGATCTGGTGACAACGGGTCGCCTTCGGCCGTGAGGTCAGTATCCTGGCGGCGGCTCTCGGCGCTGCCTCGTGATCGTAGAAAGAGCAAAAGGCCTATTATTAGTCCCAGGAACAAGACGATTGCTCCAGGCAACCAGGTACTCGATATCATTGCATCTCCTCGTTGGGTAGCACTGAGCGTTGCGGTTAGAAGCGGTAGCCGAGTTGGATGAAGGAACGGGAACCCTCGAACGTGTCCCCCGTGTTCCATTCGTACTCGAGGAGTGCGAACGTCCGCTTTGGTAGTTGCAGTGTTCCCGAAGCCCGGATCCAGTCATCTTTGGCTCGGGTGTCGTTGAGCAGTAGTTCGGTCACCGAAGTTCCCACCGTCAATCCAACGTCATGGCCTCGCTCGAAGTACTTGCGTACCCGCAATCCGATCCGAGAGCCACTGGAAGAATCTCCCGAAAAGGATGAGTAGTCCGTTGCCAAGAGGAGTCTCCAGCCCATGATGTTGCTGTGATAGAGACTGCCATTCAGGGTGGTGTTGTTCTCGCTGCTCCCTTCGCGTCGTCGGAGCCCGACCGAGCCGGTGAAACGAAGGCCGGCCGGGGCTCCCACGTAGAGCGTCAGCCGGGCTCCTTCACGCAGCATGTCGTCGAATCGATCCTCCGGGGTGTCGCGGTTCTCGAGTGTCCGGTAGCGGCGACGCTGGTCGTAGGTCAGGGATACTCTGACGGAATCGATGATCTTGTAGGACCCGGAGAGCAGCAGATTGGATACCTGATAGGAGCCCTCCGAAGCCTCGGTTCGCCAGGAGGT
This sequence comes from Thermoanaerobaculia bacterium, assembly GCA_019911795.1. GTDB lineage: Bacteria > Acidobacteriota > Thermoanaerobaculia > Multivoradales > JAIOJS01 > JAIOJS01. Next base: position 2,168 of record JAIOJS010000134.1, on the reverse strand, counting down.
GTTGAAGTCGAGATCGGCCCGCTCGTAGAGTGACCATCGACTACCGCCCCCCTGCCGCCCATAAACTGAGATGAACTCCCGATTGACATCGGCGCCGTCGTACTCGCCGATGGCTCCGATCATGAAATCTGAGTAGAAGGGCCGCCCTCGCTGCCTGTTTTCGTAGTGAAAGAAGGCTCCGTAGGAGGTCAGCGTACCGTCCAGACCAAAGCTCTCGATGTCCGATCGAGTGCCGTAGAATCCTCCGACCCCCATCCGTGAGTTGATGTGGAACTCACCCTGGACACCGTCGAGGTAATCGAACCCAATGAGCGGGCCAGAAGGAATCCGTCCGAGTCGGTAGCTGTATTTCGAATCGTCGGGATCGTAGATCAGCTCCATCTCGTAGAGTCGATCGGAGCGATCGTTCTCGGTTTCGGATCCGAATCTGGCATCGGAGTCCTCCCTACCACGCGCGCGCATTCGGAACTCGTAGTCACTCCCCGCGATGTTTCGAAGAGCCATACTCACTCTAAGTGTCGTTTGATCGAGAACCCGGGGTGCCTCGCCCTCATCTTCGAACCGCTGGAAGCGGGCCGATATGCTGCCGCGAAGGTCGGTGCCTGAAAGGCCCGCCGGCTTTCTAGTTTTGCTTCGGGGCCTATCCTTGGGGGTGACAACGGCCTTCTTCTCGCCGGTGGCGGGAACGTCCAGCTCGCGGGGCAAGGGGACAGCACGATCTCCTTCGAGGATGCTTTCGCTGGCGCTGATGACGATACAAGAAGACGAGGAAGACGAGATGTAGGCGATCTCAACCAGAGCTACGGGCCGGTCGCCGCGCCACAAACGGATCTGTTGCCCAACGGAGAGGTTGGCCCTGCGGCCGGCGTCGAGAAACACCTTATCGCCGGCGACCTGAGAGACAAGAATCGAGGGGACGTTTGGAACGCTAGCCGAGGCGGTGTCGAGATTCGGCGTCGGTAAGGATCCAGGGGTCTCGGCGGCGCTCGACGACGGCGCTTGAGATCTCGACCCCGGTTGTGAATCGACAACTTGCGCTGTCGTGGCTGGCTCCTGGACAGAAGCCAAGTCCCCTTGGACATAAGCCAAGTCGCCGGGCGCAATGGCCGCGATTCGAGTCACGATGCGGCAGTGGGCGACCCTAGACGCCACCGAGAGCACTCTGACTTCTGTGATGGGTTTACCCGATCTCTCGACGACAAGGCGGTCTCCAGGAGAGAGTTCCCGGTCGTGGTCCAGAGCCAGGTCAACTTCCGAGTCTTCGGCTCTGACCACCTCGAAGGCTCTCAGCGTTTGGCCGATGGCAGCGTCGTGAGTGGCGGCGGCGACCAGTGCGATAGTCGCTCCCAGTAGCAGGTGGATGACGGACTCCCGCTTGTTGGACATGAGACTCATTCCTCACCATCCGGGTGGCAGGAGTAACAGCTCGCACTCTGATAGACGTAGCCAGGAACGTCGTCGTGGTCATCATCGGTATCGGGCCGGTTGTGTTCGTGACAGTTGATGCACGAGAAGATCTGGAAGTTTCCTGGCGCCTCGTGACAATCCGAACAGTCATTCCAGGCCTCACGGTGAGCTCCTGAGTCGATCGGGAAACTGTGGTCGAAGTCGGCGTCGTTCCAGTCCACCGTGTTGTGGCAGCTCTCGCAGGTGATCGGGAAGCCCGCCGACGCGTGGTTTGGATCGTTGGTGCTGTTGTAGTCCTGTTGGTGGCAGGAGAAGCAATCTGACGGCGTGCCGACGTAGCCATCGGAGTGACAGGTGACGCAGTCGAGCGTGCGGTGAGCTCCGTCGAGTGCGAAGCCAGTCTGGATGTGGTTGAAGGTCGAGGGTTCCCACGCCCCCTGACTGTGGCAAGTCTCACAGTTGATGGGAAGGCCGTCGTGACTCGGTTCCTGGGCCGCGTTGTAGTTCGATTCGTGGCAGGAGAAACAGTCGGTTGGAGTTCCGGCATACCCGGACGCATGGCACGCCTCGCAGGCGACCGCGAGGTGGGCGCCCTGCAGGATGAATCCGGTGAGATTGTGGTCGAAGCTGGCCGGCTGCCATCCGTTCTGGCCGTGACAGTTCTCGCAGGTCGTTGGGAAACCGGAGTGATCGGGCTCGGTGGCGCTGGCGTAGTCGGACTCGTGACAGGAGAAGCAGTCGGTGGGCGTTCCGGCGTATCC
>JAIOJS010000133.1 GCA_019911795.1 Thermoanaerobaculia bacterium | reverse complement strand
CAACAACCTCGACGTCAAGGCGACGGCTAGTGGTGCTCTGATTCCGGGCCGACTGCGGGCCAAGGTCGCCGTCGCATCGCTCACTCACGACGGCTACGGAGAGAACCTCTTCACCGGACGCGACGTCTCCGACAAGGACAGCCAAGCCTATCGACTGGGTCTCGACTGGCTCGCCAGTGACGATGTCACCGTCAAGTTCCGCTTCGACCGGACCGACGACGACGCCGAGCCCAAGGGGCACACTCGACTGAAGGCCAACCCCTTCTGCCCCCTTTTCCTGGGAACCACCTGCGAACCGCTCGATAACATCTTTGATACCCAGAGCGGCCTGGCCCCCCTCAACAGCACGCAGTCCGAAGGCTACTCGATGACCGTCGAGTGGAACCTCAACGACGCTTGGCAGTTCAAGTCGATCACCGCCTATCGCGAGTCCAACTCCGAGAACAACATCGACTTCGACACCACCCCCGCCCCCATTACCGACGTCGCGGCGGTCTACTCCGACGACCAGACCTCCCAGGAGTTGCAACTCGTCTACGACGGTGGCGGCCGACTGAGCGGAGTCGTTGGCCTGTACTACTTCGACGGGACCGCCGGCGGCCTGGTCCGAAACAACTTCCTAGGCTTCATCTTCGGAACGACCGAGGGTACGACCGACACGGACTCCATTGCCGCTTTTGCGGACGGATCCTATGACCTCACCGAGCGCCTCACCCTGAACCTAGGCATCCGAGTTACCGAAGAGGAGAAGCGCGGAATCGCCTTCAACGCCGGCTACACCGACGACACGTTCTCCGTGGTCAACGCCGTCACTTCGGACTACGACAAGTCGAAGACCTTCTCCTCGGTCGCCCCCAAGGTCGGCCTCGACTACGAGTTCAGCCCCGACGTCCTCGGCTATGTCACCCTGTCCCGCGGCTTCAAGAGTGGAGGCTTCAACGTCCGTGCCCAGGCTACGGCGTTTCCCGAATCCGCCGAGCCGTTTGACGACGAGGTCCTCACCGTCGCCGAGGTCGGCCTAAAGACAATCCTGGCCAACCGCAGCCTGATCCTCAACAGTGCCGTGTTCTACGGAGAGTACGAGGATATCCAGGTCAGCACTTTCACCTCCTACGACTCCGATGGCAACGGTACCGACGACGCCTTCTTCGGAAACTTCATCAACGCCGGCAACGCGACGATGAAGGGAGCCGAGGTGGAGTTCAACTGGACCTCCCCATCCGTCTACTGGCTCGGGCTGTCCGGCAACGTCAGCTACCTGGACGCCGAGCCCGACGACTTCCTCGACGCGAACAGCGATGGATTCGTCGATACCCAGGTCATCAGCAACGCACCGGAGTTCACCGGCGCCCTCAACCTCAACATGAACTTTCAGGCCTTCGGCGGACTGATCACCAGTAGCGTCGGCTACGCTCATCGTGACGACTCGACCCTCACCAACGAAGGCGGCCCCGATCCGATGAATCCAACCCAACCGCTCTTGCCGATCGTCCAGTCCTCCTACGGCTTGGTTAACGCGTGGGCCAATTGGCTCTCGGGTGACAACCACTGGAGCGTCTCGATCGCGGGCCGGAACCTCACCGATGAGGAGTATCTGACCAACGGCTACAACATCCCGGTGCTCGGACTCCTTCAGGGTTCCTACGGTAACCCTCGGACGGTGATCGCCACTCTCGGGTATCGTTTCTAGGCAATCGCCGCTCCGTCGACTCGTCGAGTCGGCAATCCCAGAGAATCGGCTGGGTCCTGGCCAGGGGGCCAGGACCCAGCGCTAGCCATACCCGAGGTCAGAATGATCGAAACAGGACTCGACGGCAAGGTCGTCATCATCACCGGGGGAGCGGCCGGCATTGGCCGGGCTACCGCTCGTCGGTTTGCCGCCGAGGGCGCCAGGGTTGAAGTCTGGGATATCGGCGGACACGACGCGGCCGCCATCGAGCGGGATCTCGCCGATGCCGGCGGAATAGGACACTTCGCACGGGTAGACGTCACTCAGACCGACGCCGTCGAGGAAGCAGCATCTGCCACCGCCGAGCGTTGGGGTGGCATCGACGTTCTGGTCAACAACGCGGGCATCGTCCGCGACGCCCAGCTCGTCAAGTGGCGTGACGGCGAAGCGCTCTCCACCATGAGCGACGAAGCCTTTGACGCGGTCCTCGCCGTCAATCTTCGCGGTGTCTTCCGTTGCACCCGCGCCGTCGTGCCCCACCTCATCCGCCGCGGAGGCGGGGTGATCCTCAGCGCCTCCTCGATCGTGGGACTCTACGGGAACTTCGGCCAGACCAACTACGCCGCGACCAAGTCGGCCGTCATCGGAATGACCAAGACCTGGTCGCGAGAGTTGGGAAAACACAACATTCGCGCCAATGTCGTAGCCCCCGGCTTCATCGCCACGGACATACTCCAGGCGATGCCGGAACATGTCCTGGATGCCATCGTTCAACACACGCCGCTATCGCGGATGGGAACTCCCGAAGAGATCGCCGAGGCCTACCTCTGGCTCGCCTCGGATGCGGCCAAGTTCGTCAACGGAACCGTACTGTCCGTGGACGGCGGGCTGGTTCCCGGCACATGAGTTCCTGCCCAGGAAGCTGCGGTCAGTGAATCGCTTTGGCGACATCGTCGCCTCGGGTAGCTACGTCCCCGAGATCGAGGTCTCGAACGACGCCCTGCGCCGCCGCTTCGCTCACCTCGATGGCGTGATCGATTCGCTGGAGGAACGCACCGGGATCGTCAGGCGCTTTCACGCTCCCGACGATTGGGCCACTTCGGACCTCGGACTGCCCGCCGCACGACTGGCACTCGAACGAGCCGGCCGTCTCCCGACCGACGTCGACCTACTGATCGTCGGGACCGACTCGCCCGACTATCTGACCCCGGCGACCTCTACCGTCCTCCAGCACAAGCTCGGCGCCGTCAACGCCGGGACCTTCGATATCAACTGCGCCTGCGCATCGTTCCCCACGGGGCTGGCCACCGCAGCCGGTTGGATCGCCATCAATCCCTCGATACAGACCGTGCTCGTCGTCGGCATCTACTTGATGCACCGACTGGCGGACCCCACTGACCCTAGCGTGTTTTTCTACGGCGACGGCGCCGGCGCAGCGGTCCTCGAGGCGGCCACCGAGCCCGGCTTTCTCTGCGCCGCCGCGCGAGCCGACGGCTCCTACTACCAACGTTGGGGGATCTTCGCTGGAGGCACCGCCGAGCCAGCGTCCATCGCGGCGGTAGAAGAGGGGCGAACGTGCGTTCGGTCCCTCGAACCCTACCCTCCCGAGATCAACCACGAAGGGTGGCCCTGGCTCGTCCGCCGCCTCGCCCGGGACGGCGGCTTTGCCCTGGAGGAGATCGATCTCCTCATCTTCACTCAAGTTCGCAAGCCATCCATCGCGACCGTCATGGCCGACCTCGGCCTCCCCCTCGAACGGGCCCACACCATCATGGAGTCGGTCGGCTATACGGGATCGGCTTGCATCGGCATGGCCCTCGACGATGCGGCTCAGAAGGGTCGGGTCCGGCCCGGCGACCTCGTCGTCCTCGTCGGCTCCGGGGTGGGATACAACCAAGCCGGGACCGCGTTTCGCATCGGGCCCAGATTCAACCAGCAAGGAGCCGCATCATGAATCTCCATCAGACGCTCGCCGTTCTCCTTCTATCGGCGACGGTCCTCGCCGCCCCGCCCGCGCGGGCCGAGGAGCCTGCTTCCACACCTAGTCCCCTGGATCTCTTTCGAGAGTACACACGAGGCCAGCTCGCCGCCACCGGCTGGGACCGACAGCAGTCGGAGATCGCCGGAGAAACGCTGGTGTGGTGGAGCAAGGGTTCCGGTCCCAGCCTCGTCTTCCTTCACGGAGTGTCCGACCAAGCGGGCACTTGGTTCCAAGTCGCTCCTCATTTCACCGACCAGTACCGGGTGATCTTGATCGACCTTCCCGGACATGGTGAGAGCACCCCGGAAGCCGGCCCCCTGCCAATGACCACCATCATCGAGGGGGTCGAGGCCTTTCTCCAAGAGGAGATCGTGAAGCCTGGCCAGGCTCCACCCGTGCTCGTCGGCAACTCGATGGGAGCCTGGATCGCACTCGCCACCGCACGCCGTCACCCCACCCGGGTCGGGCGTATCGTGGCCGTCAACGGGGGTCCGTTGCGCCCGGACACCGGCGACCTCAACCTCCTACCCAAGGACCGGGAGGAGGCGAGGGCACTGATGGCAGCGATTCGGGATCCCGCCAGTCCAGCGATCCCCGACGTCGTTCTCGACGACCTGGTGCGGCGCGCCCCCACCGGTCAAGCGAGTCGCATGTTCCAAGCCAACGAAGATCTCGAGAGCTACCTCCTCGAGGACCAACTGGACGAGATCACCACCCCGGTGGATCTGCTTTGGGGTACCTCGGACGGCTACCTCGGAAAGAGATTCTCTCAGCGCCTCCGCGAGGAACTCCCTCGCGTGCGCTGGACTGCGATCGACGGCTGCGGCCACTCTCCCCAGGCCGAGTGTCCCGATCGCTTCACCGAGGCCCTTCGTCGCGTCCTCGACCTCGCGCCCCCCTCAGAACCGACCCCACCGTCAGTGGACCCGACGCCGGCCTCCAACCCTGACTCCAGTGACTAGCTGCCACCCGACAACGAGACCCAAGAAACCATGACCCATTCCCTGCCCCCCGTCGGCATCGCCGCCGTGGGCACCTATTGTCCCCAGAGCTTTTACGACGCGGCCGATATCAGCCGACTGTCAGGCGTTCCCGAAAAGGTGGTGTCCGAGAAGATGGGGATCCGTCGCAAGCCCATCCCCGGTCCCGACGACCACACCAATGCGATGGGCCTGTGGGCCGCTCGGGACGCCCTCGACCGGGCCGAGATCTCCCCCTCCGAAGTCGATGTCGTACTGTGCACCACCGAAGAGTGGAAGGAGTACCCGCTGTGGACCGCCGGGATCAAACTCGCGCACGACCTCGGCGCCCACCGGGCCTGGGCGATCGACATTCAGATGCGCTGTGCGACCACCATGGCCGCCCTGAAGATGGCCAAAGCCCTGATGCAATCGGACCCCGCCATCAATACCCTCCTCATCGCCGGGGGCTACCGAAACGGTGATTGGGTCGACTACCAGGACCCATCAACGCGCTTCCTCTACGGTCTCGGCGCCGGCGGCGGAGCCATCGTGTTGCGCAAGAATCTCGGGCGGAATCGGCTCATGGCATCGTCGGTGATCGTCGACGGCTCGTTCTCTCTCGACGTCATCTCCCCGGCAGGAGGGACCGTCGAACCCCTGAGTCGCGAAGGCTTGGAACAGGGAAGAAACCACCTGACCTGTCCCGATCCCACCGGGATGAAGGAACGACTCGACGCGGTGTCGATGGACAACTTCCTCGCCGTGGTTGATCGAGCGCTCGAGAGCAGTGGCTACTCGAGGAGCGACATCGGCTACCTGAACCTCCTTCACATGAAACCCTCCGCCCATCGCTTTGTCCTCGAATCCCTCGGTCTGGGCGAGGACCAATCGTTCTACCTCGACGAGTATGGCCACATCGGTCAGCAAGATCAGGCATTCTCGATTCACCACGGCCTCGAGTCCGGTCGGCTGCGGGACGGCATGCTGATGGTCATGGTCGCCGCCGGTATCGGCTACGCCTGGTCGGCATCGGTCGTCGAATGGGGAGCTGACCGCTCATGAGGGGCCTCTCATGATGGGACCAACCCTGCAGGCCGACATCGTCGGTGAGCGCGCTCGCCTAACCCCGCAACGACCCGCCCTGGTGGTGGTTGAGCCCGAACTCCGCCTCGACTACCGCGAACTCGACGAGCGAGTGGTGCGTTGCGCTCGCGTCCTCACCGAGACCCTCGGCATGAGGCACGGCGATCGCGTCGGCATCCTCTCGCACAACCGAGTGGAGTACCTCGAGGCGTTCTTCGCCGCCGGCAAGACCGGTATCACCGTCGTTCCGCTCGGCACCCGATTGACCGCGGCCGAACTCGAGCACATCGTTCGTGACAGTGGTCTTCGAATCCTGCTCTACGACGAGGCGAACGCCGAGACGGTACGGGGTCTGCGCTTCATGGTCGCAGTCGAAACCTGGGTCGCGTTCGACACGCCCCTGGATTCCAGCGATCCTTCGTATGCGGATCTGGTGGCGTCCCTGGCGAGCGACTCCGCCTGGCAAGCGACCCCTTGCGACGGCGAGGACCTCTTCGCCCTGCTCTACACCTCCGGTACCACCGGTCATCCCAAAGGGGTGATGATTCCCCACCGCATGGTGATCGCCAATGCCTTCAACACCATCACCGGCTGGCAGCTGACCAGCGAGGACATCAGCCCGGTCTTCACCCCGCTGTACCACACCGGGGGCTTGATGGCGTTCATGGTTCCACTCTTCGTCATCGGTGGGACGGTCGTGCTCCACCGGGGGTTCGAGCCCGTCGAAGTCCTGAACACCATCGAGAGCGAGGGATGCACCGTCGTCCTCGGGGTTCCGGCGATCTGGAAGATGCTGCTCGAGGCTTCCGAGTTCGAGACCGTCGACCTGGATCGCGTACGCTGGTTCATCAGCGGCGGCGCCCCCCTTCCCCACTACCTCATCGAGGCCTATCAGAAGAAGGGAGTACCCTTCAAACAGGGATTCGGTATGACCGAGGTGGGAGTCAACTGCTTCGCCATGTCGGTCGAAGACTCCTACCGCAAGGCGGGATCCGTAGGCCAGCCTATGATGTTCACCCAGGTGCGACTAATCGACGAAGAGGGCGCCGACGTTCCCGAGGGTGAAGTTGGCGAACTCCTCTTTCGCGGACCCCACGTTTGCCGGGGCTATTGGAACCAACCGGCCGCCACCGCCACCGCCCTCGACGCCGACGGCTGGTTCCACAGCGGCGATCAGGCACGGCGAGACAACGAAGGGTTCTACACTATCGCCGGTCGCCAGAAAGACATGATCATCAGCGGCGGAGTCAACGTCTACCCGGCTGAGATCGAGGGCGTCCTGGTCCAGCACCCGGGCGTCGAGGACGCTGCGGTCGTCGGCGTCCCCGATGAGCGCTGGGGTGAGGTTGGGGTCGCTTATATCGTACGACGCAGCAACGCGGAGAGCCCCCGGGAAGAGGAGCTCCGAGAGTTCCTCGCCCCCAGGCTCGCTCGCTTCAAGACTCCGAAGGCGTTCCGCTTCATCGATCATCTGCCCCGAACCGATTACGGCAAGGTCATCAAGGGCCGCCTGCGCGACGAGTTCCTCGGGGAGAAAGCATGAGACTCCGCCAAGCCCATCCCCCCGTCGCCATCCCGGGGATTCTCACCCACGAACTCCTCGGTGAGGATGGTGACATCATCTTGCTCCTCAACGGAGGGATGATGACGATCGCCGCCTGGGGCCTGGTCTCCCGGCGGCTGACCGATGGCTACCGCACTCTTTGCTGCGACTTCAGAGGACAACTCCTCTCGCCGGGCGAAGGTCATGTGCCGATCGACGGGAATGTCGACGACCTCGTTCGTTTGCTGGACTTTCTCGGTCTCGACTCAGTGCACGTCGCCGGCACCTCATTCGGCGGCGAGGTCGCCCTCCTGCTGGCCGCGCGCCATCCGCATCGGGTACGCACTCTGTTGATCTCCAACGCCTTGGATCGGACTCCAGCGAAGATGGCCGAGAGCACACGCGAACTTCGCGCACTCTGCGCCCAGGTCGTGGCGGGAGGTGATTCCGGTCCCTTCCACGAAATGCTGGTCGAGCAGGTCTACTCCCCCGCCTTTCTCGAAGCTCACTCCGCCACCGTTCGTAGCCGCCGTGACCCGGGACTTCCGCCGAGCTTCTACAGCGGACTTCTGGGAATTCTCGGAGCGGTAGAGATCTTCGATATCAATCGCGACGCGGCCACTCTCTCGCAGATCTCGTGTCCGACTCTGGTGCTCCACGCGGCGCAGGATCGGATCATGCCCCTGGAACGCGTCCAAGCTCTTGCCCATGGGATAGCCGGGGCGGAGTTTCTGGTTCACCCCACTTCCGGGCATGCCCTGGTCATCGAAGACCCGGACTGGTTGGTGTCGGTCTATCGCCAGTTCCTGGATCGCCACGAGTACCCTCCGGCTGTGCGAGACCCTGAATGAGGATCTCCCCGACCGCTCTCTGACTTTCACCCTTCCACCACCACGGGACTGACTCGGAGCCGCACGCCGCATCGTCCCTTCCGGAGTTTTCATGGAAACCAGTACTCTCGCTAGTTGGCTTCTGATCGGCGGCTACGTGACCGCCATCGTCGCCCTGGTCGTCCGCGGAGCGCGTCGCAATCAGAGTGTCCGGGACTATGCGGTGGGCAGTCTCGCCTTCTCGCCGGTCGCCGTCGGTCTCGCCCTGGCCGCCTCCACCACCAGCGCCGCCACCTTCATCATCAATCCCGGGCTCGTCGCCTACTTCGGTTTGAGCGCCGTCTTCGCCCTCTGCGTGGTGCTGCCGATCTCCATGTCGGTCTCGCTGGTTGTCCTGACCAAGGGCTTCCGGCGATACGGCGACTCGATCAAGGCCATGACCCTTTCGCAGTGGGTCGGACAGCGCTACCGAAGTCGGGGTTTCGCCATCTTCTTCGCCTTCCTGTCGCTGCTCCTCGTGACCTTCATCGTCATGATCCTGGTCGGCCTGACCAAGGTCATCGCCGCCTCGCTGGGACTCTCCGAGATCGGCGTGCTCGCCGCGTTGACGATCTTCTCCTTCGGCTACATGATGTTCGGCGGCGCCAACTCGATGGTCTACACCAACACCATCCAGGCCATCGTCATGGTGGTGGTTGCGGTCATCCTCCTGGGTTCGGGGTGGCACCACTTCTCCCAAGGTATCTCCGGTTTCGTCGATGCCCTGGGCGCTGTAGATCCCAATCTCACCACTCTCTACAACCCCAGCAGTCCCCTCTTCCGAGATGGCTTCGAGGTCGTCTTCTGCACCATGATGGTCGGGGCGGCGATCGTCTGCCAGCCGCACATCATCACCAAGTCTCTACTCCTGCGGCACGATGACGATCTGAACCGCTACCTGGCTACTGGCATCGTCATTCAGACCCTCTTCTTCTTCGTCGTCGTGGTGGGTCTCTACGCACGACTCGAGTTTCCGACCCTCCAGGCGGGAGGCCAGACGATTCCCCCCGACGGAGTGGTGTCGACGTATCTGGTGACTCAGTTCCCCTGGTTCGTCGGAGTGGTGGTCTTCCTCGGCCTCATCTCCGCCGGCATGTCGACCCTCGAGGGACTGATCCAATCCCTCTCAATCACCATCACCAACGACCTGATCGGCAACGTCCACCATCTCGTGACCCGGCGGCAGCTCGGCGACTCGTTCCTCTTCCTCCTGAACCGAGTCGTCATCGTCGGACTCGCCGCGCTCTCCTTCGCTTTGGCCTACCAGCAGATCCTGTCTCCCAACCTCAGTGTCATCATCTTCGCGCAGCTCGGCGTCTACGCCTACTTCGCGGCCGCCTTCGTCCCCGTGCTCTTCGGCACTTTCCTCCGCGACACCCCAGCCATCGCCGCCATCGCCGCCTCAGTCACCGCGGTGGTGGTGCACTTCACGCTCTACTACACAGGCCAGGGGTACTTCCCCTACTACCAGGGAGTCACGGTCAAGAACCCGGGTATCTCGACCGCTCTGGGGATCGCAGCCGCGGTCCTGGTGGGCGGAGCGCTCTACTTCACGTTCCGCGAGAAGCACCCACCCGAGGGAGATCTAGCTACCGCGTCCTGAGAACACAGGGAGTCGAGAAGCAGGTGCTAGGCTTCAGTTCCGGGAGGCGAGTGCCGACAACGAACCGAGGCCAAGGTAGCCCCCGGGCCGTGACCAACTACCCCTATGCCCAAGCCAGGCGACGTCGACCCTACCTCCAGCGACCCCACCTCCACCGCCCCCCCGTGGTTCCGAGATGTGGTCTGGGAAAGCCTCCTGGGCGGACTCTGTCCCCTGATTCCGATCCCCTTCGTCGATGATCTGGCCCTCAGCTGGACCCGACGACGGCTGATCTCCCGCATCGCGGCTCGCCATCAGGTGTCCTTGACACCCACCCGCACCCGGCGCCTGGCGGGAAGGGGAGGATCCTTCTCCTGCCTGATGCTCCTCGTCAAGATCGTCATCTACCCGCTGCGAAAAATCCTGCGCAAGCTCCTCTACTTCCTCTCGATCAAGGACGCCGTGGACACCTTCTCGCTCCTCTTTCACCAGGGCTACCTCTTCGAACGGGCCCTAGAGTTGACCATTCCACCCGAACCGTCACGGTCAGCGAAGACTCATGGCCAATCTCTCCCCGAGGCGCACCTCGACCGGATCGAGTCCGCCGTCTGGGGAACCCTCGACTCGATCGACACGAAACCCCTCCTGCGCGTCCTCGCCGGGGTGTTTCGCGGTAGTCGGGACTCACTGCGGGCCGCGGTTTCCTGGATCAGCCGCCGCGCCCTCTCTCGGAAAGCCTTCCGACGCGCCGAGGCCGAAGGGTTGGACTCCGAGAAGCTCGCCCAGGAATCGCCGGAAACGAGCCAACTGATGGATCGACTCCTCACCACCCTGTGGGGCGAACAGGACTACCGTGAACGACTCACCGCGGCGCTGGCCGCACGACTAGCGGCCGCCGAACGAGGCGAGACATCCCGAACCGAAGCGTCGCCTCAGCTGCCGACTCCCTGACGATCCATCAACTCCTCGAGCGCGGAGATCGCCTCCTGCGACACTGGCCACCAGCCCTCGACCTCGACGTGATCGGTGCGCGAGATCCGCTCCAACAGGGGGCGAGCCCTCTCGTCGCCCAGGGTACCCAGCGCAAAGACGGACCAGAAGCGAACCTCAGGGGGAGCCTCGACCGCGGCGGCCATCAGGGTGTACAGCGCCATGCTGTTGCGTAGATAGCCAAGCGCTTCGGCGACCTGTGCCCTCAACCCCGCATCCTCTTCCTCAGAAGCGAGGATCTTGATGAGTAGCCGCACCGCCGAGTTGTCTTCCAGCGATCCCAGGGCGAAGGCGGCCGCCTTCCGATGCTCTACCGAGGAGTCCGACTCCAACAGTTGGCGAAAAACAGCCGGATCAGCCTCGAGGCGACAGAGGGCCTTCGCGACCTCCCACAGCACCTCGATGTTGGTCGTGGTCACTACCACGGACTCTAGAACGGGCGTGAGCGCCTGCTCCCTGACCAGCCCCGTCAGCCATGCCGCCAGCAACCGCAAACGGGGTTCTGCGGAATCATCCGCGAGAAGAACCCCGAGCGCCTCGGGGGTCAGATCCGCCGCCTTGCGCAAGGCAGCGATGTCCCGGCGGGCGGCGACCCGAACCTTCGTAGGAAGCTCCGCGAGAGCAGCGTCTAGTTGATCCTCGAGCTGACCGACCAAGGTGCCCTCCTGGCAAAGACATCGACCTCGAAGACTCGCCAGCCCCCGGGACAATACCGCGGTGTCGGCTCGTTCGATTCACCCATCTCGGGCCGTTCGTCTCGGCAGATTCTAGCAGTCTCCTCGTCTGACCGCCAGCCCTAAGAATCCCTCCAAGAGAGTCGGTAGGCGCCCAAGAGTCGACGGTGAGCGATGCCAGATCGCGGTGCCGAAGGAGCCCTCACGAAGTGCGGCCGATCCGAACCGATGGTAGGGTCCACGTCGTGAAACGTCATGCCTCCACCTGGGCTACCGGTGCGATCCTGGGGGTCGTCGTCTTCATCGCCAGCTACCCCCTCACCGCGTACGGTGTGCCTCGGGGGCATGATTGGTCGCACGAATTGGTGCGCGTCGCGCAGGTGCAGACCGCCTGGACCGACGGACAGTTCCCGGCGGCGTGGGCGCCCGATCTCTACCGCGGTTGGGGCTCGCCGATCTACCTCTTCTACGCTCCGCTCTTCGCCTCGACGAGCGCTTTCGTCGCGAAGCAGCTTGGAGGGATCGAATCGGGGGTGGTGGTGACCCTCGCTCTCCTTCTGGTCCTCGCTACGGTCGGCATCTTTCTGGCCTCACAAGCGCTGTCGCACTTCGAAGGAAGGGACCGTTCGCCCCCCGATGGAGCCGACACCATCGACTATCAGGGCGCCCGGATCGCCGTCTACCTCTTCCTGTTCAGCCCTTACTTTCTCAGCGACCTGTACCGTCGCAACGCCTTCTCGGAGTTCACTGCGCTCTGTCTCGCTCCGCTCCTCCTCGCCGCGATCTTCGTCGCCTACCGCTCCCCACGGTGGGCTCGCTTCGGGGTGCTCCTCACCTCGGCCGCGATAGTTCTGGCCCACAACCTGAGCGCCCTCGTCTTCTGCGCCATCACCCTCGGCTCGATCGCCTTCCTCTATGGCTTTGACCGCGCCGAGAGCCCGGCCCGCCGGGCCATCCTCGCCGGCGGCGGCTTCGGCATCGCCCTGACGATGTGGTTCTGGTGGCCCGCTTTGACCCTCCAGCCACTCATCCGAAGCGAAGAACTCCTCCGGGGCAAGTTCCACTTCGAACAGAACTTTCCCTCATGGTCGGAGTTGTTCGGATGGGGGCACGCAGCCTCGACCGGGCCCCTGGTCGCCCTCGTGCTCCTCGCGACCCTCATGTCTCTCCCCGGAGTGCCTCTGCGCTCGAGTACGTGGCGCGCACGCTCTTCACTGCTCCTCGGGGGACTCCTGTTGCTGCTGCTCATGCGGCCGGTGTCCACGCCCTTGTGGTCGCACCTCCCCTGGATGCGTCTCCTGCAATTTCCTTGGCGACTAGCCGGCCCCTTGGCCCTGATCGCCGCCCTCCTCGGCGGACTCTGCTTCCAACGGTTGACCACCACCCTGACAC
>JAIOJS010000132.1 GCA_019911795.1 Thermoanaerobaculia bacterium | reverse complement strand
ACCCTCGAACGGTTAGTGGTTGGGCGTGTCATCAGGGGCGAGATCAAGGCGCCCCGACGCAGGCATAGCGGGGCCTATGTCGAGGAGGGGCAACGCCGAGCTCGGCCCTGAGGGCCGGCCAGGCGCTAATCGTTTGGGGGTTACAGTCCACTGGCGTCATGCCTCTTCGAAGCCGTCCAATACATTGGCCGCATTGACGCCCAGCTCTCTCGTCGCGTAACCGCCTTCGAGGACAAAAACAGACGGCAGGTCGAGGCGTTTGAGGGTCGCGCCAAGGCGAAAGAAGTCATCGGAGACCAGCGCAAATTCTGCAATCGGATCGCCGGCGAAGGTATCCAATCCCAGGGACACAACCAGAGCATCAGCGTGATGCCGGGTGATCCGTGAGCAGGCGACACTCAAGGCCGCGAACCAGCTCTCGGCCGAGGATCCGGCCTCCAGAGGAAGATTCAAGTTGAAGCCTTCCCCAGCGCCGGCGCCGGTTTCATCGGCATACCCGAGATAGAAGGGGTACTCGGTCAATGGGTCGCCATGGATGCTGACGACCAGAACATCAGATCGACCATAGAAAATGCTCTGAGTACCGTTCCCATGGTGATAGTCGACGTCAAGGATGGCGACTCGAGTGGATCCGCCGGCGAGCAAGGCTTCAGCCGCCACCGCCGCGTTGTTGAGGAAGCAGTAGCCTCCCATGAAGTCTGGGCCGGCGTGATGACCAGGCGGGCGCGTCAGGCAGAAAGCTGCACGTTCTCCCGCCGATAGAAGTCCGGCGGCGCTCGCCGCTGCGTCGGCGGCGCCCTTGGCGGCGGTCCAGGTTCCATCGACCAAGGGAGCGCCGGTGTCCATGGAGTAGAGGCCCAGTCGTCCGGTGAAGTTCGACGGCTCGATGTCACTGCGCAGGGTGCGCACTGGCCAGACCGACGGAAACGGCTGTCTGCTTGCATTGGACGGATCAATCGCAACCCATTGTGCCCAGGCGGTTTCCAAGAACGCCAAATACCTTGGTGCATGGACTCTAGCTAACAACCCTTGACTGTCAGAATCTGGGGCCGTGATTCTATGGCCGCGAGCAGTGATCTCCTGCAGAACGAGCTCGGCTCTCAAAGGAGACTCGAAACAGCGGACGCGCTCGCCTCGGAAGAACTCGTACTCCGGTGCGTGGCGCTCATGCACTGCCGGGAAGAACGAGATCATGGCAGGCGGTTCGTTTCTGACCGCCAGCGTTTGATCTCACCCCTACCGAAGACGGTCCGGTGCGACGAAGAGCTAGGCCGCAGATTCGAGCCGGGGCCGACGGCCCGGGTCACTGGCCGGCGGGCGGTTGCCAAAGTTCCACCTTGTTTCCCTCAGGATCGATGACCCAGGCGAATCTTCCGTACTCGGAATCGTCGATCTTCTCGAGAACGTTACAGCCTTCTTCGCGTAAGACCTTCACCAGAGCGTGGAGATCCTCCACCCGGTAGTTGACCATGAAGGTTGCAGCACTGGGCGCAAAGTGGTCGCCGTCCTCCGAACCAATGGACCAGATGGTTGTGCCGACCATCGGCTTACCCTCACCGTCGGACCAGGTGAAAGCCGTTCCGCCCCATTCTTGGACATCGATTCCAAGGTGCCGCTTGTACCAAGCTTGTAGCGCCGGTGCGTCTTTGGCTTTGAAGAAAATGCCGCCAATTCCTGTGACTCGCTTCATAGAGCCTCCAAACTCGGTGGTGGTGAGGGAGTGTCTGTTCTGCAGCCTAACGGACCGGAGTGCCTTGGGCCAACTGGAGCCAGCGTCTGCCAAGGCCGGTAGGGGTCATCCCAGTGGAGGGGCTCCGATCAAGGGGTCGCATCTGCCGCAACTACGAATCACATTCCGCGACGAGGATGGCGATCTCGGTCTGCCAGTTCTTCGACTCCGGCTCGATAGACGGGCCGACGACGTAATGCTCGACGCGGGCCTCCCACCTCGTCACATTGTGCCTTTCGGAAACCCGCCACGAAACCTTGGCCTGTCTCGCCCAATCAAGCAGGTTCGCGGTCGTTTCGACGAGAGTGTCATACGAACCCACATGCGTCACCGTAGCAAAGGTGCCGGCTGGAATCTGACGCATCTCAACCCGCCGACTAGTCGGCAGACCAGCCGCAACCGGCACCCCAATGTCCACCTCAACTTCTCCAGTGTTGTAGTCGACCATGAGATAGCGAATGAGGAGAGGTCCGGTGCCCTGCACCTGATGCTGCTCGAGGAACGCCAGGAGCTCGGAAAGAGTGCGGGGCACAACCGCAGGAAGCTCGTCGCGATCGACCTGTTCGCGGATCCCAGCGTACCGCTGAGCAACCCGCTTGATTAGCTTCGGTCCTACTCGCACAGAGTCTCTCCTGCCGCGCAACCTATGGAAGCCAACTGGTCATACCGGGACGCTGGCACAGCCACAATCCGAGAGAAGGGATTGATGCAATCCTTCAATTGATCACCCATCGCGACAATCTGGCCCCAAGAGAAAGCGCGGCAAGTACCGGCACAAACAGGGAAAGGAACATCGGTAGAAGTTTGCCATAGATCCCAGGGATGCCGGCGTAGTAACAAGCACCATCGACAATGGCGATCGGGGACAGAAGAAGAGACGTAGGTGCCCGCAAGAAGATCGGAAGATGTTCGTGGACGAAATAGAAGCCCGTGAGCGCACCCGCCAGGACAAAAGCGATTGTAGCGATAGTCAGGAATCGAAGGTTGGCAAAGCGCTGGACCAGGTTGGAAGGCATTAGGACGCCTAGCGGACGGAAGCCAACTGGCCCCCTTGGCCGACTGGGTCGCCGAGGCCAGGAACGATCAGCCGGCTGAAGGAGTGTGGGTTTGTGTCAGTCAACTATGAGCTCCAGTTCAGCGGTTCGTTGGTTAACGGATTGACAGCCCACTGGCGAGACTCTTCCCGCAACCAGCTCGCCTCACGGAACCACCATGGAGTGCCGTGAACGCAGCCGAAGCCAACCAGATGAGTGGCGTACACCGAAAGCTAGCTCGCGGCCACAGCCTCGATCTCGAGCAGCCAACGTTCATCGTAGATACCCGTGATGATGACCGTGAGCGCCGGTTCGTGTACACCAAGAACCGCCGCGCGGACCTTGCTGTTCTCAACCGCATGCTCACGCGAGGAAAGGAACATCGTGACTTTTACGAGATTGGACACCGACATCTCTGCAGCCGTCAACTGCGCGCACACGTTGAACCACGCCAGTTCGGCCTGTGACTTGAAATCAGCGGGCAACTCGCCCTCCAACGATTCAGGAACTTGACCGCTGATGAACAGAAGCCGCCGCGCCCCATCCACGGCGACAGCCTGCGAATAGCCACCGGCAGGCTGCGGTGCTGAGCGGGCATTGAAGGAAGTCAGTTTCATGGGCCTGGTCACCCTATCCTAATGGCGCACCTTCCGAGTAGTAACTGGTGTGCTAGACCGTGCTCAGAATCGGTTCGCACCGCACGTCAGTCTTGACGGAGTGGGCAATGAAGCATTCCTCATGTGCCTCGTGGTGCATGGCGACCAGATCGTCTTCAGTCGGCCACTTCTCACCCGCGAAGCCGGCCTCGGGACGAAGCGTCACCTTGGTCATCGACAGCTTGCCGGACGAATCCTTCGCCATGACCCCAACTGCCTGATCCCGGTAGCTGTCGACCACGAACCCGCGTTTGGCAGCGATAGACAGGAACCACAGCATGTGGCAACTGGACAGACTGACGACGAAAGCCTCCTCCGGATCTACCGCCGCAGCGATCGACAGCGGGAGCGGGATAAGGGCCGGGGACGAGGACGCCGGCACCTCGATCCCGCCGTCGAACCGCCAGCGATGGCCCCGACTGTACCGATTGTCGGTGAAGGCTGCGCCGTCACGGCTCCATACAACCTCTGTCTTGTACTCGCTCATGTATTGCTCCCTCTGCGACCTGACATTCGAGCTAGTGTTCCGCTCCGGAAGTCCCATGTCACTTGTCCGAGGTCATTTTCTCCTCTGGCAAGGCGCGGCGACGCAGGAATACCGGGAGTATTTTGAGGAGGCGCAACGCTGCCAGAGGTGAAAAGGGGCCGGAATAGTGGCA
>JAIOJS010000131.1 GCA_019911795.1 Thermoanaerobaculia bacterium | reverse complement strand
GTCGTGGGGACCGAATGGAGCTCCGAGCCGCCTACAGTTGGACGGGGGCTACGGACCTGGGTGTCGAGTTGCCGATCAGTGAAGTGGAGTCGGCGTACCTGACGACTGCGCGCGAACTGGGTCCGGGTCTCCTCGTCACGGAAAGCAGGGAATCGTTGATCCGACCGATCGAGGAGGATCTGGGCGGTGCACCACGATCGGCTTTGGTGATGAGGATCGACTTCGAGAACAGGGTGGCTGGCTATCTGGTCTTTGGTGATCCCGATCGCGACGATGCATTCGCTGGACAGGATCTCGCGGCCCTAGAAAACCTCAAAGACCACGTCGCCTCGGGCTTCATCAAGGGGCGGCTCCTCGTGGAGCTCGAAGAACTAAACGACACCAAGAACGAGTTTCTGGGCATCGTCGCGCACGATCTCCGAAGCCCGCTGTCGGGGATCATCGGATTCAGCGAGACCCTGATTCGACTCCGAGAGGAGGGACGACTGGACGATCGTTTTCTCGATCGCTCGTTGAAGAACATCCTGGGGTGTGGTCAGCACATGCTGGAACTCATCGGTGAGCTTCTCGATGTAGCCGCGATCGAGGCGGGAAGGGTCGACCTCAAGCTGACGCAGGAACGATTTTCCGATCTCGTTACGGAGCGCCTAGTTCTGCACGAGGGGGCGGCCCGCGCCAAGGACATCGCCCTCGGTGTGGACGGACTCTTGGACCCGGCCGAGGTGATGGTGGATCGTATCCGAGTGGTCGAAGTTCTCGATAACTTCATCAGCAACGCCATCAAGTTCACTCAACCCGGTGGTCAGGTCCTCGTCGCTTGCCGCACCCAGGACTCAGAGTTGATCACCAGTGTCGTCGACAACGGGCTAGGGCTCTTCCCGGAGGAACTCGAGCAGGTCTTTTCGGGCAAACGCTCGAGTGCTCGGCCGACCGGGGGCGAAACGAGCACGGGGTTGGGCCTGACCATCGCCAAACGGCTGGTCGAGTTGCATCGCGGCCGAGTCTGGGTCGAGAGCGAGAAGGGGAAGGGTTCGACGTTTAGCTTTGCGTTGCCTGTTGTGAGTTGAGGTAGCGAACCGCAATCAGTTCTTCGAGTCCAATGCGGTTGAAGCGCGCCTGCTCCTCGGCCGCGAGTCGAAGCTCCGAACTCGAGTCGTTGGCAAGGCGCTGACGCGCCGTACGGATCAATCCATCGACTACTTCCTGGGCGTCCTCTGGGGCGGCGAGAGCCGGGAGAGAGACCACCCATGGATACTCGAACTTCTCGCGGTACTGGTGCTCCAGTTCACGGAGCGATTCGACCTGGTCGGCGATGGCCGTGTTGTTGTCAGCGTTGATTACGTCGAGGAGTCGAAGGCGCTCGACGACGGAACCGTGGATCGAGAAGGCCTCCTTCCAAGGGGCGGCTCCTAGGCTCCACCACGAGCGATGGGCCGTGTACAGAAGCTCGTTCAACGAGTTGTAGGGACGAGCGGCAGTGATCTTCTCGGTCCACCGCCGGGCCCCACACACCGTACGGAGGAGACGCCCAGCACCCAGCACGTGCAGGTGGTTGAAGGCCCCCAGGGTGATCGGTGTCATTGTTAGCTCCTCTGGGAAGACCTCAAAGGGCCCCGCTGGGATTCTCGGATGGTCTTGATCTTCGCATTATCTCACGGCCTGGCGTGGTAGCATTTCCCGGCGCATCGGGCGCCATTGCAAACGCCTTCGATGAAGCCCTGGCAGCGAGCGCCGGTCTGGTGCCATCGTTGCGAGCAGTCGTGATACTCGAGGTGGAGGTCAGCGTTGGAGTTCGACAAGCAGGGGATCGTTCGAGACTACCGGGTGGGCGTCAGGAGCCGGCAGGTGAGTCTATTGGGGCGCCGGGAGGTGCTGACGGGCAAGGCCAAGTTCGGTATCTTTGGCGACGGCAAAGAGGTCCCTCAGCTGGCGATGGCGCGCGCCTTTCGCAACGGTGACTTTCGTTCTGGGTACTACCGTGATCAGACCTTCATGTTCGCCATCGGCGCCCTGACGGTGGAGCAGTTCTTCGCCCAGCTCTACGCTGATCCTGATCCCGAACGGGAGCCTTCGTCCGCCGGTCGGCAGATGAATTCTCATTTCGCCACCCACCTTCTCGATGAGTCTGGAAACTGGCTACCGGCTACCGACCGACCAAACTCGTCGGCGGATCTCTCGCCGACGGCCGGACAGATGCCCAGGCTGGTAGGACTGGCGTACGCCTCCAGGCTCTATCGGGAACTTCCCGAGCTTGCTGACCGGACCAACTTTTCCCACCATGGAAACGAGATTGCGTTTGGCACCATCGGCAACGCGAGTACGGCGGAAGGACTGTTCTGGGAGGCGATCAATGCGGTGGGGGTGCTACGGGCCCCGCTGCTCATGTCGATCTGGGATGATGGTTACGGGATCTCGGTGTCCAACGAACACCAGGTGACCAAGGGCGATCTGTCAGCTGTGCTTTCGGGGTTCCGCCGACAACCGGGAGAGAAGTGTGGATACGACCTCTACACCGTTCCGGGTTGGGACTATCCCACGCTCTGCGAAACGTATCTCAATGCCGCAGAGATCGTTCGTCTCGAGCACGTACCGGCGATCCTACACATCACCGAGGTGACGCAACCTCAGGGTCACTCGACTTCGGGTAGCCATGAGCGGTACAAATCCAAAGAGCGCCTCGCGTGGGAGGAAGAGTTCGACTGTCTAAAGCGCATGCGGCAGTGGATCCTGGAGTCGCAGATAGCCAGCGATGGGGACCTGGAGGCCCTGGAGGCCGAGGAGAAGAGTGCGGTTCTCGAAGCTCAGCAAGCTGCCTGGGAGGCGTTCCAAGCACCCATCCGTCGAGAGCGTGACGTTGTTGTCTCGCTCCTCGCGGCGACATCCGACTTCGATCCCAGCGGCACGGTGGCGCGTCTGGTGGCGGATGTGGAGCGTTCGTCCACCCTGTTTCGTCGCCCGCTCTTCTCGGCGCTACGAGAGGCTCGGTTCGCCTTGCGGGGCCACCGTGAAGCGCCGGTCGAGGAGCTCCGCTCCTGGTTGGCAGCGCAGAGTCTGACCAACGAGCGACGCTACTCCTCACACCTCTTCAGTGAGTCGGGCGATTCGGCCCTTGGGGTGGAGGAGGTGGTCGCGGAGTACGACAGTGATGGTCCCTGGATCAACGGTTTCGAGGTTCTGAACGCCTGTTTCGATTCGCAGTTGGCCGCTCGGCCAGAGTTGATCGCCTTCGGTGAAGATGTCGGAAAGTTGGGTGATGTCAACCAGGGGTTCGCTGGTCTCCAGGCCAAGTACGGAGACCTGCGGGTTTCGGATACCGGCATCCGCGAGTCGACGATCATGGGACAGGCGATCGGTCTGGCTCTCCGAGGGCTTCGTCCTATCGCGGAGATTCAGTACCTCGACTACATTCTCTACGGCCTGCAGATCCTGTCGGACGACCTAGCCTCTCTGCACTACCGGACCGCGGGGCGGCAGAAAGCGCCGGTGATCGTACGAACTCGCGGACACCGACTCGAGGGCGTGTGGCATTCGGGTTCCCCGATGGCGGGAATTCTCGGCCTGGTACGCGGGATCCACGTTTGTGTGCCGCGCGACATGACCCAGGCGGCGGGCTTTTACAATACCCTGTTGGCGTCGCAGGACCCTGCGATCGTGATCGAGGTCCTCAATGGCTACCGGATCAAGGAACGCCTACCTTCGAATATCGGCGACTTCCGCGTCCCGCTCGGGCAACCGGAGGTCCTGCGGGAAGGAAGGGACCTTACGGTAGTGACGTATGGCGCCTGCTGCCGCCTGGCGCTCGAGGCGGCCGAGTTCCTCGCCACCGCCGACATCGATGTCGAGATCCTCGACGTGCAGACCCTGTTGCCCTTCGATGTCGACGGGAAGATCGTCGAGTCTCTTCGTAAGACGGGGAGGGTCCTGTTCCTGGATGAGGACGTTCCGGGTGGAGCTACTGCCTTCATGCTCCAGCAGACCCTCGAGCGCGGAGGCTTCTGGTGGTTGGATGGTGCGCCCGGTACCCTGACCGCCAAGGCTCACCGGCCGGCCTATGGGTCTGATGGGGACTACTTCTCGAAGCCGGGACGCGACGATATCGTCGAAGCGATCTACCGCCAGATGCGCGAGTCTGATACCCAGCGTTTCCCGGCCCTTCGGTAACCGCGGCTCGACATCGAGAACCACGGTCCGCCCCAAGCCATGACGAACTCCTCCCGCTGGATCCTACTCGCCGTCTTTCTGGTTGGGTTGGTCTGGCTGGGGTTTTGGTGGCAGAGCGACGAACGTCGACTGCTGGCCGCGTTGGAGGCACTCGAGCAGAGCCTTTGCAAGCCGGGGACCGAGTCGGATCTCGTATCCTTGGTGCGGAGCCAGGAAACCCTGGCCCTCTTCGCGCCGCAGTTCTCCTTGAGCGCCGTTCCCTACGATGGGGGACTATCAACCCCACGGGAGCTGGTGGCCGGATTGCATCGTTTTCGCGGTGCCGCCGACGCCATCGACGTGGTTCTCGCCAAGGAGGAGTTGGAGCTCTACGAGAACGGCACGGCATGGCTGCTCTTTCGTGCCACGGTGAAGATGGAGCGCGGGGGCCTCGGCCGGCGGTCCGGGCACGAGGTCTACCGGGTCAACAGTCAGTGGGTCGAGATCGATGGCGATTGGCGGGTTCGAGAGATCGAGGTCTTGGAGATTCTCTCCGAGGGCGCTGGGTTCGGCATACTACCCTAGCCGCCTCACCCTTCTGCCAGGGGCTGCTAGCGCCTGCCCCCTTTGATGGGACCCTTGGCTACCGGATCCTGGCCCGGCCGATACTCCACCAAGAACTCATGCATCTGCAGTTTGAGCAGGTAGGTCTTGTCGACCACGAAGGGCGCCATCGCCTCGCCCAGGACGGCGGCAGTGTGGTGGGGCGAGGGGCGACTCCGTTCTCCGTCCCAACCGGCGAGACCGATGGTCTCCTCATCGAGAATGCGAGCGTTGCCGGGGAGCGCCGGAATGGCCGCTTCCATTGTGATGAGTGCGTACAACTCCGTTCCCGGCCGGCAGTGGGGTGCGAGCCGACTCGAGATGAGGGCCAGGGCCTCCCTGGGGAGGAAGTTGAGGACGTCCCAAGCCAGGATTAGGTCAAAGGTAGTGCCCTCTCCAAAGGAGAGGAGGTTGTCCAGCGCCTCCATGCGAGACACGTCGTAGCCTTGGCCCTTGCGACTAGGTTCGAGGGTGCGATAGAGATCTTCGATCGCATAGTTCGCGCCACGGCGGGCAAAGAAATCGAGATTGTTCTGGTTGGGAACTCCCAAGTCGAGCACTTGCCAGGCGCGGTCCTTCGGCCGTCCCTCGAGGAGATAGCTGAGAGCCCGTGACCTAAAGCTCGGAGGTGCGGACGGAGTTCTCTCCGTCCGCTCGGGCGCCTGAGCGGGGCGCATTCGGCGCCAGAATGCGGGCAAGTACTAGCGCCTCTTGTGACGGTTCCCGTTGCCACCGCCGGAGCCGTGTTGCGGGATCTGTCCCTGGCCGCTGGGGGGCTGGGAGCCACTTTGGGCCGAGGAGTCTTTTTCGGTCGATTCGGACTTCAGAGGTTCCGAAGCTGAAGATGCTGGCTTCGAATCACCGTCATCCTTCTCTCCGGACGCGCCAGAACCCGGCGATTTCTCGCCGCCTCCCTTGGCGCTCTCGCTGCCCGTCGCTTCGTTCTTCTTGACGCCTGGCTCCATATCGATTTTGCCTTTGAACTGACACCCCTCGTCGAGGGCGACCCGCGGCGCTTGGATATCTCCCTCCATCTTGCCCGAGGCACGGACCACGACCTGATCTTCTGCAATCAGATTGCCTTTGACCTGGCCTTCGACTGCGATCGTCTTCGCGTGAATTTCCCCCTCGACCTGTCCCTGGCTGCCGATTGTCACCAGGCATCCCTTGACCGCGATCTGGCCTTCGAAGGTGCCGTCGATGGTGAGGTCTTCGCGTCCGACGAGTTCGCCGCGAACTGCGATCGAGGCACCGATGGTCGCGGGACGTCCGGTACCTCCTCCGCGATTCTCCGGGGCTTTCAGTGGCTTCCTATCGTCATCTCGGTTGCTCATCGTCTGGGTGCTCCTGTCGTTCGTTCATGGAACGATTCGTCCCATGGAAGGAGACAGGCTAAGAGAGGAGCGAGATCAAGTCAAGGATCGAGGAGGGTTGTGAAAGAGACCACAGAGGATCCTTCCTTAATCCTTTCCTGGGGCACTGTGTGCACAAGAGGAGTCGTTTGAGATAGTCTCACGGCCGTGATTCTGGATACCGTCGTCCTCGCTATTGTTCTCGGCATCGCCTCGCAAGTGGGGGCTGAGCGCCTTCGTATCCCCGCGATCCTGCCCCTTTTGAGCGTGGGGATACTGGCCGGACCGGGCTTTCTAGGGCTGATCCACCCGGATCATCTCGGCGAGGGCCTCGAGGTTATCGTCCACGTCGGGGTGGCCGTGATTCTCTTCGAGGGCGGGCTCTCGCTCGACCTCGGTCAGCTCTCTCGGGTCGGAGTCGCGGTTCGAAATCTGCTCACGGCGGGCGCCCTGATCACGACCCTTGGTGCGGCGGCTTTGGCCCACTATATGGCGGGTGTTTCCTGGGAGTTGTCTCTGCTGTTCGGCGCGATGGTCATGGTCACGGGTCCTACCGTGATTGCCCCCCTCCTCAGGCACATGGTGGTTCCTCGTAAGGTCAAGGTGATCCTTACGTCCGAGGGATTGATCATCGACGCCATCGGCGCGACCGCGGCCTATTTCGTTCTTCTCTGGGTAGAACGCTCCGGACTGCCGCTCGGAACGCTGGGAGGCGAAGTCCTCAAGTTGGCGGTGGTAGGGGTTATCCTGGGTTTCGCCGGCGGATCACTGTGTCGCCTCATAGTTCGCCGCCGATTCGTCAGTGGAGAGGTCCAGAATCTCGCCATCTTGTCGCTGCTTCTCCTGGTCTATTGGGCGGCGGAGAACCAGGCGCCTCAATCCGGCATCCTGGCGTCGGTCGTGATGGGAGTAACCCTCTCGGCTGGAGATCTTCCCGACCTCAGTAAAGTGAAGGTCTTCAAGGGGCAGTTGACGACGTTTCTGATCTCCTTCGTCTTCGTCCTTCTGGCCGCCCAGTTGGATTTGCCCGCGATCGGCGACCTGGGGTGGCGTGGTGCCGCGATCACGGCGGCACTCATCCTGGTGGTGCGCCCTCTGGCGGTCTTCCTCACCGTGCCGAGCAGTCAATGTGATGTCAAGGAGCGCTGGGTACTGGCTTTGACCGCTCCGCGGGGCATCGTAGCCGCCGCCGTCGCCTCGCTGGCTGCCATTTCACTCCGCTCT
>JAIOJS010000130.1 GCA_019911795.1 Thermoanaerobaculia bacterium | reverse complement strand
GCGGCGGCCCTCAGAGCCGCCAACTCAGCGTCAATTGCCTGGATGCGGTCCTGAAGCTTGGTGCGTTCTGCTTCGAGGTCGTGTTTGTGCTGCTCTGGCGGCACCTGTGCTATCAGGGCCGAACACGGCCCCATGAAGGCGAATACCAGCGACACTACGCGGGCGCGCGTCGTTCTCATGGGATTCTCCTTCGCGCTGACATTGAATGGTCGCCGGGTCTGGAGTTGAGCGGCGCGCCAGCAATGCTCCCCGCAGAAGCCGGACGCTACCGCTGAACGCGTCCGCTCGAATTGTAGGGGGGCACGCCACGAACGCTAAAGCAGCCGGATGACGACACCGCTAATGAGCAGGCCGAGGATGGCGAGCGAGACCAGCATGTTTACGCGGGTTATTCCGTCGGGCACGGCATTGATCTCGGCGGATGTCGGGTGAATGGGCGTTCGATCAAGGCGGTCGAGAGCTTCTTGACCTTGCTCCTCAAGAATCATGTTCTCGCGAATTCGATCAAACCTAGCTTTGGCAAGGTCCATGGCGAAGTTGTGCATGATGCCGTAGGACCAGAACTCAAGTACGGTGGCAACCACAGCAGACCAAAAGAGAACTGGATGGCCTGTCCGCCAAAGGAGTAGCGCGGCGACGATTCCAAGTCCAATACTGAGCCACCCGCCCATTCCTCGTGCCTCCTAACGTTTGCGTTCAGCGACCATCGGGTGGCCGAAGGCCGGTCCCGTGGCCCTCTGCAATCTTGGGTTAGACGGCACCGAGCTGAGTGCGAACATGACCATACTGCCGCTCGAGTTTGACAAGAGCTTCGCCATGGTACCCATAGTCGTTTACCGGGAACTTACGTTTCCAAACGAATCGGCGATGCCACTCACTTTCTGAGCTCACGATGACTGGGCTTGGGGCATCGGGAAACTGATCGGCCGTAAGGTCAAAAATAATGCCTCCTGACTCTAGCCACGCGTGAGAAACCCAGTTTCCTTTAGATGGGCGTCCCCGCTGTGCAGAGACCAACTGCCAGTCAACTGACCAGCGCTCACGAAGAAATCTAGCGAACAGCAGGCTTGTTGACTTGCAGCTACCCTTGGGGAAAGTTCTGAACTCAGGGTCCTCTCTCAAAGAGTCGGACCGTTCAATGGCGCCTCGAAACTCCAGTGCGGCCTGAAGCAGGCCGCACCCGCTAGGTAGAGAACTCATCGAAAGGCTTCAAGGTGGCGGCTAACGCCCAGCATCAGCTGCGGTACGCAACGGATCTGAGCTGAGCGACGGACCGCGATCACGCCCACCGAGCGAAGCGAGCTGCGGGAGCCAAGGCCCGTCCGCTCGAGCGATTTAGACCCATCACGAGCGCCGAGCACACTATCCGCCCGCAACGCCGAAGTAGTCCCACCGTACGCTGAGAGGCGGCGGATCGGAAGTAGGGTGAGCATCGGGGTGCCTGAGCGAGATTGCCTGCCGAAGAGCATTCTCCGCCAGATCTCTCGAGAAGTTCGCAACGCTTTCCTCACGAATGCCGGAGGTGGTGCCGCTAGCGTTGCGTCGTTTCTCGAGCCGCACGGATTCCATTTCGGCCGCATCGAGATTGGCAACAACTACCTCAAGCTGAGGATCCGTAACCACTACGTCCCAGCCTCTCGCTCGGCGCGCCACTTCGGGAGTAAGCACCAAGAGGTATCCCACAGCATCGTGCCCTTCAGACCGAAGGCTTCGGAGACCTCGACCAAGCAATTCGACATCCAACCTGAGGTTTCGTGCCTTCGCGCCGCGAACGTCGAGAGGTGACTTTGCCATTCCGAGGACGTAGAGCATGCCGATACTCGCAGGGTCGCCTAAGAGGGAGGTACCCTCAAGAGGTGTGTAAAAAGGTGAAGGCGGCGTAGCCTCTCGGTTGCGTTCAAACGCCGGGTTGGAAGCCTGGCCCCGAGAGGAGACACCGCCGTGGTGGAGAAGATCACCGAAGGGAAGTTCGGGTCAACG
>JAIOJS010000129.1 GCA_019911795.1 Thermoanaerobaculia bacterium | reverse complement strand
GTGTAGTAGACCGCCACCGCCTTTCCATTGAGACGGGCCGGCTCGAAGGTCCACTCTCGGATCGCTTCCGCCGCCGCTTCACCCATCCTCATCCCCGGAGACTTGAGGACCCGCACCGCGGTGACACTGCCTTCGGTGTCGACAATCGCCTCGACGATGGCCACCCCTTGAAGCCGAGCGCGGCGAGCCGGCTCCGGGTACAGAGGCGGCGGCGCATGGAGCTTCATGGGCGCAATGACGTCGCCACCGACGGGGATGGGTACCGAGCTCTCCACCTCGGGAGGGGCCGCAGGCAGGTCCCACGGTATGTCCGAAGGCGAAAGAGCGAGGACCGGATCCTCGACCTCGGTCCACTCGCGCAATGGCTCAGGATCGTTGGGCGTCGGGTCGGGAATCTGAACCTTGCGCACGATGTGCTCTACCGGTGGCAGCGTCGGTGGCGGTTGTGGTTCGACAAATCGGGGGGTCTGGACCACCGTGACCACGTGCCGCTCCGGAGGCGCGACCTCGATGGCCTCGACCTTGGGCAGCTGCCAGGCAAAAAGAACCAAGTGGGCGAAACCGGCAGCGAGGAACATCCTCTTCAGGACCTTGTCGTCCTCGTTCAGTTCTAGTGAGAGCCCCTCGAGGGTCGAGGTGGCCACGGCAGCTTGGCGGTCGGATGGTGATGCGGTCGGGTTCTTGGGGATCATGGCGTCCTCCTCGGGTTGTTGTTCTCTTGGATCACCCGAGAGCGCCCGAAGTTCCCAGTCGGGGTTATCAGCCAGCGAGTTGCGAGCACCTGTCCGCTCTCGTGAGCCCCGGATCCACGATGACCCGGATCACGGAGTCGTCGCCAGAGACATGCGAGATCAGTGGAGAGCAAGACCTCTACGACCATCCCGCGAAAGAGAGGTCACCCCGATACCGTAAGGGTCTCCAGGAGGATTCAATGAATCGATCAAGCAAGCGCAGCGTCCCAGCCCGTCTCGCGACCCGCGAGCCGACCTCGCCCCGGAGCCACTGGACCCGTGACCCCGAAAGCGGGGCGCCGGACAACGGTCGCTCACCCAGCCCGGCTTCTGACGTCGCGGCGACTCACTTCGAGGCCTCATGTCGCTTCGAACGCCTGCTCTTAGCTCGACTCCGAGCCCTGGAGGACACTGCGCCACGGCGTCCGCGGCTCATCTGGTGATACCAGGTCCTGACGGCTTTCCGGAACCGGGCGCCGACTCCTTGACCACGCCCCCCTCGAGACGCCAGAAGGCGAAGAGGTGCCCACTACGGTCCGCGCGCGACCCGAACGAGGGTTGTCGGTTCCTGGCGTTAAGGCCTAGAGCCCAGGCTCATTGAGACCTAAAG
This sequence comes from Thermoanaerobaculia bacterium, assembly GCA_019911795.1. Lineage (GTDB taxonomy): Bacteria > Acidobacteriota > Thermoanaerobaculia > Multivoradales > JAIOJS01 > JAIOJS01. The sequence continues at coordinate 3,251 of JAIOJS010000129.1, read as the reverse complement.
AAACCCATGCCCCCGCATCCACTCGTCGTTGTACAGCGTGCTCAGATAGCGGTTGCCCGAATCGGGGAGGATGGTGACGATCCGCTTCGGCGTCGCGGACGCTGTTGCCGCGGCAAGAACCTGGCGCACCCCCCAGAGGGCCGCGCCGCTAGAGCCTCCGGCGAGAAGACCCTCGCTCGCCGCGAGATCCCGTGCCGCCAAGAAGGCTTGGCGGTCAGTGACCTGGAGCATGGTGTCGACCAACTCGAACTCCGGGCAGCCGATAACCTCCTCGTCACCAAGCCCCTCGAGGAGATAGGGGCGCGGGGGTTCGAGCTCCTGCCCGGCGTAGTGCTGACTGAAGACCGAACCCTTGACGTCGACGGCCACCACCCGGATCGAGGGGTCCTGCTCCTTGAGAAATCGGGCGACCCCGGACAGGGTCCCGCCCGTGCCCATGCCGGCGACAAAGGTATCCACGCAGCCCTCGGTCTGGGCCCAGATCTCGGGTCCGGTAGTTAGGTAGTGGGCCTGGTTGTTGTCACGGTTGTTGTGCTGATCTGGGAAGAACACCGACGGATCCTCGGCGGCGAGTCGCTGCGCCTTCCGGTTGTAGCTCTCCGGGTGGTCGGGGGGCAGGGTTCCGTCGACCAGCACCAGTTCCACCCCGAGGGCGCGTAGCGAATCGAGCTTTTCTCGACTGGTCTGGCGACGGACCACCATACGACAGCGCAGGCCACGCAGGATCGCCATCATCGCTAGACCCATCGCGGTATTACCGGAGGACGCCTCGAGAACCACGCCGCCCGGCCCGATCCGCCCCTCGGAGATCGCCTTGTCTACCAGGTACCGGGCGATACGGTCCTTCACGCTGCCGGTGGGGTTCATGAACTCGACCTTGGCGAGAACTTCGACCGGTCCGGGAACGGCACGCTGCAGTCGGACCAGGGGCGTATTGCCGACCGCTTCGGCGATGTCCTGACAGATGGAGGGCTGAGGGGGGGTGGTTCGCATGCGCCCGGATTATAGGGCTCCAAAGCTCGGCAATTGTGGCCATGTGAGGTCGGCGAGAGGGCAGAACCGCCCTCAGCCCACTGCCGTTGGAGCTGCGATCAAGCCAATGAGCGATAATCGGACCATGGCCTCTCCCCTCATCATCGGCAACGTGACGGCTGATCCGCCCCTCCTCCTGGCCCCGATGGCCGGCGTTACCGACCGCGATTTCCGTCTCATCGTGCGCCGTATCGGTGGCGTCGGCATCGTGTCCATGGAGTTTCTCTCCGCCCGGGGCTTGGTCGAAAACGACAAACGGTGGAGCCAACTCACCCACTTCGCCGAGGAAGAGAGACCCCTCGCCATCCAGATCTACGGCTCCGATGCCAAGACGATGGCGGATGCGGCCGAGATTGTTCAGGAGCTCGGGCCCGATGTCTGCGACATCAACCTCGGCTGTCCGGCCAACAAGATTCTCAGGGGATGCGCCGGCGCGGCCCTCCTCGGTGATCCCCCGCTCGTCGCCGACATCGTGCGTCAGGTCAGGCGACGCTTGACCATCCCTCTCACCGTAAAGATCCGGCTCGGACTGGACAACCAGCGAGTCAATCACCTGGAAATCGGCCGAATCTGTCAGGAGGAAGGGGCGGACGCCATCACCCTGCATCCGCGGACCGCCAAAGAGAAGTTCACCGGCCGCGCCCGCTGGGACCACATTGGCGAACTGGTCTCGGCCCTCGAGATCCCCGTCATCGGCAACGGCGACGTGATGAAGCCCGACGACGCGGTTCGGATGTTCCGGGAGACCGGCTGTGCCGGGGTCATGGTCGCTCGTGGCGCTACACGGAACCCATGGATCTTTGCCCAGATCGCCGCCCGCTTGGATGGAGATGCGGCGCGCGAACCCTCGATGGCCGAGCGCCATCGCCTCATCCGCGAGCACTTCCTCACCGTGATCGAGCGCGAAGAGGAGACCTACGCGATGTACAAACTAAAGACCTTCCTCGGGGTCTATAGCCAAGGCCTACCCGACAGCCTCGGTCTGCGTCGCTCGATCCAGGGTTTAGAGGGTCCGGCAGACTTCATCGACGCTATTGATCGTTACTTTGCCAGGGCTGCCGTCGCCACCTCTCGAGCAGCGGCCGACGCAGAGGACCAGAGTCATGCCGCCTGACGAGACTCTCCATCGACGTCTCGACGTAGGGCTCGAGAGAGCTCAACAAGCGGTCGACGAGGCCGCTGATGCCTGGCACGGTAGCTTCGACTCAGGCGCGGAAGACTTGGTGATTGCAGTGCGAGCGGGGGTCCGGAGCGGCCGTCTTCGCGCTCGACTGACTCTCGCCGGCGATGACCGAGCCTGCCACCTCTCCCTCACTCCTCGAGGCACTCAGTATCAGCTCCAGACCGCGGTCGTCATGCTGTTGCTCATCTCCGCCCTCGCCAGCCTTCCGCTGATGCTCTGGCCGTTCGTCCCTCGGCTCCTGCCGATGCTCCCGATCGCCCTCGTTCTCTCGGTCGGTGGTTGGTTCCTGGTCGTGGCCCGCCTCCAGAACCACGGGCCCGAGGAGTTTCTCGAGACGGTGGCTCTCCTTGCCGAATCACCGACTGGGAGCCCGGCAGATGAGCCCGCAACGGAGACCACGGCCTAGACAGAAGACAACCCGAGAGTCACCGCCGCCTCCGGAGCGCGGCCGGACTCTCTTGGAATACCGGCAAGAGCGGATCTGTTACAGTGAGTGAGGTTCATTGACAAGGTCAAACCGACCACTGGCTCAGATCGACCATCGGTTAAGAACCACTTGGTCAGATCAACCAACTTGGGGGCGTCCAGGCTTCGACGAGGAGCATGGCGCACCAACGGCAGCGTGTCGAGGTCCGTCTCGTTAATCGGAACTTTTATAACTGCCAACGATAACCTGGCACTCGCAGCATAACTGCGACGCGACGCCGCGGCCTGCTCACTGCAGCGGTAGTTCGCGACACTGACGTGAGACGAAGGGATCGGAAGCGCCCAGCGCCGATTCTAGGTACTTTGCGAGGCTGGTCGCCGCGAGGGTGTGCCCTCCTACCAATCGCGGACGACGAGATAAGAATGTAGGGACACACACGTAGATACCGTCGGTTCGCGCTCTTCGGACGTGGGTTCAATTCCCACCGCCTCCACCATTCCTTTGACCTTGTCCTGGATGACCTGTCCTGGATGACCTGTCCTGGATGACCCGTCCTGGATGACCCGTCCTGGATGACCCGTCCTGGATGACCCGTCCTGGATGACCCGT
>JAIOJS010000128.1 GCA_019911795.1 Thermoanaerobaculia bacterium | reverse complement strand
TCCTAAGGTTGCCGAGACGCGCTCTGGCCGACCTAGGTGATTGAGGAGCGCGCCGCCGATCGCCATCGCCTAGCGACCGCCGGTCAGGTAGAAGCGAAGCATTATCAGACAGTTGCGGAGTCGCGTCAGGCGCCGTTGACGGTCTTGGATTGCCACCGTGTCGGTAAGACCGGGCTGCTCGGATCGCACCTCGCGCTGCAGCTTGTCGAGTTCGAAGCGGAGTTTCTCGACCTCGGGCCGAGACATACTCTTGAAGGTCCGCTCGGTGACCAGCACATTCCCGTTCCCGATTTGCTGCGCCATGCCGAAGGCGCTACCTCCCTGAAATGTCACCCAGGGATGCTATCAGGTCGGGGGAGGACGACATGGAGGCCGGCAGTGCGGTCACCCTAGAGAGACTCCCGGCTAGGAGTAGGAATGAGGTCTCCCGGCAGGAATGAGCAGGAATGAGGTCTCAGTCCGGCTTGATTCTTCGAGCGGTCTCGGGCCTCTGCCTCGAGATCCTGCCGCGATGGGCACTGAAGTACGATATTGACCAATGAACCTCGACCCCACGTGATTTCAGCCAGGACCCGAATCATGAATGACCCCTTTGTCCCACGCGTCGGCGGAATCCTCAGCGCCGACATCGCCGTTCCCGAACACGATCGAGAAGTGCGTTTCTACTCACGAGTGCTCAGTACAGGCGAGAATCCGCTTTGGCGCGAGGATCTGATGAACAACCTGGGCATGCCGATCATCGGTTTGGGCGAGCGTAGCGCGGAATATGCTCACCTCCCGCTCCAATGGATGCCGCACATTCAGGTCGCCGATGTTGCCGCCAGTGTGCAGCGGGCGCTGGCTCTGGGCGGGCGTGAGCTCATTCATGGCAAGGACGACGATGGGAAGAGCCAGTGGGCGGTGCTGCTCGATCCCAATGGGGCGGCGTTCGGGATCATCCCAGTCGTTGCCGCAGAGGCGATCCCCACGCCGGACAACGTCGCATCGCGCGACGCTGTGGCGCGTGGGGGACGCATCGCCTGGCTGGGACTGACGGTGACTGACGCCTCGGCAACCCATGACTTCTACCGACAGGTCGTAGACTGGTCGGTGCAGGACGTCGAGATGGAGGACGCAGGCGGCTCTTATACCGACTACAACTTGTTCGGCGATGATGGAAACTTGGCGGCGGGAGTCCACCATGCCCGCGGCGTGAACCTAGGTCTGCCGCCGGTCTGGATGATTTACCTCTCCGTAGGTGACCTCGCCGAGAGCCTCCGCCGTGTACGGGAGGGAGGGGGCAAGGTCGTCAAGGAGACACTGGGGAACGACGGGGAACCGGATCACGCGGTGATTCAGGATCCAGTGGGGGCCTACCTGGCGTTGGTGGCGGGGTAGAGAGATGCAGGCTCTGTGGCTCCAGGACCAGACCCTCTCGCTCCGGCAGATTCCACAGCCGGAGTTGCGACCCGGCGAGGCCCTGGTTCGGGTGACGCGGGCTGGAATCTGCAACACCGACCTCGAACTGCTGGCTGGTTACTACCCCTACGATGGCGTCCTCGGACACGAGTTCGTGGGCCGCGTCGAGGAAGGTCCAGCTGAACTTCTCGGACAGCGAGTGGTCGGTGAAATCAACGCGGTCTGCGGGAGCTGCCGATTCTGCCGAGCGGGGATTCCCACCCACTGTGCCGATCGCAGCGTCTTGGGAATCGTTCGACACGATGGGGCCTTCGCTCAGTTCCTGCGACTGCCGGCCGTCAACCTACACACCGTCCCAGACTCGGTGTCCGACGATGTCGCCACCTTCACCGAGCCCCTCGCCGCTGCCCTGGAGATTCAAGAGCAGGTCCCGATCGGAGCCGGCCAGAGAGTTCTGGTGGTCGGCACGGGCAAGCTCGGCCAGCTGATCGCCCGATCCCTTCGACTGACCGGCTGCGACCTGGTCGCCCTGGGTCGACGCGAGCAGAGTCTCGAGCTGCTGCGAACCCAGGCGATCACCACTATCACCTCCGATGAGCTCGAGGATCGCAGTTTCGACATTGCGGTCGAATGCACCGGCAACCCGGCCGGCTTCGAGTTGGCTCGCCGGGCGCTGGTACCTCGCGGAACCCTGCTCATGAAGAGCACCTACCACGGACAGCTGACTCTCGATGCCGCCGCCGTAGTGGTCGACGAACTGACGCTGGTCGGATCACGCTGTGGACCCTTTGTTCCCGCCCTCGAGCGACTGGCGTCTCGCGAAGTCGTGGTGGAGGACCTCATTGAAGCGACTTATGACCTAGCCGATATCCTCGAGGCCTTCGAGCACGCCGCGCGGCCGGGGGCGCTCAAGGTCCTTGTCAGCCCCAACTGAGGATGCGGCGCTCCGCAGGCGGACTACGCCCCTCGGCTGCCGGTCGAGTGTTGAGGAGGATGCTCATCCCGAGGTTCAGGATACGTCGTTGCTTGGGTTGGCGTGGTGAATCGTTGCCTACTTCGACTGAATCGCGGCTTTGAGCGCACCGATGTCGATCTTGGTCATGGTCATCATGCCTTGAGGGCTCGCCGGGCGTTGGCGCGGCTGGAACTCGTCGTCAGCTCAAGGAGTAGGCGCGGCGTGACCTGCCAAGAAAAGCCCCGTCGGTCTTTGCACCTCGTCGTTGCCAGCTAGCCGGCGAGAAAAGCGAGTGCGCCAGGAAGGCGTCGGGCCCAGGCCGACTCGTGGTGGATGCCACGCTTCTCTCGCAGGAACTGTAGATTCCTCTTCGTGTATCCCTTGCGACGCAGCAGATTGCGCATCTGGGTGACGTTGGCGCCGTAATGGCGAGAATTGAAGTGGCGACGAGGACGGCTGATCTCACGAGTGCCAACGTCGAGGTAGATGCGCCCGGGACCTCGTTCTGACCGTTCGACGAAGCGGGAGATGCGTTCAGGCGCGATCTGCAGGGAAGGACTGAGTGAACCGCAGAGGCCGAAGGCATCGGGACGGGCGAAGCCTCCGTAGAGGCTGATCAGGCCACCGAGGGAGGATCCGATCATCCCGCGTCGGGCGCCGGGGATCTGCAGACCAAAACGCCCCTCGACCTCGGGAGCGACGGTGTCGACGAGGAAGTCGAGGTAGAGATCCGCGCGTGACGATTGTCCCGGACGCGTGGTCAAGGGCGAATACTCCAAGAAGCGGGAGCGGCCCTTGTTGGCGACTCCGACGAGGATGACGTGTTGTCCATGGGCGGCCAAAGCGTCCATCGCCTCGAGAGCGCGCCAGGAGCCGGCGTGGCTGGTGGCCTGATCGAAGAGATTCTGCCCGTCCTGGGCATAGAGAACCGCAGGTGGAGTTCTGCCGGCAAGGTGGCGAGCCGCCGGCATGAAGACCACGATGTCCCGTCGATTGTCGAGTTGCGGACTGTAGAGATCGGGGAGGACGTGCAATCGCCGGTCGAGAAGGGTGCCGTCCGGGCTACGGTACGGCTTCCACTTCCTGGTCACAGTAGGCGCGGACGGGACCTCGACATGCAGACGCACGCCAAGGGTCGAGTCGAGGCTTTTGTGTCGGTTCGGCTCATGGTGCGGAACTCTACTAGTGTTCCGCTCCGGAAGTCCCATGTCACTTGTCCGAGGTCATTTTCTCCTCTGGCAAGGCGCGGCGACGCAGGAATACCGGGAGTATTTTGAGGAGGCGCAACGCTGCCAGAGGTGAAAAGGGGCCGGAATAGTGGCA
>JAIOJS010000015.1 GCA_019911795.1 Thermoanaerobaculia bacterium | reverse complement strand
TGATGTTGGCGATGTAGTAGGTGGTGTCCAGTCCGACGAAGTCCAGCAGGGTGAAGGGCCCCATCGGATAACCGGTGCCGAGGCGCATCGCCTTGTCGATATCCTCGACCGTACCGATCCCCTCCTCGAGCCCGCGAATGGCGTCGAGCAGATAGGGGACCAAGAGTCGATTGACGATAAAGCCGGAATTGTCGCGGCAGGCGACCGGCTCCTTCCCTAGTTTGCGGCAGAACTCGAACGCGGAGGTCACGGTATCGTCGCTCGTCAGCAGCGTGCGCACCACCTCGACCAATGGCATGGCCGGTACCGGGTTGAAGAAGTGCAGCCCAACGAATCGCTCGGGTCGCGTCGTGGTCATGGCCAGTTGGGTGATGGTGAGGGACGAGGTGTTGCTGGCGAAGATCGCCTTCTCTTGAACCGCCCGATCGAGAGCGGCGAAGGTCTTCCGCTTCTCCTCGATGTTCTCGATGATCGCCTCGATGACGAGATCGCAGTCCTGGAGGGCATCGAAATCGACCGCACCGCTGAGCCTTTCCAGCGTCTTTTCTCTGGCTTCGGCCTCCAATTTACCGCGCTTCACCGCGCGATCGAGCGAGAGCCGAATCCTCTCGAGCCCTCGATCCAGGAGGTCCTCGGACACTTCACGTACCACGGTCTCGAAGCCCGCCGCGGCGGCCACCTGCGCGATACCTGACCCCATCAAACCGCAACCCAGCACTCCAACTTTCCTGATCTTCATCGTGTCCCCTTCCTAGCTCTATGGGAGGCTCTCGAGGAGGCCTCTCCGTAAATTCTCCAACTGTTCTGCGTAGCTACTTCCCCGCGGGATGGAGAGTGATCTCGCGCTCTCCACCGTCGGCGACGCGGATGGTGAGATCCAGCGCACCAGGCACAGCGTAGGGTAACCGATCCGGCCACTCGATGATCTTGACCGAGGGTCGTGCCAGGATCTCCTCGAGTCCCAAACCGTGCACCTCCTCGGCGCCCAATCGGTAGAGGTCGACATGTACCAACTCCACATCCCTCCCCACGTGCTCATGGATCAGGGTGTAGCTCGGCGACTGTATCTCTTCGGGCTCGATGCCGAGAGAGCGAGCGACTCCTCGAGCGAGGACGGTCTTGCCGGCGGCCAAGTCGCCCCGAAGAAGCAAGACTCCGTCCGGGGCGAGCAGAAGGGCCAACTCCTCGCCCACCGCTTCGGTGGCTTCTGGAGACGCCGAGACCCAGCGTCGCATCTCGGATTTCATGGCCGTCCTACACTCGGGACATGGCGTGAGCGAGCTCGTCCACCAGGGCCGTGGCGGTCAACGACTCGGCCGGGCGATCCTCGACGAAAAGGTCCGCCGCTAGGCCGTGGAGATAGACGGCGCGTAGGGCGGCATCCCAGGGTCGCATGCCGAGGGCTAGAAAGCCTCCGAGCAACCCAGCCAGCACGTCGCCGGATCCCCCCGTCGCCAAGCTATCGTTGCCGGTTGGACAGATCGCGAGATTGCCCTCGGGGTCGGCGATCAGGCTGCGGTGGCCCTTCAGCACCACGACGGAGCCTGTCGTAGCAGCGGCCTCTCGCACTCTCTCCACCCGCTCGTCGTGCCCCCGAGGTACCTCGACCGAGAGCAGTCGCGCCAACTCGCCCGGGTGGGGAGTCAAGACGGTAGGTTCGGCCCGCTCCGCCAGCTGCTCCGCCTGGCCGGCAAAGGCGTTCAGACCATCGGCGTCGAGGACCAGAGGCTGCCTCGAGGCCCTCACTGCCTTGCGAATAGCCGCAGCCAATTGATCCCCCTGGCCCAAACCCGGACCTAGAACCCAAGCGGAGTAGGCGTCGGAACCTTCGATCTCCTCCAGTGCCGACGCGGCCAGAGTTCCCGATTCACTAGCCGCCATCGACAGGGTCATGGACTCGATCGATCCCGACTCCACGGCATCGACGCAAGCCATGGGAGTCCCCACCGTCACCAACCCGACGCCACTGCGAACCGCAGCCCGCGCGGCCAGGATCGCAGCGCCACTCTTGCCGAGGGATCCAGCCACCACCAGCAGGTGGCCAAAGGT
>JAIOJS010000127.1 GCA_019911795.1 Thermoanaerobaculia bacterium | reverse complement strand
CCGCAAGTTCCGTACTCTCCCGAAACGAGGCTCTTCAGCGCCTCCTCGATGAGAAGGAGGGTGATCCGCTCCTGGTCAGAGAGTACAAAATTCAGTTCTCGATTGTAGGCGTTGTTGGCCCGGTCGACGATGTCGTCGCTGCTCTCACTGCTGGCGGCTTGGCCAGCCCGGAGGTCGTTCTCGTAGAGGGCAAGTATCTCGCTCCGCTGCGTCTGGAGTCGCTCGCGGATGGACTCGACGCCACCCAGCTTCTTGAGATCCTTTTCTAGATCAGTCGTCGGCAACTTGTATTCTCCTCAGAGAGTGGGGACGAAAGGTCCCAACCTGATTGAATGTCCTACAACGGGTCGCGATGGTACTTTATTCCGGCAGCGAGGGAAAGAGCACGATAGATCTGCTCATAGACGACGACCCTTGCCAAGGAGTGGGGTAACGTGAGGGGACCCAGCGACCAACGAAGGTGGGCGGCTGTGACCAGGGAATCGTCGACTCCCAGATCGGACCCGATGGCAAAGACGATCGGGTGAGGCCACTCTTCACGCCAACGGGAGAGCTCGACGGCAAACGCCTTCGACGACAGGCTCTTGCCTCGCCGGTCGAGAACCACCCATCGGCACGGATCGGGAGCCGCCGCCCGTAACCGCGCCGCCTCCGCCGCCAGACGCTCGCGTCCGTCGAGGCGCACCTCCGGTTTGAGACAAACATCGTTGATCGTCACCGAGCGCTCGATCCGCTGCCGGTAGTCGGCACAGAGCACCTCTCCGGGATCGGTCCGGCTCCGGCCCAGCCAGAGGATCTTCAGTTCACGTCCCACGGGTAGACCTCATTGGTACGGACTAGCCAGTGAGGGTCAGATTCGAGGGATCGGGCCGATCGACCAAGGTCGAACCGCCCAATCAGCCGACCGCCGGCCGCTCGTCCTCCTCGGCGTCCATCAGGTCGTCCAGTTCATCCTCATAAGCCAAGGAGCGCAGATCGCGCATGCGGTCGAGGTAGATCACGCCGTGGAGGTGATCGTACTCGTGCTGCACGACCCGGGCGGTGAATCCCGAGAGAATCTTTTCGACCTCATTGCCGTGTCGGTCGAGCCCCCAGAGTCGGACTTCCGGATGCCGCGGCACCAGACCTCGTAGTTCGGGGATCGAGAGGCACCCTTCCCAGTCGAACTCGAGATCTTCGGACACGGGCTCGACGAGAGGATTAATGATGACCTCGAGAGTCGAAGTTTCAGGAGCAGATGGCGACCCTTCCAACTCTGCAGGGTCCGCGGCCGACTCGTAGACGAACAGTTGCTGGGCTACCCCGACCTGCGGCGCCGCCAAACCGACGCCCTCAGCGTCGCGTACGGTCTCGAGGAGATCGTCAATCAGCTCCTGAAGTTCCGAATCCGCGATCTCGTCCCGAGGTACTGGCTCACTCGTCGAACGCAGAGCCGGGTGCCCGAGTCGAACGATGTCTCGTACCGCCATAGCTTCTGTTCACCCCCAATCGTCGGCTCCCATTATACGTCACCTGCCAACGACCCCATCGCTTGCGGTGCTATCCTTGGCCCCCGATGGCACGATCTGTGGACGAAGAAGACAAGCGCTCTAGACGCTGGAAACTGCTCGCCGGACTTGGGCTCGGCGCCCTTGCCATCGGTGCGCCCGCCGCCTGGGTCCATCGCCGCAATCGCCTCACTCCTCCCTTGCGACGCCACGGCATCGGCCGGTTCCACACCTGGTCATGGCGCGGCGGCGACATCGCCTTCGACCGCACCGGAGAGAGGTCGTCGCCCATCATCCTGCTCCATTCGATGGGACCTGGCCACGACGGATGGGAGTGGCGGGCTGCCGCCGAGCTGTTGTCGGGCCGTCACGACCTGTGGATCCCCGATCTTCCCGGCTGGGGCCACTCCATCAATCCACACTTCGACCTCGAGGCCAACCTCTACGTCGACTTCCTCGAGGACTTTCTCGTCGACGTCGTCGCTGAGGCCTCGGTCATCGTGGCCGTAGGGCGAGCAGCGGGGTACGCCCTGCAGGTGGCCGCTCGACAACCGGGTCGGGTTCGCGCCCTCGCGTTGGTCAACCCCCGCGGTCTGACTCGAACCGGGAGCACTCCGACGGATCGGATCGCTCGGCGGCTCCTGGATCTTCCCGTACTCCGTCCCTCGGCCCTGGCGCTGCTCACCAGCGACACCGCTCTTCATCGCCACCTCGAACACGAAGTTTTTGCGGCCCCCGAGCGCGTGGACGCCGCGGTCCTCGACCACTACGCCCGTTCGGCGCGCCAACCGGGTGCGGACCGAGCCATGGCTGCCCTGATGAGCGGCCGGCTCGCTCCCGAACTCAGTAGCCTGACCCTCGATCCGAACCTACCGATCTGGCTAGCTTGGGGACGTCGCTGCCACGCCCCGGCTATCGAAGAAGCTGACCTCTGGCTCCAGAAGTTTCCCGAGGCCTATCTCGAGGTCTTCGACGACAGCGGTCTTCTACCTCACCTGGAGGAAGCCGGCCGATTCTCGTTCGACCTCGACGAGTTCCTCACCGAGAACGCACCGATCGCCTAGATGTCGGATCGTCCGGTCTAGAATTGGTGCGGTCCACTCTCGCGACCCGAGACGACGGTGGAGCGGCAACAGAAGGTCGCAAGACGCAAACCCCAACCCCAGAATCGCCGCCAACGACGCCAGTCGACCCATCTCCAACCCAAACCCCATCGCCAACCCAGACCGATTCAGAATCCATCCAGTAGAGCCCTACCATGACCCGACGTAAATTCCCCCCAGTACCGGGCGGCTACCCGTTTCCCCAACTCGAACTCGAGGTTCTCGAATCCTGGAGCGAGAAACGCATTTTCGAACGCACCGTCGAGCGTCCAGCGCCGCGCGGCAATTGGGTTCTCTTCGACGGACCGCCCACCGCCAACAACGTTCCTCACATCGGCCACGTCCTGACCCGCGTGGTGAAGGACCTCTTCCCCCGCTTCCGCACCATGCAGGGCTACCGAGTGGAGCGCAAGGCGGGCTGGGACACCCACGGCCTTCCGGTCGAGATCGAGGTGGAGAAGCGCCTAGGGTTCTCCGGCAAGGAACAGATCGAGAAGTACGGCATCGCGGAGTTCAATGCCGCATGCCTGGAGAGCGTCCATACCTACGAACGCCAGTGGCGGGCGATGACCGAACGGGTCGGCTACTGGACCGACATGGACCATCCCTACTTCACCTACACCAACGACTACATCGAGTCGGTGTGGTGGGCGTTGTCCGAGCTGTGGAACAAGGAGCTTCTCTATCGCGGCCACAAGATTCAGCCCTACTGCGCTCGTTGTGGTACCACTCTATCGAGTCACGAGGTGGCCCAGAACTACAAGGACACCGAGGACCCCTCGGTGTGGATCCTCTTCCCGGCGCGGGCCGGACAGAGCGTGGCCACCGTCGACGGCGGGACCTTCGAGGCCGGACCCAATCTGTCACTCGTCGCCTGGACCACCACTCCCTGGACGCTGATCGCTCACGTCGCCCTCGCCGTCCATCCCGACCTGATCTACCGGGTCATCGACGATCCCGGCCAAGCCGGCCGGCAATTGCTCATCGGCGAGGATCTAGGTACTGCAGTTCCCCGGGTAGTCCAGGACGACGAGGGCCGTCGTCAAGTCGACCTTCGCGACGCTCCCACCTTGGCCCGTATCGCCGGCAGCGAACTCCTTGGACTGCGCTACGAGCGGCCCTTCTCCTTCTTTCCCGCTCCAGGGGGCGTGGAGGAAGACAAAGCGCCGTGGCGAGTGGTCGCCGGCGACTACGTCACCGCGAGCGACGGTACCGGACTGGTCCATACCGCCCCTCCCTTTGGCGAGGACGACTACCGGACCGGCCAGAAGAACGACCTCCCCTTCTTCCTGTCTGTCGACGGCGAGGGCAAGATCACCAGTGAGGCCGGTCCGTTCGCCGGAATGTGGTTCAAGGATGCCGACCCGGCCATTACCCGCGACCTCAAGGAACGCCAGCGGCTGCTGCACAGTGCTCGCTACCAGCACAACTATCCCTTCTGCTGGCGCTGCGACACCGCCCTGCTCTACTACGCCACCGAGAGCTGGTTCGTCCGCACCACGGCCGCCAAGGACCGCCTCGTCGAGCTCAATCGAGAGATCGACTGGCATCCGGCTCATGTCGGCGAGGGACGCTTCGGCAATTGGTTGGAGAACGTCGTCGACTGGGCCCTCTCCAGGAGTCGCTATTGGGGTACACCGCTGCCGGTTTGGGAGTGTACCGACTGCGACCATACCGAGGTCCCGGGTTCGTTTGCTCGGCTCTTCGAAATGGCCGGCAGGCAAGCTCCCGAGGAGATCTACGATCGCGACAACTTCGATCCTCACCGTCCCTTCATCGACGACTTCTCCTGGACTTGCGGCAGTTGTGGGACGGGCTCGATGGTCCGTGTGCCGGAGGTCATCGACGCTTGGTTCGACTCGGGCGCCATGCCTTTCGCTCAGCACCACTATCCCTTCGCCGAGGGAGGAGAGTTTCAGCGCCAGTTTCCTGCCAACCTGATCTCGGAGGCGGTAGACCAGACCCGAGGATGGTTCTACACCCTCCATGTCCTGGGCACGCTCCTCTTCGACTCCGTCGCCTTCGAGCGCTGCGTCGTCCTCGGACACGTCAACGACGAACAGGGGCGCAAGATGTCAAAGCGCCTCGGCAACGTGGTGGAGCCGATGGCGGTCGTCGCCGATGCTGGCGCCGATGCCCTCCGTTGGTACTTCTACATCAGCAACCCCGAGCAACCGTCTCGCTTCTCCTCGGCGTTGGTCCGCGAAGCGGCCCAGAAGTTCCAGCTCCCCCTGTGGAATGCCCTCTCCTTCTTTAGCATCTACGCCAACCTCGACGGCTGGCGGCCTGGAACGTCGCCCTCCGTTCCCTTCACCGATCGTCCGGCCCTCGACCGTTGGATGCTCCTGCGCTTGGACCGTCTGGTTGGCGACACCACCCGCGGCTTGGAAGAACTCGCCATCGGCGACTGTGCCCGACGTCTCGAGGCCTTTGTCGACGACCTGACCAACTGGTACATCCGGCGGAGTCGCGATCGTTTCTGGGCTCCGGCGGGCGATACCGTGGGCGCAGACACCGGCGATACGAGCGACGACAAGAGCGGTGACAAGGAGAGCGCCTATCAGACGCTCTACGAGGTCCTGACGACACTCAGTCGGCTCCTCGCTCCCTTCACCCCCTTCCTAGCCGAGATCTTCTACCGGCATCTCGAGGCCAGCCAGAACGACGAGGTGGCCGACAGTGTGCACCTCGAAGCCTGGCCCGTCGTCGCCGGCGATCGAGCCGAGCCAGAGCTCGAAGCCAGCATGACGGCCGTCCAACGGATCGTTCGACTGGGACACGCCGCGCGCAACTCGCACGCCCTCAAGACGAGGCAGCCGCTGGCCAGCGTCACTTTGGTCGCGGCCGATCCAAGGCTTCCTGCTCTCGTGGCTCCTCACATTCCCCTGCTCGAGGAGGAGCTCAACGTCCAGGCGATCCATTGGGCTGAGGATCGCTCAGCCTACGTGAGCCATGAGATCCACCCCATCTTCCCCAAACTCGGACCTCGTTTCGGCAAACGAATGCCGCAAGTCAAGAAGGCCCTACTCGGGGCGGACGGGGATGCTCTCGCCGCTGAGCTCGAGACAACCGGACGCATCGCCTTGACTCTGGACGGTGAAGTGATCGAACTGCAACGTGAGGAGGTCGAGGTCCGTCTCGAAGAGCGCCAAGGGATGGCCACCCAGGGAGACAGCGAGCTCCTGGTCGCCCTCGATACCGATCTGACCCCAGAGTTGGTGGCCGAGGGATGGGCCCGCGAAGTGGTCAACCGGATCCAGACTGCGCGCAAGGAGGCCGACCTTGACTACGCCGACCACATCGTCGTCCGCTACCAGGCCGACGAGAGCCTCGAGACCGCGATCACAACCTGGCGCGAGTGGATCTGTGGCGAGACCCTTACCGACCGACTCGTGGCCATCGAGGATGCCGGCGGAAGCGACGCCAACGCAACACCTCTCGTCGATTCCAACATCGACGGCCACGCTTTCGCATACACCCTTTCCCGCGTCGGATGACGCACTAGGAGCAACTCATGGCAGGCATCTTCAAAGCGTACGACGTCCGCGGACTCTACCCGTCTCAACTCAACGAGGAATTGGCCGAGAAGATCGGCCGAGCCTTCTGGCACGTCCTCGATCATGAGGGCTTCACTCATGGCAAGCAGATCGTGGTTTCCAACGACATGCGCTCGCACAGCAAACCACTCAAGGCGGCGCTGATCCGGGGCCTGACTGGCGCCGGTCTCGACGTCCTGGACATCGGCCTCGCCACCACTCCGATGAACTATTTCGCCGTCGGTAGCCTCGGTACCGCGGGAGGGGTCCAGGTCACAGCAAGCCACAACCCGGCCGAGTACAACGGACTCAAATTCAGCCTCGACGACGCTCGTCCGGTATCCGGTGACCACGGCATCGCCATGCTCGAGGAGAAGGTGGCGAGTGGCGACCTTCCGGTGGCGACAGTGCCCGGCAAGGTCACCACTGCCGACGTTACCGAGGCCTACCGTACCCACGTACTCTCCTACCTCCATCGTCCAGAGGGCGCGCGGCGACTGAGAGTGGTGGTCGACGCCGCCAACGGCATGGGGACGATCTATGAGCCTCTTCTCGAGTCGCTGGGGATCGATCTCGTGAAGCTCTACTTCGAGCTCGACGGCACCTTCCCCAATCACGAAGCCAACCCCTTGAAGCTCGAGAATCTACTCGACCTCGCCGCTGCGGTGCGCCGCGAGGGCGCCGATCTCGGAGTGTCGTTCGATGGCGACGCCGACCGCGCCGCCTTCGTCGACGAGAGCGGAGAACCGATCGGCAGCGATCTCGCGACCGCCCTGATCGCCGGTGAGCTCCTCAAGGCCCGACCCGGTGGTCATGTCGTCTACGACCTGCGGTCCTCTCGGGCGGTGGCTGAGTACATCACCGAACACGGTGGCATCCCACTGCGGGAGCGCGTCGGTCACTCCTTTATCAAGGCGACCATGCGCAAGACCGACGCCGCGTTTGGTGGCGAGCTCGCCGGACACTACTACTTCCGGGAGAACTACTTCGCCGATTGCGCGGTACTGGCCGTGGTCGAAATGCTCAACATCCTCTGGCAGGAGGACAAGCCCGCCTCCGCGGTCGTCGCTCCTCTGCGTCGCTACGCCAAGAGCCCCGAAACCAACTTCAAGGTCGAGGACAAACAGGCGCGGATGCAACTCCTCGCCGAAACCTACTCCGATGGTGAAATCGATTGGCTGGACGGTGTCTCGGTAAACTATCCCGACTGGTGGTTCAACGTGCGCCCCTCCAATACCGAGCCCTATCTACGGCTGGTAGTCGAGGCTTCCAGCGAAGAAGCCTTGGCGCAACACATGAAGAGCCTGCTCGATATTCTTGGCGAGCCCGTCTGACCGTCCGAAAGGCGTCGAACGAACCTCGCGGAATAGACAGCTGCCGAAATCGGTTCTCTAGAATGTACGCGGCTGGATGGTAGAGCACCAGATCGCTCTCATCCACGCGTGGGAAGACTGCACGGCCTAGGCGCCAAGGAGATATCAATTGTTTTTCGACCCCATGTACCTGCTGTTCATCGCCCCCGCCTTCCTCTTTTCGATGGTCGCGGGCTTTCTCACCAAGTCGACGTTCAAGAAGTACTCCCAAGTCCGGACCTTGCGGGGAATGACCGGGGCCGAAGCGGCCCAGATGGTCTTGGCCCGCGCCGGTATACAAGACGTCACTGTCGTTCCCCACAACGGCTACCTCACCGATCACTACAACCCCAGCACCAAGCAGCTGGCGCTGTCGGAGCCGGTCTATGGATCGACCTCTATCGCCGCAGTCGGCGTAGCCTGTCACGAGGCCGGTCACGCGGTGCAACACGCGCAGGCGTACAAGCCGATGTGGATCCGGTCGATCCTGGTACCGACCGCCAACATCGGCTCCAACGTCGGCTACATGGTCATGCTGGGTGGACTGATCTTCAGCAGCACCGGGATGATCGTCGTCGGCGCCCTGTTGTTCTCCGCCGTCCTCCTCTTTCAGATCGTCACCCTGCCCGTGGAGTTCGATGCCTCGGCGCGGGCCAAGAAGCTCGCCTTCGAATACGGTATCGTGACGGACGGCGAGCGAGCCGGCGTCAGTCGGGTCCTCAATGCGGCGGCCATGACCTACGTCGCCGCCGCCTCGGCGACCCTGATGACGCTCCTGTACTTCCTGATCCGCGGCGGGGTCCTCGGAGGGCGCGACTAGATTCGCTAGGCTTGGGTCTGTTTAGACTGGGTCTGTTTGGACTGGGTCTGCTAGGACTGGGTCCGAAGGACGAGCCTCGAGCGCATCGGTCCCGCCATCCAGCAAGTCTAGTTGCTTGCAGCTAGGCTCGTGATGCGACGGAACTCCGGGTCGTCGTGGAAGTCGGCGAAGATGACGTCCTCGCGGGCCTCCTTCATCTCACGCGCTCGCACCGAGTCGTACTGCTCATACTCCTCGAAGTGGCGGGACAACAGGCTCATCGCTTTCTCGCTGTCGCCGAGCCGAGCGTAAATCGCGGCCAGGTTGTAGGACGCCTCGAGCATCCCACCGTAGCGTTGAGCCAAGCGGAGAGCTTCGGCACCTCGCCCCTGGTCGACGAAGTAGGTTGCGGCGAAAACCTGGTTGTAGGGATCCTCTGGAGCCAACTCCAGGGCCTTTTCGGTATAAGCCCAAGCCTTCTCCACCTCCCCTTCGGAGTTCCAATAGACGGCGAGATTGCGATAGGCCAAGGGTAGCGGGTAGGTCCGAACCGACTCCTCCAGTCCCTCCAGACCCCGATCGAACTCCCCGGCGTTCAGGGCCATCTTCCCCAGTCCCTGGTAGGCGACAGCTCGCGACACTGGATCCGCCGGCATCGACAAAATCTCCTCGAAGATCGAGGTCGCCGCTTCCCAATCGCCGGTATGGTGACGATGCAGTTCGCCGAGATAGCGGAGCGGCACCGCGTCGCCGCGATCCGCCTCGCGAGCCGACTGGTAGTACCGGCGTGCCTCGTCGATCTTCAACTCAGACTCGGCCTGCAGGCCGCGCTCGATGGAGCGCAGAATCCGCTCACCAACTCGGTCTCCCAGATCGGGCTCGACCAGATCGGGACCGTCGTCCCCGAATCGCCAGGTGACATCGTTGGGGACAGGCCGTCCCAGTTTCTTGAGCTCCTTGGCCGCCTTCTTGCCCGCTCCTGGGAACAGACAGCGCTGGCCAAAGGCCTGGAGGTAGAGCGCGATCGCTCCGGCCTCGTCGTCGCGCTTGCGCGCACTCTTCGCCGCATCGAGGGTCTCGTCGACGATCCTCCGACGAGCCTGCATCTCATTCTCGAGAAGGTCCTCGATCGCCCCCAACTCCAACGGCCCGTCACTCGCCACGATCCGGGCAATCTCTCCTCCCTCGTTGGTCAAGAGGATCACCATCTCCGGGGTTCCGGCTCCAAAGCGCTGCCGGATCTCCGCATTGTCGGCCGGAACCAGCCCCATGCCGACGCACTGTCCGGACCACAGTGTCAACTTCCGAGAAGCCATGAGGTCCGAGCTCAGGGCGCTCTCCTCTGAGACCGGAAACCAATAGAGGGCTATTTCTCCCGGAGCTCTCTCGACTCCCGTCAGCACGCGCCAAGGCACGCGATAGACCTCGGGCCCGGCACCGGCGCCACCGCTGGTAGGGGTGATC
>JAIOJS010000126.1 GCA_019911795.1 Thermoanaerobaculia bacterium | reverse complement strand
GTACCGAAGATCAGCAGGTTGGGATAGCGGTCCAGAAGGGGGCGATAGTCGTACTCCGAGTACTCGACGTAGGCCGCGTCGAGGAGGAGGGGGCCCTCCAGTCGGTCCAGAAGTTCAGCCAGTTCGGCCGGTGCTAGGGCGTCTCCGGTGGGATTGTTGGGCGAGCAGAGCAACAGCGGGCGCTCGGGTTGCGCGTCGATCGCGTGGAGCAGGGCTTCCCGCGGTAGACGGAGATCGTCGCGAGGAGGAAGAAAGCAGGCCTCTCCCCCGCTCCTCTCGATCATCCGGCGATAGAGTCCAAAGGTGGGATCGGCACCGAGGACGGTCCGGCCCGGTCCAACCAGAGCGTCGAGCGCCACGCCGAGCAGCTCGTTGGAACCGTTGCCCACCAGGACACCCTCGGCCGGCCAACTCCAACGTCGTCCCAGCTCCTCACGAAGCTCGTCGCCGTGGAAGTCCGGATAGCGTCCCCACGGCTTCGCGACCAGTGCTTCGACCACCCGCCGCTTGACCGGAAGGGGAAGCTCCCAGGCACATTCGTTCTGATCGAGCTTGAAGCGGCACGGCGAAAGGTCCAGGGTGTAGGGCGGAATCGCCCGCAACTCCGGACGGACCCAACGCGTGGGGTCCTGAGACGTCGCGGAACTCACCGCACTCGCCTCAGCGCTGCTTCGGCGTGAGCGGGTAGCCCCTCGGCCTCGGCCAGGGCCACTGCGGCCGAGGCCCAGCGGCTCGCCGCTCCGGGCGCGCACTGCACGACGTGCCAACGGCGGATGAAGTCGTCGACTCCAAGGGCGGAGGCGTAGCGCGCCCCCCCACAAGTCGGCAGAACGTGACTGGGACCCGCGACGTAGTCGCCGAAGACCTCCGGGGTCGCGGCGCCAACGAAGACCGCTCCTGCCACTAGAGTGCGCTCGGCGAGAGCCTCTGCCGCCTTGCCCACGAGTTGCAGGTGTTCCGGTGCGATTTCGTTCACCAGGTGGAATCCCGCTTCGATGTCGTCGACCACGAAGACCGTCCCGAAGCGAGCCAGCGACTCTTTCGCGGCGGTGTCGCGGGGCAGCTGCTTCAACTGCAGGGCCACCTCGGCCGCGACCGCCTTACTCAGAGCCCGACTGGGAGTGACCAACATCGCCGCCGCGAAGGGATCGTGCTCCGCTTGCGCCAACAGATCGGCGGCGATCCATTCGGCCGAAGAGTCTTTGGTAGCCAGGATCACCACCTCAGAGGGTCCGGCCAATGACTCAACGCCAACCGACCGACTGACGAGTTGCTTCGCCGCGGTCACCCAAGCGTTGCCGGGACCGACGATCTTGTCGACCCGATCGATCGACTCCGTGCCGTAGGCCAGAGCCGCGATCGCTTGGGCACCACCGATCCCCCAGACTTCATTGACACGGAGGCGTTGCAAGGTGTACTGCAAGGCCGGACTGTTCTGAAGAGACTTCCAGGGCGTCGCCACCACGATGTCCCGGACGCCCGCGAGGCGAGCCGGAACCACCGTCATGACCACGGTCGAAGGGTAGGCGGCCCGTCCGCCGGGAACGTAGATTCCAACCCGCTCGAGGGGTGTCCGCCGTTCCTCGAGACGCATGCCACCGTCCTCGATGGTGAACCCGCTGTGGATCTGACGGCGGTGATAGCGTTCGACCGCAGCGATCGAGCGCTCCAGGCCCTCGACGAACCCGACCGGCAACTTCGGTGAGTTGCTGGGGAGGGACTCGCCGCCAAGACGCAGTTCCTCCACCTTCCGCACCCGGACCCCATCGAGTCTACGCACCGACTCCAACAGTCCTTTGTCGCCACCCCGGCGCACACCCTCGACGATCCGCGCGGCACTCTGCAGAACCTTGCTACTGACCACCTCGTCGCCGCGTTGGGCCAACCGTTCGATCCGCGCTCGTCCCTTGCGTGATGATGCCTTGACGATTTCCAACAGTGCCATTAGCTCGCTACCTCCGCTCGTTCCAGTCCATCCATCCATTCGTTGATGCGTCGTCGGTGAGCCTGAAACCCGGCTCGGTTGACCACGACACACGGGGCTACCTCTTCGATCGTCTCGAGTTCGACCAATCCGTGCGCAGCCAGGGTCGCCCCGGTTTGCACGATGTCGATCGCCAGGTCGGCGAGGTCGAGAAACGGCGCCAGTTCCACGGAACCTCCCAGCGGGAACACCTCGGCCGAGAACGCCGCACCGGCGAGGTACTTCCGAGCCGCAGCCAGGTACTTCGTGGCGAGCCTGACCTGCATTCCGGGCTGGGGAAAGCTACCGGGACGCCCGATCAGCGAGAGTCGACAGCGACCGTCCCGGAGCCGCAGCGGGATCAGCAGGTCGCCGTCCACCTCGGCGAGGACATCGCTGCCGACGATTCCCAGGTCGGCCACTCCATGCTCGACGTAGACCGGAAGGTCCCAGTTCTTGAGGAGAAGGACCTCGAGTCCCTCCTTTGGAAACTCCTGGCGCAGAGCACGACCGTCGAGATCGAGCCCTTCCAGGGCGATGCCTGCCGCCCGTAGAGCCTTGACGGTGGGCTTCAAGTTGCGCCCCTTGGGGAGAGCCAATCGCAACCGAGATCCGCGCTGCGTGTCGCTGGACTGCATCAAGTCTCTCATCGATCACCGCCCTGACTAGCAGCCAAGAGGCCGTCGAGTCCCAGGGAGAAGCCGACCGCCGAAACGTTGGCCCCCAGGCGCTCGAAGAGACGGTCATAGCGCCCGCCCCCGCCCACCGGAGTCGCCTCGCGACCGAGGTAGGCGCGAAACACCACACCGTCGTAGTAGGACCGCGCCCCGGCACTGTCGTCAACGAAGCGGCTCCCGGTGGCAGCAAACTCTGCCAAGTCGAGCTCCCAGTCGATGCCGGTGTAGCGGCCGGAAAGCTCGGCCAGGGTCGTCTGCAGATCGCCCAACTGTGCCGCCATCGTGGACCCAAGGGCCGAAGGATCGCTGGGGACGCCCCCTTCCACCACTTCGAGGAGCGCGCTGGAGAGGTTTCGCGCCGCGGCTCGCTCTCGGCGTCCGATCGCTTCCAACAGCCGCGCGGGATCCTCGGCTCGCCCCAGGAGTTCATCCAGCGCTCCGGCGAGTCCCAGCACGATACGAGGCCGCGGTCCCGGCACCCGATCGAGAAGCTCGACAAACGCTTCCAGGGCCTCGCGCTCCGAAGACTCCCCCGGAGGGGCGACGATCTCGGTGCCCAACTGGTACATCTCGCGACGAGCCCCCACGCGTGGCTCGCGGTAGCGGACGACATCGCCCCGGTAGAAGAAACGCGCCGGGAGTTCCAGGACCGGTACCCGCGGCGCCAGCAGGCGGGCCAGCATCGGCGTGAAGTCGGAGCGCAGGGCCAGGGTCTCGCCCTCCCGTCCGGTGAAGCGGTACAACTCCGATCGCGCCCCTGGACCCAGGATCGCCTCGTAGGGATCGACGTAGTCGAGGATCGGCAAGATGACCTCCTCGAAACCCCGAGCCTCGAGCAGAGTCACCAGGTCCGTTTCGAGGCGGCGACGCTCTCGGGCCGCGGCCCCGAACAGGGAGGCGACACCGAGCGGCAGTTCGGCCGAGACTCTCATGGTTCCTCCAGCCCGAGAACCTGACGGCCGAGGTCGAGCGGCAGATCCTGCCCAGTCATCAGCTGGAACTGACGGACCGCCTGCGCCAGGAGGATCTCCCGGCCGTCGATGATGCGCAGTCCGCGCTCTCGAGCCGCGACGAGGAGCGGCGTGAGACGACGGCTGTAGACGTAGTCCATGACGATCGTGCCCTCCGTCAGTGAGGCGGGGTCGAACGGTAGTGGGTCCTTCGAGTGCCGGCCCAGGGTTGTCGCCTGCAGCACCACCTCGAAGCCTGAGACATCGAGCGACTCGAGACTGACGAAGGGAAGATCGAGTTCCTCGGCCACCGCCAGGCCGCGATCGCGATTGCGATTGGCCAAGGTGACCTCGGCCCCCGCGAGCTTGAGCCCAAGCGCTCCCGCCCGGCCGGCTCGTCCGGCTCCCACCACGACCACGCGGCGTCCGACGACGGACCCGCTCGCCTCCTCGAGGGCATGAACCACTCCCTCGGCGTCGGTATTCTCTGCGGCCCAACCGTCTTCGGTGCGGATCAGGGTGTTGGCCCCGCCGACGCGATCGGCGAGCGGGCTCGACGCGGCCGCGACCGACAGGGCTTGCGCCTTGTCGGGACTCGTTACCGAGAATCCAACCCAGGGCATGCCGGTGCTCGCCAGGGTGTCCTCCTCCACCACTTCCAGCCAGAAGTCCGCGAAGCGATCGGTATCGAGGGCCAGATAGAGAAGGGGCAGATCGAGTCGGCGGTAGGCGGCGTTGTGGAGACGCGGCGACAGCGACTGGTGGACGGGGTGTCCGACCACCCCGCACACCCCTTGCAGCGGTCGCATCTCGGGGTAACCATAGTCGCGGATGAGATCCTCCACCGAGGGTTGACCGGGGGCGGCGGGCTCCGACCCGGCCGAGCCGTAGATCCAGGGTGCTCCCAAGCGGGCCGCAATGTGTCGCGACCAAGTTGCGGCTGGTCCCGAGGAGAAGGCGATCACATCCCGGCGACCGAGCTCCACCAGGAGCTGCAAGGCAGCGAGCTCGTCTCCGGACCGTCGGGCCGAGGGAACCATCTTGTAAAGCACTGCTTCGACCCGAGCCATCTCGAGGAACTTCTGCGCTAGACCCTCCACATCGAGAGCGGGACCGTGCCACGACAGGATACGGCGGTCCGGCGAGATGGGTTCGAGGAGTCCCGGCACCAGGTCGCGACGTGCCTCGAGGTCGACGAGGTCGTAGCCCGCGCTCCCGGCGAGGATTCGCTCTACCCGATCATCCCCGTCGAGCCGATCGGCTCCGCTTTCACGGTGGCTGCGCAAGGTGTAGAGCAGTCGTCCCCCAAAGGACTCGCGAAGCCGAGCGGCATCGAGATCCCCACAGAGATCGGCGCGCACCTCCAGTACCGATACGGACGAAGGAATGGCGCGCAGCTCTTCCGGACTCGGTTCCCGGGTGAGGCTAGCGACGATCTCGGCTCGAACTGACAACGAAAAATTCCTCCAGTCGATTCGGGAGGAAGGTTCGTTGGTGTCGTTGGCTTGCCTGGTACCCGAATCGTTTGGATCGGGACACTGGCCCCGATCACTCGACGTGATGATGCACGAAGCCCCACCAGCTCGCATCGCAACCCTGCCCCATCGCCGTTGCGCCGAGTCCGGTCGGGCTCAGAGCGTCAGTCACGGGAAAGGTGGTGGAGGTGGTCTTCGTCATGATAGGTGGCCTCGCGGCCACCAGATTAGAGCAGCGCAAACCTCGACTGTCAACCCGAATGAGGACCACCATCGGCAACGGCTACACTTGTCGCCGGTGGAAACCTTCGATGGCAAACTTCTCGATGACATGCAGGCAACTCGATGACGCGTAGCCATCCGTCCGAAGTCGATCCGACCGATGAGTCGAGCCCTCCCAGGGCACCGGGAGACCGAAGCCGGCGTCACTCCTTGCTCCTCAGCATCGGAGCCTGGCTAGTCTGTGCGATCGTCCATCTATTCCGCGTCACCTTCCGCTGGCAGTTGATCGACGAGTCCGGCGGCATGGCCGCCATCGACCAACGAGGCGAACCCCACATCCTCCTGGCCTGGCACAACCGCTTGGTGATCGCCACGCCCTACTTCGTCAAGACCATCATTCGCAGGGGACGTCCGATTAGCGTCCTCATCAGTCTCTCCGACGACGGTGAGCTGGCCACCAGAGTCGGCCTGGGCCTGGGGTCCGGTGTCGTCCGGGGCTCCTCGAGCCGGGGCGGCGCCAGCGGCCTGCGCAAGCTCTTCCAGATCCTCCGGCGGGACTCATCCTCAGTCCTGCTCATTCCGGATGGACCCCGCGGCCCGCTCTACGAGTTGAAGGTCGGAGCGCTGGTTCTGTCGCAGATGACGGGCCTCCCCATTCTCCCGGTGGGCATGGCCGTCAAATCCTCCTCGCGGCTCCGCTCCTGGGACAGACTGATCCTTCCATGGCCCGGGACCCAAGCGGTCGCGATCGCGGGACGCCCTGCGGTCGTCCCCAGACACCTCACATCGGACGAGCTGGAGGCCGAGCGGCTTCGCATCCAAGGTGAGCTGATGGACCTAAACCGGCGAGCCGAAGCGATGTTGGGGGTTTCGGACATCGCAGCGATCAATACGAATCGCCCTGGTTGAGGAGAACCGACCAAACTCGCGGCGCTCTGGATACTCGCGCTCAAAGTCGAGTCCGTTTTGGCCGATTGGCCACGCCAAACGCCACGAACGACTGACTTCGGGAGGGCTTAACGAGAGCCCTTATACTGAAAGTATGAGTCCTCTATCTCGCAGACCTCTTGCTCGAAAAGGCGGCTGTCCCGCACCACCCGGAGCCCGGCCATGAAGCGACCCTTTGCCCTCGCCGCGCTGGTGTTTGCGGTGGGAGCCGTGGCCTGGGTCGTGGTTCAGTGGTCGCGGGGACCCGCCTTCGACGGCTACCAGGTAGCCGCGCAGCCACTGGTGCAGACCGTGGTGGCCACCGGCCGGGTGGTGGCGGTTTCGCGCGCCCAGGTCGGCAGCCCCATCACCGGTGTGCTGGTCGAGCGGCGTGTGCAAGAGGGCGACAGCGTGCAGCCCGGCGACGTGCTGGCGATGCTGCGCTCCGATGACCTGGAGGCTGCGGTGCGCGAAGCCGAGGCGGCCTTGGCCGAGTTGCAGCAGTCGACGCGCCCGCAGGCACAGGCCGCCCTACGCGAGGCCGAGGCCCGTCTGGCCCAGACGAGCCGTGAGGCTACGCGACGGCGCGACCTGTTCGCGCGCGAGCTGATCGCACGCGAAGCCATGGAGCAGGCGGTACAGGCCGAGACCATCGCCCGCCTGGCCACCGAACGGGCGCGCCTGGCGGCCGACACACTGGCTGCGGGCAATCCCTCCGAAGCCTCGGCCCGCGCCCGCCTGGCCACCGCCCGCGCCCAGTTGGCAAAAACCACGATCCGCGCCGAAGTCGCCGGCACCGTGTTGACCCGCAACGCCGAGCCCGGCGACCTGGTGCAGCCCGGCCGCATCCTGTTCGAGATCGCCCGCGAGGGTGCGACCGAAGTGCTGGTGCCGCTGGACGAGAAGAACCTCGAGGTCCTGGCACTTGGCCAATCGGCGATGTGCGTCGCTGATGCCTACCCTTCGCGGCCGTTTCCGGCTCGAGTCACCTTCATCGCCCCCAGCGTCGATCCGCAGCGCGGCTCGGTCGACATAAGGCTCACGGTTGCGCCGGTACCCGGCTTCCTGCGCCAGGACATGACGGTGTCGGTGAACGTGGAGACCGGTCGCCGCGAGCATGCCTTGGTCGTTCCCAACGATGCGTTGGGCGCGGTCGACGGTGACCGTGCCCAACTGTGGTTGGTCGTTGACCGCCACGCCACGCGTCGCGACGTGACCCTGGGTCTCCGCGGTCTGGCCATGACCGAGATCACCCGCGGACTGGAACCCGGCGACTGGATCCTCGCCAATGCCGCGGCGCCGGTGGAGGAAGGCGGTCGCACCCGCGTCCGGAAGGCCGCTCCCCTCACCGATGCCATTGATCCCGCCAGCCGCAATGAGCTGCCGGCGAAATTGGAGTGACGCCGATGTGGGTCGAGTGGACCATCGCGACCAAGTTCCTGCGCGAAGGAAAGGCGCAGAGCATGCTGATCCTCGTCGGCATCGCGGTCGGCGTGGCGGTGATCGTGTTCCTGACCGCGCTGATCACCGGCCTGCAGGACAACATCATCGAGCGAACCCTGGGCACGCAGGCGCACATCCGGGTACAGCCCCCCGAGGAGATTAATCGCATTCTCGAGCCCACCGAAGGTAGTGTGCAGCTGGTGCTCGAGAGCAAGCGCGCCCAGCGCCTGCGCTCGATCAACAACTGGCAGCAAGTGCGCGACGTGCTGGACAACCTGCCGCAGGTGAGCGCGGTGTCACCGGTGATCTCGGGCCCGGCCTTCGCGCGCCGTGGCGAGGCGCTGGAATCGGTTGCGCTGCTCGGCATCGATGCGGCGCGCTACCAGCGCATCATCCCGATCCAAGACGACGTTGTCGCCGGCGTGTTCCGCATCGGCGCGGGCAATACGGTCATCGGCAAGCAACTGGCAGCCAACTTGGGCCTGCGGGTGGGCGACAAGCTGCGGCTCGACGGCGGCCAGGGCGGCGAAAGCGTGGTGAACGTGACCGGCATCTTCGAGCTGGGTGTTCGCGAGCTTGACGAGCGCTACGTCTATCTGGATATGAAGCAGGCGCAGACGCTGCTGAACCTGCCGGGCGCCGCGACGGTCATCGACGTCACGGTGCGAGATATCTTCGAGGCGCAGCCGGTGGCCGCGCGCATCGCCCGCCTCACCGGACTGAAGGCCGAGAGCTGGATGGAAACCAACGCCCAGCTGATGAACGCGTTGCGCTCGCAGAGCCTGTCCACCCGGATGATCAGCGTGTTCGTGGCGCTGAGCGTAGCGCTGGGCATCGCCAGCGTGCTGTCGGTGAGCGTAGTGCAGCGAACGCGCGAGATCGGCATCCTGCGCGCGATGGGCACGACGCGACAGCAGATGCTGCGGGTGTTCCTGTTGCAGGGCGCGATGTACGGCCTGGCCGGTTCGCTCGTCGGAGGCATGGCGGGCTACGGCCTAGTCGGCGCGTTCAATACCTTCGGGCCCAAGCTCTTCTACATCCCGGTGGATCCGTGGCTGCTGGTGGCCGCGACGGTACTGGCGACGGTGACCGGCATCGTCTCGGCGGCGATTCCGGCGCGGCGCGCCTCGGGCCTGGACCCGGTGCAGGCGATCCGTCATGTCTGAGCATGATGCCGGCCAAGAGGTGCTGCGGCTGCAGGGCCTGAAAAAGAGCTACAACGTCGGCAGGCCTACCGAGGTAGAAGTGCTGCACGGGCTGGACCTGCGCCTGCAGCGTCAAGACTTCGCCGCACTGGTGGGCGCGTCGGGCTCGGGCAAGAGCACCCTGCTCAACGTGATCGGCTTGCTGGACAAGCCTACCGCCGGCGAGCTCTTTCTGCTGGGCGAAGCCACCCGCAGCATGGACGACGCGCGCCGCACCGCGCTGCGGGGTAGCGCGATCGGCTTCGTGTTCCAGTTCCATCATCTGATCCAGGCCTTCAACGCGCTGGAGAATGTGCTGATGCCGCTGATGGTGGCGACCGGCAAGCCCAGTCGCGAACAGATTGATCGTGGCCGCGGACTGCTGGCCGAGGTCGGCCTCGCCGGTCTGGAACACCGCCCGCCCGACCAGCTTTCCGGCGGACAGCAGCAGCGTGTGGCGGTGGCGCGCGCGCTGATCAACCGCCCGGCCCTGCTGCTGGCCGACGAGCCCACCGGCAACCTCGACAGCAAGTCGGCGGCCGAGGTGTTCGGACTGTTCCGCAAGTTCAACCGCGAGTTCGGCTGCGCCGTGCTGCTGGTGACGCACGACCGGCGCCTGTCGAAGCAGTGCGACCGGACGGTGTCGCTGGTGGACGGCAACATCGACAGCGACACGGCGAACGCCGCGCCCACGAGCCGCTGAAC
>JAIOJS010000125.1 GCA_019911795.1 Thermoanaerobaculia bacterium | reverse complement strand
GGGTCCTCGAACCGACCCGCGATCCCACCCACCTGGCCGAGTTCATCAGCAGCTATGAGGTCCCGAGCACTGGTCGGCCAGCGATCGAGGAGATTCGCCGCCAGTACACCCGTGACATCAAGGCGATCCCCGGACGGGCGGCCTCGGTAAACCAACTCCGCATCCGCACGCTAGCCGCGGTTGGAGAGGAACACCGCAGCATCGTCTCCGCTCTCGACGTTCTCACCGACTGGGCGCTCTCTGCCGGGGTCGAGGGTCCGCGCCTCCTCCTCCTGGTCGGGGCCGGCTTCGACGAGAACCCCGACGAGTTTTACATTCCATTGGCTGAGGGTCTCTCCCCGGGGGTCCAGGGAGACCTGCGGAGTCGCTTCGGCGGGTTCAACTCCGGCGAACAGGTTCAGAAGATCGCCGCCGAACTGGCCGGCAAGGGGTGGCGGGTGATCACCGTCGCGGCGGGCGCCGCGAGATCCACCACCTCCGCGTCGGAGGATGGGAGCCATCGGGTGCGGTCGTTCCTTACCGATTCGCAGAGTACCCAGATCGAGCCGGGGGCCCTCGTGCTCGACCCGATCCTGGGACAGCGGCGGATTGCGCAGCCCAGCGGTGGCGACGTCGCGGTGGGAGGACAGGGGGTCGAAACGGCCCTCGCGGGGGCGAATGGGTGGTATCGCCTGAGCTATCAGGCAGCTCGACCGCCGGATGGCGCCGATCATGGTCTCGCGGTGACGGCGTCCAGGTCTGGGGTTACAGTGCGGGCGCCGGAAGTGGTGGCCTCGGAGTCCTCGGAGGCCCAAGTGGAGCTTCGGCTGCAGAGGCTACTGGACGGAGCGGTCGACCGCGGCCGGCTGCCGGTTAGCGCCAGTGTCGGCGGAGTCCACAGCGAAGGGAAGGGGGTGGCGGGGACGCTGGAGGTGGAGACCGATCTAGCGGCGTTGCGCGAGTTGATGGCGGCCCTCGGGGGCGGCGTCTTTCGGGTCTCGGTGCTGGTTCGGTCCGGCGACCAGGAGAGTGTTGGACACCAGTCGGTCACCCTTGGCACGATGGGCGGATTCGTGCATACGATGGACCTGGAGTGGAAGGGGAGTGAGGGGCAGGTCGCGGTCGTCGTCGAGGAGCTGACGTCGGGGGAGTGGGGTGGCGTGGTGGTCGGCGTCCCTTGAAACCAGCCTGATTTCGAGACCGTCTCGGGCCTCGACTAGGCCTCGTTCAAACTGGGCAAGGTCTCGAGCCGAAGGGCTGGCTCATCAGCGGCGCTCGACGAACACCGCATCGCCCACCGCGACGCGCCCTGGCTGCACCGTAGTTCCGTAGACACCCAGGTAGCCTTGCCGATCCTGAGCCACTGCTCTCAAGATCGAGGGATCTCGCTCAGTAGTTTCAGGATCGATAGTGATCACTGCGCACCGGCCGTCGCGCTTGTCGACGCGAAAGCGTAGGCCACCAATACAGAGCTGAGAACCCACCCAATCGTCCTCGGGGAAGGGCACCTCGGCGACGGCCTCGACCAGGAGGTTTGGTCGGAATCGCCGGATGTCGAGCTCGCGGCCAACCGCCTGGCCGAGTTGGGCCACCGTCTGAGTGGTGATGAGCGACAGGGGGAAGGTGTCGAAGACGCCGCGGTCCTGCTTGATGACCCGGGTTCCGCCCGGGCCGAGTTCAGCGGCCAGTGCCGGATCGGAAACGTCGAGGACGTTTCCCGAAGGCGTCCTAATCGTCGTTCTCGACTTGTCGGGCCCTGAGGGGTCGACGAACGAAGGCCGGTAGTGGCACAGGTCTCCACGCTCCCGAAGGGTGAGCCAGGGAAATCCACTGTCCGGCACTCCATCTCGCACGAACGCCCAGCGTCGGTCTCCGGCGAACCCATGCCAGGATGCTTCCACCTCCGCCAGCGCCTCGCCCGCCATTGACTTGACCGGATAGCGCCACAAACCCACGACACGACCCACAGGGTCGTCGTTCCGGAACTGGACCATAAGGCAACCTCCTTGAGAAGGCGCCCTTGCTCGAGGACCGGCGTCGAGCGTGGCGGGATCACCCGCTGCAGCGCCTCTCGACGGCGGTATGCGGTGCCGAAGGCAGCGCGACTGAGACGAAATTACCAGCAGTTCGATCGCGGTGCAAACTACCGGGAGGACGCAGGCAGTCGCTGGTCGCGGTGGAACTATGCCGATTGGATGTGCCTTCACGGCAACTCACTTGCGGGCCGGTAGAGGGACCGGAGAGGCGCAGCATGATGGGGATACGAACGGTTTGGATCGCCTATAGCGCAAGAACTTTAGATCCGGTCCAATTCTTGACTGAGTCCATAATTCATGGTTAGATTGGAGGTGTGAGCGATCTCGAACAACTCCTCCATGCGCACGGTCTGCAAGTGACCGCACAGCGCCTGGCCATTCTGCGATCCGTGGCGTCGCATCCGCACGCCACCGCCGATGAGTTGATCGGCGATGTCCGCGAAGTGATCGGATCGGTCTCCCGTCAGGCGGTGTACGACTCCCTCGGAGTCCTGGTCGAGAAGCGACTCATCCGCCGGATCCAACCGGCGGGATCGGCGGCCCGGTACGAGGATCGCGTTGGTGACAACCACCATCACCTGATCTGCCGGGGCTGTGGGCTGACGTTCGACATCGACTGTGCGGTGGGTGCAGCGCCCTGCCTTTTCTCGGACGAGGACCACGGTTTCGCGATCGACGAGGCTGAGGTCATTTTCTGGGGACACTGTCCGAGCTGTCGTCCGCCGGAGTCAACGCCCGGGACTGCCCAAGACCAAACCCAATCCAACCCCCAAACTCGATGACGAGAGGATGAGACCATGAGTGACCAGTCGACTAATAGTTCGGGCAAGTGCCCGGTGATGCACGCTTCGCAGGCCCGGGGCACGACGGCCAACCAACGATGGTGGCCCAATCAACTCAACCTGAGGGTTCTCGACCAGAACTCGTCGCAGTCCAATCCCATGGACGAAGACTTCGACTACGCCAAGGAGTTCGAGTCCCTTCCACTCGACGAGGTCAAGGCAGACTTGGTCGCCCTCATGACGGACTCGCAGGATTGGTGGCCCGCCGACTTCGGTCACTACGGTGGGCTCTTCGTCCGGATGGCCTGGCACAGCGCCGGTACCTACCGCATCGGGGACGGCCGCGGCGGTGCTTCCTCCGGCTCCCAACGCTTTGCGCCACTCAATAGCTGGCCCGACAACGTCAACCTCGACAAGGCCCGCCGTCTGCTCTGGCCGATCAAGCAGAAGTACGGTCGAAAGATCTCTTGGGCGGACCTGATGGTTCTGGCGGGAAACTGCGCCCTGGAGTCGATGGGATTCGAGACCTTCGGCTTCGCCGGGGGTCGTGAGGACGTTTTCGCGCCGGAGGAGGACATCTACTGGGGAGCCGAGGCAGAATGGCTCGGCGACGAGCGCTACAGTGGCGATCGGGAACTCGAGAACCCGTTGGCTGCGGTCCAGATGGGCCTGATCTATGTGAATCCGGAGGGTCCCAACGGCAATCCGGATCCGATCGCGGCGGCCCGAGATATCCGGGAGACGTTCGCGCGCATGGCGATGAACGACGAAGAGACCGTAGCCCTCATCGCCGGTGGTCACACCTTCGGCAAGACCCACGGAGCGGGCACCGCTGACAACCTCGACCACGACCCCGAGACGGCGGATGTCGAGCTCCAGGGCCTCGGCTGGAAGAACCACCACGGCACCGGGATGGGCTACGACACCATCACCAGCGGCCTGGAGGGAGCCTGGACCACGCAACCGACGAGGTGGGACAACAACTTCTTCGAGAACCTATTCGGCTATGAGTGGGAGTTGACCAAGAGCCCAGCCGGCGCTCACCAGTGGATCCCGACCGACCCGAAGGCTCAGGGCACCGTGCCCGACGCCCACGATCCGACGAAGTCCCACCCTCCGGTCATGCTCACCACGGACCTCTCCCTCCGCTTCGACCCGATCTATGAACCGATCTCCCGTCGTTTTCATGCGGATCCCGCAGCGTTTGCCGACGCCTTCGCCCGCGCCTGGTTCAAGTTGACCCATCGCGACATGGGACCGGTTTCGGCGTACCTCGGACCTGAGGTGCCGAAGGAGTCGCTGCTCTGGCAGGATCCGGTGCCCGCGGTGGACCATGAACTCATCGGACCAGAGGAGATTGCCGAGCTCGGCTCCAGATTGCTGAAATCGGGACTGACCGTGCCTCAGCTGGTCCGAGCCGCCTGGGCCTCCGCGTCCACCTTCCGTGGATCGGACAAGCGCGGGGGAGCGAACGGAGCGCGGGTCCGCCTGGCTCCGCAGAAGGACTGGGGCGTCAACGATCCGGCCGAGCTCGAGGCGGTACTGGAGACCCTGGAGGCCATCCAGATGGACTTCAACCAGGCCCAGACGGGAGGCAAGAGGGTGTCGTTGGCCGATCTGATCGTTCTCGGCGGTTGCGTGGCGGTCGAGTCGGCGGCCCGTGCCGCGGGGCACGACGTCAGCGTGCCGTTCACACCCGGGCGTACGGACGCGACGGCGGACCAGACGGACGTTGATTCCTTTACCTACCTCGAGCCGAAGTCAGATGGCTTTCGCAACTATCTCGGAACCGGCGATCCCCGTTCTCCCGGGGAACAGTTGGTCGACCGGGCGCAACTCCTGACGTTGACCGCCCCTGAGATGACAGTGCTAGTCGGCGGTCTGCGGGTCCTGAACGCGAACACCGGACAGTCGCCGCACGGCGTCTTCACCGATCGCCCGGGCACCTTGACCCACGACTTCTTCGCGAACCTGCTCGACCCTGGCACGGAGTGGCAACCGGCCTCCACCGACGGCTCGTACGAGGGCCGGGACCGGCGGACGGGAGCGGTCAAGTGGACCGGTACCCGCGTCGACCTCCTCTTCGGCTCGAACTCCCAACTACGGGCCCTGGCCGAGATCTACGCTTGCGACGACTCCGGGGAGAAGTTCGTGCGCGACTTCGTAGCAGCGTGGGACAAGGTCATGAACCTCGACCGCTTCGACCTCGTCTGATCCCAATCCGAGGGGCCTCGTGGAGCGCTTCCACGAGGCCCGCCCTGGATTCACTTCCTGGAGGTGGCTTCGCCCACGTTGCGGTGCTTTCGGCCACCCCTGTCGCCCCCGAGCGTCAAGTAGGCCGTCACAACTAGGCCCCCATCGGAGCGTGCGGGTAGTCCGCGCGGCGATTCTGAAACGACAGAATCGAAGGCTTGAGAACCACCCCCGCGTCGATATTCACGGCGCGCCTGATCGTCTCGCTCTGCTGCCAACGCGCGCGACCGGCCACGACGGTCGGCACATGAACAACCAATGCGGCTGAGATGGCCCGCGAGGCGCTCTCCCAAAGGTAGCTTGGGGTGTGATCCACTGCGTAGTAGTCCACGTCACCAATCTCGAGGATCGGTTTCTGGAAGGTGGTGGGCTTGGCGAAGAAGAACCCCATCCCCTCGTCACAGCTGACGTCGACGATCAAGCAACCCTTCCGGAGGCAATCGACCTCTTCTTCGGTGACGAAATCGACGGGAGAATCCGGATTCTGAAACGTGCCGTTGATGATGATCTCTGATTCTCGAATCAGATCAGCCAAGGGTCGCACGCTACCATCGTGTTCCACCACGAGCATCCGCGCTTGGCCCGCTTCGCCGCTGAGAATTCGGACGTAGTGACAATCGAGGACCTCTTCTCGTACCTCGTGATCGGGACGCTGAATGCAGATCGTGATGTCTCTGAACCCATGTGCCTTGAGCGCATAGATGGCGCCTCGACTCACGGCGCCAAAGCTGAAGATGATCACCTTCCTCTGGTTGCCGTAGTGCCCATCGATACCCTTGAGCTGCAGCGCGTGCAGGACCGCGCAGTAGCCGGCCAACTCGTTGTTCTTGTAGAAAGTATGGCGGCCCACGGTGCCGTCCGGGCCCCAGACGAACATGTCTTCGAACGCGATGAGGGTCAGCTTGCGATCGATCGCCACCTGGGTGTTCGACCGCTGTTGCGCACAGTGCGGATAGCCCCAGAGGATTCCACCCTCCTTGAGCTCCTGCAGGTCCGCGACTTCAGGCTTGGTGAGCACCACTGCGCCTAGGTCAGCCAAGAGCGAATGTCGCGTGGCCACGCCCCCGGTTTGCTCGGCGATCTCCGAATCCGACACTCCAAAGGGGGCTCCATACCCCTCTTCGAAGATCAGCTGGCGACGGATCTCCTCAGGCAAGCGGTTTAGGTGATCTGGGTGGATCGGAACGCGGCGTTCATCGACCTTCCTCGAAGTCCCGATGACTCCCAATTGGAATGAATCCATACTCGTTCTCTCCTCTTCGACGTCTAGAGCTGTGAACACAAGAGCCCCGAGAGCTACTCGTAGCGGAAGGATTGCGTCTCGATCCCCGGTTACAGCGGCAGGCTGCACCAGTTGGCCGGTGTTCGGATGAAAGGACTCGAGACATCCTCGAGCCTAGCCACTCAATCTGCTGCGGGTTCCAATGCCCAGGCATGAAGGGTGCGTTCACTCCATGGTACACCCGATGATCCGCTGAGGCGCTCCGAGCCCGACAAGGGGACGGGCACGTTCGCTCTTGCCCGGGCCCGATCGTTCTGGACGACCGCGGACCAGACCCTCCTGGGCTGGTTCAACTCGCATCGCCGGCCTACCGCAATGGGTTTCTGACCGGGACTCTCACCCTCGAGAGAGGCCCTCTCAGTCATGAGAAATCGCGACGAGAGTCGAGCCGAAGCGGGCTTGCCTCCCTTCTTCTGGAACTCCCAGCGGCCTGCCGCTTTCCCATTGTTGGGAATTCCAGGGCTCGCCGGAGTAGCGGTGAAGTCCTTATATTCTGGACATTTGCGCTCGGTAGAAAGCCTGGCACGGATGCTGCTTTTACTGTCGTCGAACGAGGTCCATGGTGACGAACGATCTGGAGGAAGTCGATGCATTCAACGACAACGGTCAAGAACAGTTCTGAGAAGAGCGTGGGGAGAGGAAGCGGAGACCGCGTTCGGGCCGCCGTCGGGTTCGCGCTCATGATCGGTGCTTCGATCGGTGCCAGTTCTGGATTCGCGGCCATCGTCCGAGTGGGCTCCGATCCGGTCGCCTGTGACTACGTGAACCTCGCCACGGCGATTCTCAATGCCACCGACGGAGATGAGCTACGCCTCGAAACCATGGAGTTCAACGGCGCCTCCGGGTTCAACTTCAACATCACGTCGATTGGGTTGGTCATTCGGGGTGGCTACGCGAACTGCAGTGCGGCCCTTCCAACCGGCCGGAGCATTCTTCGTGGCGGTGGCGCCGACACCGTGGTCGAGATTCGTGGCCCCACTTCCTTTGGCGTCGTGCTGGAGAATCTCATTATCACAGGCGGCGAGGACGACAACGACGACGGGGGAGGCGTCGAGATCAGCGGGGACATTGATGTCGTCATGCTCAACGTTTTGATCTCGGGCAATGATTCGGAGCGAGGGGCCGGCGTCCTCATCGACGGGAGCCTGGGAGCGACACTGAGCACCCGCTACCTCTCCATCGACGGCAACAACGCCACGGTGGACGGTGGTGGCATTTACTGCCGGAACGGTGGACTGATCGAGTTCAACGCTCAGACCCAGTTACTCGTCAACCACGCCCTCAACGATGGCGGAGGAGGGTGGCTGGGATCGGGCTGTCACCTCGACTTGCTGGGCAGCCCCACCGGCGCTGACGACTACATCTTGGTTCAGGACAATCGCGCTGATGGCGACGGAGGCGGTTTCTTCATCGACGGAGCCACTGTTCTGGGGACCGGCGGTCGACAGGGGACGCTGCAGATCCGCAACAACGAGGCGGGGGACGGAACCGGCCTCGGCTTCGGAGGAGGTGTCTACATCACCGGCGATCAGGCACGGCTTGACCTCGATCGGGCTCTCCTGCAGTCCAACGATGCTGGTCAGGGGGGCGGCTTTTACGCCGAGGGGCCAACGGTGGAGGTTACGATGACCCAGACTGGCCCCTGTGAAATCTACTACGTTCCCACCTCCTCCCTCTGTTCCACGATCGGCGGTAATCGGGCTGGATTCGGGGCGGCCATGGTCGTCCTGAGTGGAGCCTTCGCCGACATCGAGTACACCAAGATCGAGTACAACAAGGGTCCAACTGGCCTTGCCAGTGAGGCCCCGATCGCCTATGTCGGCAATGGGGGCGAACTGATCATGGAAGGCTGCCTGGTCTACGGCAACCGCATCGAGGTGGGGACCGGTTCAGGAGTAGTCGACCTCGGAGGTCATGTTCAGGCACTGTCATCCACGTTCTCTGACAACACGGGTCTGGAGGAGCTGTTCTGGGTGGGCGGTGGCTTCACTGGGGTTGCTTCCATCTTCGATACCGCCGCTGGCGATCTGTTTGACGTGGTGGGTTCTGCCGACTGGACCCTAGACTGTGCCGTGATCCCAGTCGGAACGCCCAATCTGCCGGGGGCCACTCAGATTGTGCGAGCCGACCCTGGCCTCGTCGATCCCGGGACCGGCGATTTCCATCTCGCCGCTGACTCTGTAGCCATCGATTTCTGTTTCGACTACCTTCCCGGGCTCGATCGGGATCTCGACTACAGCAGCCGGACCGTGGGGTTCGGTCTCGATGCCGGAGCGGATGAGTTCGATCCCCCGCTCTTCGGTGACGGTTTCGAGTCGGGCGACCTGACCGCGTGGTCCCTCTAGGGCCACTGATGTCCTGATCAAGCCATCGCGCCGGCCGGAGCGGCGGGTGGCCTGGCACTTCGAACTGCAGCCCGATGAAGTCCGCCAGCCCCGGCTGGTCCTCGAGGATTGGCTTCACGGACTTCGCTGAGAAGGTCTACACGTACTCACAAGATCCAACAAAATTCGGAGAGAAACGATGCTACGTCAACTGAATGCCAACCCCTGCCCATTCTCTGCCCTCGACCGCGGAGACCTTCGACATCCCAGCCTACGGCCGCTCCTTTGGCTGACCTTGGGTATGGTAATCATCGGGACCCTGCTCCTCACTGGCCCGGGCGCCGCCACCATCCATACCGTAGGTACCGACGTCGTCGCCTGCGACTTCACCAATCTGGCGACCGCCATCGGGGCCGCGGTCGATGGGGATGTCCTCCATCTCGAGGCCATCAACTTCCTCGGCGCTCTGAACTCGAACTTCAACATCTACACCAAGAGCCTGACTCTCGAGGGCGGCTACGCGGACTGCAGTGCGGTCAGCTCCACCGGGACCTCGACGCTGACCGGCGGTGGTTCCGACTCCGTCCTGGAGATCGGCGGTAACGGTGATCACACCATTCTGCTCCAGCACCTGATCATCACCGGTGGCGAAGACGATGCCGACGACGGAGGCGGCATCGAGATCCGCGGTTCCTTCGATGTGACCCTCCTCGATGTCGATGTCTCCGGGAATGACTCCGAACTCGGGGCCGGCATCTATATCGACGGCACGTCTGGGGCCAGCCTCCTTCTTGGTGAGGGTTCGAGGATCTCGCAGAACAACGCCGCCATCGATGGCGGGGGAATCTACTGCGTC
>JAIOJS010000124.1 GCA_019911795.1 Thermoanaerobaculia bacterium | reverse complement strand
CAACTAGATAGACTCTACCCACCGATCTGGCCTCGTGCTTGCAGACTCAAACACCAAGCCGGGTCACCTTGATCGCGGCACCTCATCACGAGGAAACCAAGGAGAGACTATGAAGCTCAGCCCGACAATCCAGAAAGCGATTCCAGCGACCCCAACTCTGGGACTCGTCTCGAGCATGCCAATAGCGACGCCGAGCCTCGACGAGCCAGACCCAGCCCCGAATAGCGTCCCCCGAGGACATGGTCGACCTTGACCGGAGCGGCCTTCGGCAACGCTTGCTCTAGTCGGAAAACTCTCGTCGGGGCCTCGTTACTCGATCGACGCACGAAGCTGCTACACAACGACCCGCCGGGAGGATAAGCATGCCGACGCCTACCAAGATGACCACCTCGAGGCTCTTTGGGTGGCTCTGCTGGACGTTCGCCGCGGTCTGCTTCCTAGCCGTTGGCTACACCGCATTCGAGGGAAATCGCTCCCGGAGTGACGCCACTGAGCGAATGGCTCATTGGCCCCTAGAATCGACTCAGGGTCCAGCGAGCCAGATCGACGCCAGCCTTCCCGAAATCGCCGCGACCATCGCCCAGCTGGAGATTCCACGACTCGGACTCTCGGTGGCCGTGGCCGAGGGGACGACCGTCGATGTACTGGAGCGATCGGCGGGACGACTCCGCAGTAGTGCGATCTTCGGTGCCGGTAGCAACGTCGTGATCACCGCACACCGGGACACCTTCTTTCGGTCACTCAAGGGGATTCGACGAGGGGATCAGATCGTGCTCGAGAGCGCGGCCGGATCCGAGTCCTTCGTCGTCGAGTGGGCCCGCGTGGTCGACCCCACCACCCGCGATATCACCGACGCAACCGAGTACTCGGCCCTGACCCTCGTCACCTCCTTCCCGTTCCATTGGGTTGGCCCAGCTCCCCAACGACTGGTCGTTCG
This sequence comes from Thermoanaerobaculia bacterium, assembly GCA_019911795.1. Lineage (GTDB taxonomy): Bacteria > Acidobacteriota > Thermoanaerobaculia > Multivoradales > JAIOJS01 > JAIOJS01. Next base: position 8,643 of record JAIOJS010000124.1, on the reverse strand, counting down.
GGCCCGTCGCACCGCCACCCTGCGTTCACACACCGGACCCTCCTCATCGCAAGCGAGCCTTCTACAGTCAACGTTCTCTCAGTCATCGCACATTCAGTCGGCGCAGATCGAGTCAACTAAGTCCTGAGTCCCTCGATCCAGCTAGCGATCCATCTGCGTGAATATCAGCCAGCGACAGCTCCTCCGGACCGGCAGGGTCGCCGGTATCGCGATCTTGGGATCTCAACGAGGGCAGTCGCAACCTCCAGGGAATCCTTGTCCATCGACAGGCTCGGCCTGCTGACCATCGACTGGTCACGACTGGAGACATCGGACCTAAGTCGAAGAGTTTCGGGGACGCCGACTACAAGCAACTCGCACGCACAACCGACCCAACCGCCCGGAGCGACGTGACTCCTTCGGGTACGCTCCACCTCCCCGCTCCTAGAATCTCCCCTCCAAGAAGCAGACTCTCGAGTTCGAGTCCGCTCAGGACCCTCCTCAGGTCCGTCGAGCACGCAACGTCGCTTTCCGCGTACAATCCAAGCGATGAACGATCAGGTCTCGCGGCCCACTGCCCTGCTCGTCGACGACGACGCGACCTCCCTCGAGGCACTAGCTGTTCTCGTAGCCATCGAAGGATTCGCCACGCGGATGGCGACCACCCTCGACGAGGCACGCCGCGACATAGAGGCCCATCATCCCGACGTCATCCTGCTCGACCTAATCCTGCCCGACGGACACGGAACAGAGCTCCTGGAAGAGCTCGCGGATACGCTCCGTGCCGAGGTCATCTTGGTCACCGGTAAGGCGACGGTCGAAACCGCCGTCGAAGCCCTGCGTCTCGGAGCCTACGACTACCTCACCAAGCCGATCGACCTACCCCGACTCAAGACCCTGCTGGCGCGAGTTCGATCCAACCAGGAGCTCAAGCACGAGATCTCGACCCTGCGGGCGGAGCTCCGCGAGTTGGGTCGTTTTGGGGCTATGGTCGGGACTTCCCCTGCGATGCAGAAGGTCTACGACCTGCTCGATCGCGTCGCACCGACCCAGGCCACGGTCTTCCTCATCGGTGAGAGTGGAACCGGTAAGGAGTTGGCGGCGGAGACGCTCCATCGTTTGAGCCGGCGACGTGACGCCAAGTTTCTCGCTCTCAACTGCGGTGCCATCTCCGAGAACCTTATCGAGAGCGAACTCTTCGGACACGAGAAGGGCGCATTCACCGGGGCTAGCCGACAGCACGCGGGCCATTTCGAACGCTGTTCCGGCGGAACTCTGTTTCTCGACGAGATCACCGAGATGCCGATGGAGGCCCAGGTCAAACTCCTGCGCGTTCTCGAGTCCGGGCGTATCCTCCGCGTCGGAGGAACTCGCGAAGTCGACGTCGACGTGCGAGTCATCGCCGCGACCAATCGAAATCCTGAGGAAGCGGTGGCCGACAAGCGGTTGCGCGAGGACCTTTTCTACCGCCTCAAGGTCTTCCCCATCTCCCTGCCTCCACTGCGCGATCGGGTGGGTGACGTCGCGACCCTCAGTCTCCACTTCCTCGCCGAGTTCAATCGTCGGGGGGATGTCGACAAGCGGATCGGCACTGCAGCGCTGGAACAGCTCGAGACTTGGCACTGGCCCGGCAACGTCCGGGAACTGCGCAATGTACTGGAGCGGGCGCATATCCTGGCCGATGCCGAACTCAGTTGCGAAGACCTCCCGGCTGAGGTCACGGGAGAGGCCCCGGCCCGGGGGGCCACCGTTCCCCTTCGCGTCGGCATGAGTCTCGATGAAGCCGAACGTCAGTTGATCCTAAGCACCCTCGATCAACTCGGCGGCAGCAAACGTACGGCAGCTGAAACGCTGGGCGTCAGCGTGAAGACGCTGTACAACAAGCTCAAGCGCTACGAGGAGGAGAGCACCAGGTAGGGATACCGAGTGAGGTTCGCGCCCTGATCGCAGCTCGCCGCAAAATCGGGCTATGACAGACTCGCGACATGCGGCTCGCCATCCGCCATAGCCTCCTCCTGGGAGCTTTCTATATCGGACTGTGTGCCCTCCTCTTCGGGTGGGCTCGATTCGAAGTGCGCCAAGCGTCGATGACTCTGATGGAGGAGACGGCCCATCTCATCGGCAGCGAGATCGGCAACCTGCTCAACGACCAACTGGTCGACGATTTGTTGCACGGAGGTCCATCAGGACGACGGACCCTACTCGATCAACTCAGCCGTCTGAGTCGCTCCTCGAGCATGGTGCTATCGGTCGAGGTTGTCGACAAAGAGGGGGAAATCTTCTCCAGTGATCGGTTCGAGGCCATCGGACGACGCCTGCGCCCCCCGCAGGCGATCTTCGAAGATTCCAACGAGCCGAAGATTCTCGCCGGACCGGAACAGGTCGGCGATCCGACTCGTGCCTTTGTCCTCGCGGTGCCGATGACCCGCGGCGAGACAGTTGTCGGCTACCTGTGGATCGAGCTGCGCTCAGAGCGAATCGCTGCCCTTTACGACCAGAGCAGACGTCACACCGTGCTCATGGCCGGTATCGCGCTCGCTTTGATCGCCGCCCTGGGGCTCGGCCTCCATCTCAGCCTGGCACGAAGCTCCCGCGCCATGCTGCAGACGCTGGAAGGCGCATTGGGCACAACCTTCGGAGAAGACAGTCCAACCAACCGTCCCGGGGATGTCTTCCAGCGGGCTACATCGGCAGCCCACCGCCTGGCCGCCGAGCTCGACTCCGAGCGGGCTCGACGCAGCCACGCCGATGAGCGCCATGACCGCATCGAGCACCTTCTCGACGTCGGTCTCCTCCTTCTCGACAACGACCGTCATCTCGACTTCGCTACGACCCGGGCGGCGCGAATCCTCGGTCTGCCGGACCACGCTCCCCACGAGGACTTCGTTCTTCCTCCAGCCCTCGCCGATCTCGTGGATCTTTCGATGACATTGGGAGCTCCACGCCAGGCTACTCTCGAGTTGGTTGGAGCAGACTCTACGAGCCAGTCCTGGAGCTGCCGCGTCACTCCCCTCGACAAGCCTTCCGACGAATGCGACGGTATCCTCATCGAGTTTCGCGATACCTCGGCCCGCAAGGCCATCGAAATCGACCTACGCCAGGCGGCCCAGCTCCGCAACCTCACCCGGGTCTACATGGGCGTCGCCCACGACCTCCGGGCCCCCCTCAACGGCATCGTCCTCAACCTCGAGCTGCTCGAGCACTTCCTCGACCGGGCCGAAGCCGAAGGGGTCGATGTCCAAGATCCACGACGTAGGTTCGACCTTCTGGGCAGTGAGATGGAACGACTTCAACGAACTCTACAGCTCATCCTCTCCCAGACCGCACCCCTACGAGACGACGTGGCGACCTTCGATCTGGCCGAGGTTCTCCACGACATCGCAGACCTGCTCCAGCCGCAGGCACGGCAACAACGCATCGATTTCTCGGTCAAGGGGCCGGTAGAGACTTGGGTAGAGGGTCAGCGGGACCAGGTCCAGCAGGCGATTCTCAACATCGCCATCAACGGGCTCGAGGCGATGCCGGAAGGCGGCTCTCTCTCGCTGAACCTGATCCACGAGAACGACCAAGCCGTGCTCACCGTCGAGGACAGCGGTCCGGGCATCCCGCCCGATGTGCTGGCCTCCATCTTCGACATGCACTTTACGACCAAGCAGACCGGTACCGGGATCGGTCTCTATGTGGCCCGGTCGATCATCGAGGCGCAGGGCGGCTCTATCGAAGCCGTCAGCACGAGCAGCCAAGGTACGACTTTTTCGCTGTTGCTCCCTCTGGCGCCTCGCGATTAGCTCCCCCGACTGGCCTCATGGAAGGTCGAGCCTGCCAGGACACCCAGCCCCGTGGGCGCCCGGCTCGAGAACGGTGTGCCTCGCCGCCTGGTACGGCCCCAACCTCAGGCAAGACTACTAGTAACAAAGAACCAAGATCGATTCCAAGAACTGGGGCACGGTCCGTACCCGTAGCTATCAGGAGAGAAGGATCACTCTACGACGACACCCATGATGAGCTGTATCGAACCTAGCACAGACGAATGAAGCCGCCGGCCGATCTGCCTCCCTACGATTCGCGACCCGCTGTCTCGACGATCCGAGTCCCCTTCCAAGCCCGGCTCCTTCATTCTGGATGAGCCCATCCCCAGACGTCGGGCTTTGCCGCTCGCGATTCCGGAAGCACCGACAAGCGGTAGGATACTGGTCATCAACGAAAGTTCGAAGACGGGAAAGAGCTACCCAGCTATTCTTCAGATTGAATCCGGAGCGAAAAGTACATGCTCGAAGATGAATCACCCGCTACGACGGCAAGATCCAGGTGCAAGAGGTACTCAAAGATCAAGGTCATCCTCCCGAGGACTCCTCCGACGGTCATCACCGATCCTGGTCTCACCAACTCTGGGATTCCGGTGCCCCCTCGATCCGCCTTTCGAACCTGGTTGCTACTGGGTGCGGCGATTCTCCTTGTCGGGTGCGTCCACGAATCACCCGAGGCCGCGGAGAGGACTCTCTCGACGATCTATCCGATCACGGCGATCCGTTCCGAGGATCCAGGCAGTGTTGCGACCTCTCCCGACGTCCAAGACCTCTGGTTGAGGATCGACGGCAAACAAGAGCCGAGCCTGGTGTCCCAACGAAGTGCTCGCGTTGGCGTCGATCGACGTCGTGCCCAGGGGGACGAGCTGTCTTTTCGCTACGGCTCCCCTGGCGCTTCTGCCGCGTCTTCACCCGACGAAACTTCAGTTACCTACAGAGTTCGCCTGACCATGCAGTCGGACGGTCCAGGAGAAGTGGTCTTCGAAGATGAGATCCCGGGCGGGAGCACCGAGATACGAAGCCAGGCGATTCGACTTCCAATGCCGGGAACATCTCCGTGGTTGGTTCTGGAGATCGACAGCGGGGACCGTGTCTTGAGCGCACCTGCGGCATGGATCAGTCCCACCCTGCGCGGCACCCGAAAGGCTGTGTCGAGGTCGACTCCCAACGTCATCCTCGTAACCATTGATACGACCCGACGCGACGCTCTAGACGTGTACGGAGGTCAGGCCGCGACACCCAACATCAGTGAACTTGCAGAGAAGGGGACTACGTTTGAGCAGGCGTTCTCTGTGGCCTTTGGTACTGCTCCATCTCATGCCAGTCTCTTCACCGCCTCTCCCTCTAGGATCCATCGCATCTACGACAACCAAACCGTGCTGAACAGCGGGTTCCCCGTCCTTGCCGAAGCCTTGGGAGACGCTGGCTACTCGACCGCCGCATTCGTAGGCTCCAAGGTCGTCAGTCGATCGATGGGTTTCTCACGAGGCTTTGACTACTTCGACGACCACTTCCTGCCTGGAAACGAGTCGACAGCAGTATTTTCCCACTACGAGCGGAGAGCGTCAGTAACCGTTTCACGTTTCCTCGACTGGTTCGAAGACAGCGCACCGCAGCCATTCTTCTCCTGGCTCCACTTCTATGACCCCCACCAGCCTTACGCTCCCCCCGGCCTGGACGGCGGTTTGGTCGTTCGACCAGAAGTACTGCAATACGTCAATGACGAGAAGGGACAGGCTCGCTACGTGCGTATGGACCAGTTGAAGGGAGTAACTCCCGCAGCCCGCGCTGAAATAGAGCTGATCCTGAGGCGACGGTACATCGCCGAGGTCGAGGAGGTCGATCGCCAGATAGGTCGGATCATCACAGCGCTCAAGGCGAACGACCTTTTCGAGACCACTCTCATCGTCGTTACGGCTGACCACGGAGAGATGCTGGATGAGCGGAGCCCAGGCCTCGACTTTAGGCACAGCAGCATTCTTGAACCCGTAGCAGCAGTCCCCTTGATCATTGTTCCTCCTGGCAACGGCGAAGGGCGACGCCAACATGCCATCGTTGGCTCCTTGGATGTCGCTCCGACAATCTTGGATCTCGTCGGCATCGATACCCCGTCGGGTTGGAAGGGACGTAGCCTTGCACGCCTCGTAGACGGAGACCCAGGGCGAACAGGTCGTCGCTTCCTGGTCGTAGAGGGAGCCCACGAACACGAGATCGCCGTGTACAGCGAGAATCTCTACTACCGGCGTCTCAACGAACCCGACAAACGCCATCCTGACTATCTGGAGTATCCCGAAGAACAGTGGTTCGAGCTGTTACCTCGTCACCAGGTGGAAGCGCTTCGAGACAGCCTGGATCCATCGAGTGATCAGTTCGAGTTGGAGAGAGTGGCGGCGGCCTTTCTCGACTTGAAGCGGCGCGCTGGCGTCGATGACGAGTTGACGAAACTAGAAAGCAAAGAGCATGTGGAAGCGCTGAAGGCGCTCGGGTACCTCTGATCGCAGATGTCTCTCCTCCAGGGAAGACCCTAGTAGGACACTCCATCTCGAGATCGGTCCTCCAACTGGATACCTCGAACGGCTGATCACTCCTGAAAATCTGCCAGATGAGAGTAGCCAACGAGCCGGACCATCGAGTACTCTCAGCGGCTATGCCCCGCTATCTCTTGGTCGTCGGCTCACTCGCCGTGATCTGCCTCTACGCCCTCTTGTGGTCGATCGAGTATCGCCCCGAGCCGCGAGGTCTGTGGGGTGACGAGCTTCGCTACTGGGAGGAGGCGACCGACACCGAACCAGAGTCTGAGATCGAAACCCCACCGAATCTTCTCTGGCCACCGCTCTACTCGCAGTTCGTCCGCTGGACATCAATCGAGGGGCGGTCACTTGGTGCCGTGCAGGGTGTTCAGGCCCTCCTCCTCCTCGTGATCGCCTTTTTCAGTCGCTCCCTGTGGTCAGCCTGGGATGGAAGGGCGCGGGGTGGCTGGATACTCTTCTTCCTGATCCTTCTCTATCCCGAATTGACGGCTTTCTCGTTCTATCTCTGGCCAGAGATCCTCCACCTAGCGATGCTCCTTGTCATAGCCTGGATCCTGACCAAACATCGAGACTCCAACCTATGGCTGACCGCCCTCGGTGGACTTCTTGGGCTCGCTCTACTGACCAAAAGCCTCCTCCTCCCCTTCATCCCCGTTCTTCTCCTACCCTTGCTCCTCGACGGCAGTCGCCGACGCCGGGCCACTCGTGTCGTCGTGGTACTCGCCACGATGAGCATCCTTGTCGGCCCGGTGATTCTCGAGAATGGTCGTGAGCAAGGAGCCTACGTTATCGCCGACTCGTCCCGCTTTAATCTTTGGGTCGGGCTCAACGAATACTCGCGCCGAAACTTCGACGGTTCGGACACCTTCGAGAAGTACCTACAGTATCAAGCCTCCGGCGACACCTTCTCCCAGCGCAATGCAGCGGCCTCGAGTTGGACTCTGCAACTCGTACGGGAGCGAGGCCCCCTGTCGATCCTCGCCTCGCAGTTCAACCGTCAGTACTTTCGACTCTTCGATCGGGTGAGCTTCCTCGGAGACATGCTGCCCGGCGGAGCCATATCCCGCCATGGCCGAGGCTATGTCGCGCCCCCACCCTGGCAGGCTCGATTCCTCCGACGCTGGAGCTACCTTCTCTATGCGGCAATCCTGGTTCTCTCGATGCTCGGCCTGACGGTAACACCCTGGAAAGATCGTCCCTGGCTGAAAATGACCCTGCTCTTCGTGCTCTACAACCTTGGAATATTCCTGCTACTTCACGTGAAGACCCGCTACCGTATTCAGTTCCTGCCCATCCTGATGCTATGGAGCGTCCTCGGTGTGGAGTGGATTCTGGACCGACAGCGGCAAATGCCTCCGGTTGGCCACTGGATCGCGGGTGGGGCTATCGCTTCGCTCCTCCTAGTCTTCGCATTTGGCCGAGGACTGCTCTACTGACCCGGTGAACCGGGCCGGAAGCGTCCGCTGGGGTTTTGGGAACCTCAGCATCTCGACTACAGTTCACTTGGCGCAGATAGCACAGGCAGAACGGAGACCAGAGAACGCTATTGTCGCGAGCGGAAGAACCACCTTGAATTCCAACCAAGAGACACCGTACGGATTGATGATCCTCGGAATGCATCGATCCGGCACTTCAGCAGTCGCCTCACTCTTCCAGCAGTTGGGCTTCCATTGTGGCAAGCATCCGATGCCACCGCAGCCGGCAAACCCACGCGGCTACTTCGAGGATCGACTGATCGTCGATGCCCACGACCGGTTCCTGACTCAAAACCGTACGGCGTGGAGCGATCCGCGACCGCTCCCTGAGCTCTTCTTCGCGGGCACCTTGGCCGATGAGACGAAACAGGAACTCGCCTCTGTGATGTCCGACGATTTTCTCACCCACGACCGATGGGTGATGAAGGATCCACGCCTCTGTCGGCTGATGCCTCTTTGGCGCGCCTGGGCGGATCAGCACTCCAAGAACGCCCCGCTGGGATTCCTACACGTCCTACGCTCTCCGAGATCTGTGATCCGTTCCTTGGAACGCCGTGAGGGTTTTGGAGCGAAGAAAGGTGCACTCCTTTGGCTTCGCCACTACCTGGAGAGTGAGATCTCTACGAGGGGTCGCAATCGAACCTGGCTGTCCTTCGAGGACCTCGCTTCCCGTGGAGGAAAGGCCCTTGCGAAGGCGATCAGCCGTCTCGACGGTTGGCCCTCACTGGAGTCTCACGACCTAGACCGAGCTTTCTCGGAGAGTTTTTCGTCAGACCTAGTCCACCATGGCGACGAAGAAGCGACCGCTCCCAACCGAGACTGGGATCATCCCTGGATCGTCAAGAGCTTTCG
>JAIOJS010000123.1 GCA_019911795.1 Thermoanaerobaculia bacterium | reverse complement strand
CCTCCGCCCTTTCGCGAAAGCCTTCGAAGAGCGGGCCGAACGCGCGAAAGAACTCGGCCATGTCGCGGAGGAGGTCCATGCCGACCAACTGGTCGAGCCAGGCTTCCATGCCGCGGCCGAGGCCAGGAATCCTGCGAGTCGCCTTGAGGCGTCCCGAGCTGTCAAACCAGGGTTTCATCGCCAACTTCAAAGCGCCGCTGTCGAGGAAAGAGACGATGCGCTGCGGCGCCTCGAGGAAGTCGATGGCTTGAGTCGTGGGGGGGGTGTCGAGAACGATGCGGTCGAAACGTCCCTCGGAGCGCACCTCGTACAGTCGCTCGACCGCCATGTACTCCAGGATTCCGGCGAGCCCACCGGCGAGGTGATCGTAGTAGCGATTGTCGAGTATACGGGCGCGGGCGTCGTCGTCCGGGGCATAGGTTGCGACGAGTCGATCGAAGGTCGCCTTGGCATCGAGCAAGCTTGCGTGGAGGCCTCCCGGTGTCTTGGCGGCGACTTCGACGATGTGATCGCGCGCCGCGTCGCCCACCCCGAGAGTGTCCTTCAGTCGCAGGGAGGGATCGAAGGTCATTACCAGGGTTTCGTGGCCGGCTTGGGCCGATCGCAATCCACACGCTGCCGCCACCGTCGTCTTACCGACCCCCCCAGAGCCCACTACGATGATCAGCGGCGGCTTCTTACTCTCGAGATCCATGGGACCACTCCTCGTCCAATCGGTGAGCGAGGGCTCGCGCCAGTTGAACCCCATTGTCGGCCGCGACCCAGGGCAAGGTGACGATCCGTTCGACGGCGCTGGTGTGCAACGTCTCGAGGCTGCGTTCGTTGACGGTGCGGCGATCGAGCCATTGGCGATCGATGGCGTCGACGGGAGCGCGGTCGGGGAACGGAGGATAGAAACCGTTGACCACGACCAACTCAGGGTCCCTTCGATGATCGCGACGCAGGGCCTCGATCAATTCCAACGTCTCCTGCGCGGGCATCGCCTCGGCGGTTGTCACCGCCACCACCCCGCAGCGTCCAGGATCGTCGACGAAAACGGCGAGTTCCGACGCCAAGCGCCCAAAGGGCCCCTTTTGGATGACCTCCGCCACCAGTCGCGGGGCGGCGAGGAGGGCGAGGCCGTGGCCGGTCGCGGGAGCATCGAGAACGACATGGTCAAAGGGCAGGACGCTGGACTCTGCCGATTTGGACTTTCCCGATCTAGACTTTCCCGATCTGGACTTGCCCGTGGGTTGCAGAGAGCGGAGGGCGTGGCCAAGGATCGCTAGCTCCTCGAGGCCAGGGCATCCACCGACGAAGTGGTCGTAGACCGGACTCGCGAGGACGCGGTCTGCGATCCAGCCAACTCGAACCTGCTCTTGCACGATGGTGTCGACTACCGCTCTGGGACGAAGGTTCTGAAAAGAAAGCGCGGGAGTGGCCTCGAGCTGATCGCCACCCGAGGGAGGAAGTCCCAACAGACGATGCACGTTCTCCCGCGGATCCATCTCCACGATCAGAACTCTCGCCCCTCGAGCGGACAAGTGCAGGCCGAGGGCGGCGCTGACCGTCGTCTTGCCAACGCCGCCCTTTCCCGTCACCACGAGAAGTTCGGGCGGGTTGGTCGGCCTGTAGGTGCTCGCTGGACGAGCATCGGGTGGCGCGGGGGGAAGGGGGACAGAAGGACTCATCGGCTCGAGGAATTGTGGCACAACCGACGCCAGGTCTGGGCCTAGTCGGGACGAGAACGACCTCCTTGGCGAGCCGGTTTTATCCGAAGCATGGAATAGATCTATGCCGCGGTGCGGTATATACTGGTAGAGCACTGCCGCAGGTCGGCATTCGGTCCGATTCGCAGCCCTCGAAGGCGAAGCGCTTTGAGAGACGAAACAATAGAAGGCAAGAGCGCGAGAAGACGAGGTGAGGTTAAAGTGCGGAAACTGCAAGCAGAACAGAACGAGGAGATTTCTATGGTCCGGCTAATCAAACGCTACGAGAGTCGCAAACTCTACGACACCGAGGAGAGCCGGTACGTTTCGCTCGAAGACATCGCGGGCTGGATCCGTGGCGGACAAGAGGTCCGGGTAATCGATAACGCGAGTTCCGAGGATGTGACCCAACAGACGCTGGCGCAGATCATTCTCGAGGAGGGGCGGAAAGGAACGTCCTTCTTACCCAGCGAGTTGCTTCACGAGCTGGTACGGTTCGGAGAACGGGCCGTCCATACCGGCGTCGAACAGTTGCAGCACGGCGTCGACCGCGTGCTCAAGGCCTCGGTGGACCGCTTGAGTCCGGTTCGACAAGCCCGGGAGGAGATGGCACTGCTGCGCCAGCGATTGGAGGACCTCGAGGGTTCCTTGGTCGCGCTGGAGAATCAGCCCATCGAGGGGGTGAAGAGCGCTCCCAAGGCGAAGCGAAAGGCGGCCGCTCCTGCCAGCGTCAAGCGAGGCGGCTCGAAGAAGAAGGTCGCCGGCTAGGCGCACTGTCTGGAACGTAATCGTTAGCAACGGAGGATCGGAGAGATGGCAAAGAACAAGAAATCGACGAAGAAGAGCAGCAAGTCCAACCAGAACTTCAAGGAGTCTGCGAACAAGATCTGGCTCGCTGGACTCGGCGCGTTGAAGGTGGCCGAGGAGGAGGGTTCCAAGCTCTTTCAAACCTTGGTAGGCCACGGCGAAGACCTCGAAGTGAAGGGCAAGAAGGGCTTGGAGAAGCTCAAGAAGGCGGCCGATGAGGCCTCAGATCGCGCCAAGGAGACGGCCGACAAGGCCAAGGATTCCGCCAGCCACGAGTGGAGCCGACTGGAAAAGGTCCTCGACGACCGCCTCACTCGGGTGGTTGAGGCGGTGGGTGTCCCTACCCGAGAAGAGATTCGTGACCTGGCCGCTCGGGTCGAGAAGTTGACGAAGGCGGTCGAACACCTCAGAGCGCCAGAGGGAGTCAAGCCGGAGGCCGCGAAAGCAACGACTGCGGCCGCCAAGAAGGCAGCGCCGAAGAAGGCCTCTGCGAAGAAGCCCGCGGTGAAGAAGCCTGCGTCCAAGAAGGCCGTCGCCAAGAAGCCAACGGCGACGGGTGCAGAGTCGACCAGCACATCGAAGAAGGCTACCGCGGCCAAGCCGGTGGCCAAGAAGGCGGTCCGCAAGCCGGCAACGCGCAAACCAGCTACCCGCAAGCCAGCCTCCAAGAAGCCGGCAGCGCGTACTTCCGCTGCTCGCAAGCCGGCCGCGAAGGCCGTGGCGAAGCCGGCGCCTGCAAGCAAGACCCCATCGGACAAGACCGCTAACTGATCGCGGCGATGGCTCGAGGAAAAGTAGCGCTGGCACTGGCCGGGGGAGGTCCGGAGGGGGCGATCTACGAGATCGGCGCCCTACGGGCTCTCTCTGAATCGGTGGCTGGGTTGGATCTCAACCAGATGGACATCTACATCGGGGTCAGCGCCGGTGCGTTCATCGCCGCCAACCTGGCCAACCGCATGACGACGGCCCAGATGTGCCGGGCTATCGTCAAAGAGGAGCCGGGGGAACACCCCTTCCGACCTGAAACCTTCTTCCAGCCCGCCGGGCGCGAGTTCTTCGGACGCGCAGCCCGGATCCCCAAGCTTCTCAGGGAGGCACTCAAGAAGGGTCTCCAACCTAGTCCCGACCCCATTCTGGCCGATGCCCTGATGCGTCTCGGACGAGCCTTGCCGGTAGGCATCGCCGACAACGGACCGATCCGCGAGTATCTCGAGAAGATTTACTCGATCAAGGGCAGGACCAACGACTTTCGGGAGCTCGACCATCAACTCTACGTGGTCGCAACTGAGCTGGAGACCGGTCGTGCGGTTCGCTTTGGCGAGCCTGGGTGGGATCACGTGCCGATCGCCCAGGCAGTGCAGGCGAGTACCGCCTTGCCCGGTATGTACCGTCCGGTCCAGATCGAAGGTCGCTACTTCGTCGACGGGGTGCTTCTCAAGACGTTGCACGCCTCTGTAGCCCTCGAAGGGGGAGCGGAGCTGGTGCTGTGCATCAATCCGATCGTACCGGTCGACCTCCACACCGCTGCCGGTCAGGTTCCCAACGGCTTCCTAGTGGAGCGTGGACTTCCCACCGTCCTGTCCCAGACCTTTCGCACCTTGATCCACTCTCGGCTTCATGTCGGCTTGGGCTCCTACACTGAGAAGTATCCCGAGGCGGACGTCGTACTATTCGAGCCGCGGCGGGACGACTACCGGATGTTCTTTACCAACATCTTCACTTTCTCGTCGCGGAAGACGGTCTGTGAGCACGCCTACAACGTCACGCGTAGGCAGCTCTTGAGCCGCGCCGACGAACTCGACCCGCTCCTCGCTCGCCACGGCATGAGCCTTCGCCGAGGAGTCCTAGAGGACACATCGAGGAACTTGTGGGAAGGGGTCGGGGTCTCCGCCGTGGGCGGTGAGGTCGAGCATCAGCCGACTTTGGCGCGCCTCGACCGTTCGCTGGATCGGCTCGAGTCGCTTCTAGCCCGCTAGCCTAAGGGAAAACATCTAGGACCCGTCCCATTCCGCTCTGAGTCCCGAGGCGAGGGAGTCCTCACCCGGGGAACTGAAGGGCTTGGGCGAGGGCCTAAGATCAATCCCTGGCTCAGTTCCAGGGTGCAAACTCGTAGTTGATGAAGCTCACCGCGTAGGTCGAGCGTCCCCGAGAGCTCCCCATGATCTCGACCGAGTGCAATCGGCCACGTTCGAGGTAGGCGGTGCCGCGACCGTCGCCCGGACCCTGGGTGACCTGCAGGTCGATCTGGTCGCGGCCATTCCAACGGTAGGTGCCGCGCAGGACCTCGCTACGGTTGGTGCGCAGGATCAGGGCAAAGGAACCGTTGGCGCCGAGCGAGAGCTGGGCCTTGTTGAACCAGATATCGGCCTGACCGTCGAGGGCCATCACACCGCGTCCGTCGATCGAGAAGCTTTCCGGATTCTGTTGCGATGGATACCCGTGGTCGGGCCGCCCGGGTCGGTTGCCGGGCCCACCATAGTTGCCGTCGACGGGCCGCAGCGAGGAGATGCGGTCGTTCCACCCGATGGCACTCAGGCGACGAATCTCGCCCTGGCCGCGGTTGAAAAGGATCTCGCACCCTCGATACCGGTCATCCTTGCAAACTTCCCAGGCACCGCTGGTGACCCGTAGAGAGGACGCCTTGTCGTTCCAGCCGATGCTATCCAGACTGGAGATCGGTCCGTCGATCACTCGATTGCTACCGCGGAAGTCATCGTCCTGATAGAGCACGATGACCTGAGCTAGGGAGGCACTGGCCAGGGCCCAGCTCACGACAACGGCGATGAGGACGGAGACTAGGGATCTGTTGCGCATTTTCTTACTCCTTGCGGGGGTCTGGGTCGCGATGGTGGTTATTCGACAATTCGGCTAGCTACCTCTCCTGAATGCAAAGAGGAAGCCAAGGACGAAGAGCCCGACGGAGAGCGGCCAGGGGGCTTGAAAGCCGGCCAGGATTGCGCCGGCGATGAGACAGAAGCCTCCCAGAAGCGTACCTCGGACCCCCACGAAGGGACTTTCCGGATGATTGCGAGTCGCCTTGTCCAGCGCCTTGAGGCTCTGAGTGATCAGCATGGGGGCCTTGACGAGGGCGTCCACCAGTTCTGGAGCGCCCCGCAGTCCCTCTCGGGCGAGCCGCATCGGACTGAACTGATGGATGAAGATACGGTTGATGTGGCGTTGCGAGACTTCGGCGACGTCGAATCCCGGTAGCAGGACCTGGCCGACCCCTTCGAAGGTCACGATCGCCTTGACCATCAGGACCATCTCCACCGGAAAGTACAGACGATAGATGGCGCCGTAACCCACCGACTCCATGATGAGCTGGCCGATGGAGAACTCCTCGAAGTTGGCGCTGCGATGCCAACGTCGGCAGGTTTCCTCGACGTGCCGAATGAAGCCTTTGACATCACTCTTGGTCTCTTGGTCGGCGAGCGCCGCGAGGTACCTCGCCGCATTTTCGGCGTCGCCCGTCACCAGGCAGTAGTAGTAGTAGAGGAGATTGCGTTTGAGTTCCTCGTCGAAGCGACCGACCATGCCGAGATCGATGAAGCCGGCCCGAGGTCCGTCGAGGATGAGTAGGTTTCCGGGATGGAGGTCGGCGTGGAAGAAGCCGTCCCGGTAGAGCATCCGAATGATCGCCGAGGCACCGAGATCGATGATGCGCTCCTTGTCCT
>JAIOJS010000122.1 GCA_019911795.1 Thermoanaerobaculia bacterium | reverse complement strand
CTCATCGTGAGCTGCTACGTCTTCCCTGTGGCTCGCTGCTCATCGACAATCCAGGCATTCGCGAGGTGGCCGCCTATGATGCCGAGGCAGGGTTGGCTCGGGCCTTCAGCGACATCGAGGAGCTCGCGGCGGGATGTCGCTTCTCCGACTGCACCCACACCCAGGAACCTGGCTGCGCGGTGCTGGCTGCGGTCGAGTCGGGAGAGCTCGACGCTTCGCGGTTCGAGAATCACCGGCGGCTGGGCAAGGAGATGGCTTCACAGCGAGCGCGGAGTGATGCCCAGACCAAGCAGAACACCAAGAAGCGTTGGAAGGAGATCCACAAGGCGATGCGAAAGCATCCCAAGCGCCGTTTCGACTAGAGTGCCCCGTCTGGCTATTCCCTCCCACATTGGACGGGCCCTTTCCGCCCCTGGCGGCGTTGCTTCTCCTCAAAATACTCCCAGTATTACTCGTCGTCGCGCCTTGCCAGGAACGCAAATGACCTCGCCCAATGTGGAAAGGAATAGCCAGACGGGACACTAGCGGGTGGGCAGCTCGTCGACTTCCGGTGGTGCGAGTCACCGGAAGCGACGGTGGCTAGCTGACGTCGGTTAGCTGAAGAGTGGGTTGGCCTTCTCGGGATCGATACCGAAGCGCTTGATGGCGAGGGCGGGAAGCTTACTGGGCACCGTGCCCGCCTTGGCCAGGCGATGGAGGACAGCGACAACGATCGATTCGGCGTCTATTTCGAAGAAGCGCCGTAGGGCTTCCCGCGTATCGCTGCGACCGAAACCGTCGGTCCCGAGAGCGTGAAAATCGTTGGGGACCCAACGAGAGACCTGGTCGGAGACGATCTTCATGAAGTCGGTGACCGCAACCACCGGACCTTCGGAGCCGGCTAGAACCTCCGTGATGTAGGGCGCGCGGGCCGGTTGGTCGGGATGGAGTAGATTCCAGCGTTCCGCTTCCATCGCGTCGTAGCGCAATTGCTTGTAGCTCGTCGCGCTCCACACGTCGGCGTTGACCTCGTACTCTTCTGCCAGGATCTCCTGGGCACGCAGCGCTGCGTTCATCATCGATCCGCTGCCGAAGATCTGGGCGCGCGGCCAGGCACCGGCGCCACTCCCCGCTCGGAATTTATAGAGGCCGCGCAGGACGCCGTCAGCGACCCCTTCCGGCATCGCCGGCATCAGGTAGTTCTCGTTGCACAGGGTGATGTAGTAAAAGATGTCCTGTCGCTCGTGGTACATCCGACGCAGACCATCTTGAATGATGAGAGCAAGCTCGAAGTGGAATGCGGGATCGTAGGTCTTCAGGTTCGGAATGGTGCTGGCGAGTACGTGGCTGTGACCGTCCTCGTGCTGCAGGCCCTCGCCATTGAGGGTGGTCCGGCCGGAGGTGGCACCGAGGAGGAAGCCCCGGCCTCGGATGTCACCAAAGGCCCACGCCTGGTCTCCGATGCGCTGGAAGCCGAACATCGAGTAGAAGATGAAGAAGGGGATCATGTCGTGACCGTGGGTCGCATAGGCCGAACCCGCGGCGGTGAACGATGCCATGGAGCCCGCTTCGGTGATCCCCTCCTCGAGAATCTGGCCGTCCTTGGCCTCGGTGTACGAGAGCAGCATCTTGGCGTCGACGGGTTCGTACAGCTGACCCTGTGAGGCGTAGATCTTGTACTGTCGAAACAGCGACTCCATACCGAAGGTGCGAGCTTCGTCGGGGACGATGGGCACGATTCGCGGGCCGAGTTCGGCATCCTTGAGCAGGGATCGGAGCATCTGCACGAAGACCATGGTGGTCGAGACTTCGCGCTCGACCGGCGTGTAGAACTCTTGGAAGAAGTCGCGGTTCGGGGTTTCTAGGACCTGCACCTGCACTCGCCGCGCGGGAACGTATCCGCCCAGTTCGTGGCGTCGCTGCTGCAGGTACTGGATCTCTTCGCTCGAGTCGTCCGGCCGGTAGAAGGGGGCCGAACCGATGTCGGTATCGGGGATGGGGATATCGAAGCGATCCCGAAAGTGACGCATTTCCTCTTCGTTCAGCTTCTTCTGCTGATGGGTGACGTTCTTCCCCTCGCCGGCCTCGCCCAGCCCGTAACCCTTGACGGTCTTGGCCAGAATGACGGTCGGCGCCCCCTCGTGCTCCACCGCGTTCTTGTAAGCGGCGTAGACCTTCTCTGGATCGTGGCCACCGCGCCGCATCTTCTCGAGCTGGCTGTCGGAGTAGCCCTTGACCATCTCCAGGAGTTCAGGGTACTTGCCGAAGAAGTGGTCGCGGATGTAGCTGCCGCTCTCGACGACGTACTTCTGGTACTGCCCGTCGAGGACCTCGCTCATGCGCTTCGTCAAGAGTCCACTGTGGTCGGCTTCGAGGAGCGGATCCCAGTCGTCTCCCCAGATGACCTTGATGACATTCCAACCGGCGCCGCGGAAGACGGTTTCCAGCTCTTGGATGATCTTGCCGTTGCCTCGGACCGGACCGTCGAGCCTCTGAAGATTGCAGTTGATGACGAAAATCAGGTTGTCGAGACGCTCGCGGGAGGCCAGGGTGATGGCGCCCAGGGACTCCGGTTCGTCGGTCTCGCCGTCACCGAGAAAGGCCCAGACATGACGCTTGGAGGCATCGATCAGTCCTCGGTTCTCCAGATAGCGGTTGAACCGAGCCTGGTAGATTGCTGAAATCGGGGCGAGTCCCATGGACACGGTGGGGAATTCCCAGAAGTTTGGCATGAGCCAGGGATGGGGGTAGGAGGAGAGTCCGCCCGAGAGATCCTGTCGGAAGGTCTCCAGCTTGTCGATGCCGAGCCTGCCCTCCAGGAAGGCCCGCGCGTAGATGCCCGGGCTCGCGTGGCCCTGAAAGTAGATCATGTCTCCGTCGAAACCGCTTTCACCACGTCCCCGGAAGAAATGATTGAAGGCCACTTCGTAGAGGGTGGCGGCGGAGGCATAGGTAGAGATGTGGCCACCGATTCCGTCGCTGAGCTTGTTGGCACGAACCACCATCGCCATGGCATTCCAACGGATGATGCTCTTGACCCGCCGTTCGATCTTGCGATCGCCGGGGAAGACGGGCTGCTGATCGGCGGGGATCGTGTTGACGTAGGGGGTGTTGGCGGTAAAGGGGAGTCGAACTCCTTGTTCATACCCTCGCTCGATCAACTTCTTGAGCAAGAAGCGGGCTCGCTCCGCGCCGACGACGTCAACGACGTCATCGAGCGCCTCGATCCATTCTTCGGTCTCCCTGGGATCCGCGTCGGGGCCGATCTCGCTATACCACTCGAAACTTCCATACTGTGTCATCGGATCGAACTCCTCCCAGATCCTGGTGCGGTCGCGGCGCGCCGCGTTGGAGAGCTTCGCACCGGGGCGTGCCTCTCTCCGGGCGACGAACTCGTCTGGACTCTAACCACTCACACCTCGCCATAGCAAATGCGCCGGCCGGGGCAGATCCGATCTCAGCGTGGGGAGCGTCTCGGCGGGCCCTGGACCTCGGATTGAATCCGGCGACTCTCGGTTTCGAGCAGACTCGAAGGTCTCATCGCGATTACCCGTCATACGAGACGTCTCATCGCAAGTGGCATGCTCCGGCCGTGACGCCCGACATGTCGATATGGCATGGGAGGCCAGTGTTCCCGGCCTTCTCGGGAGCTGTCCCATGAGATGTTTTGTGCCGTGACTTCGAGTACCTCTTCCTCTCCTCCAGTCCTCCTATTCGTGCTCGGCATGCATCGGTCGGGCACTTCGGCACTTACCCGAACCCTGAACCTACTCGGTGCTTCCCTTCCGGGTCGGCTGATGCCTGCGGATCCTGAAAGCAATGCGGCTGGCTTTTGGGAGTCCATCGACATCGCAGCTCTGAACGACCGTTTGCTCCGGGAGTTCGGTCGGACCTGGGATGATGTGCGAGAAACGCCCCCGTTGAAGGTCGGCGATACGGCTTTGGATAGCTACCGTGCCACCGCCCTCGAGATCCTAGAACGTGATTTTGGGGGCAGCGAGCCTCTCGCCGTAATCAAGGACCCGAGAGTCTGCCGCCTGGTCCCCTTCTGGAGAGGGGGCGCGGTGGAGGCCGGCTTCGAGCCGAGATTTCTTCTGGTCGTTCGTCATCCAGACGAAGTGGCAGCCTCGTTGGCGAAGCGCGACGGACTCGGTGAAGAGCGCGCTCACCAACTTTGGCAGCGCTACCTCTTGGATGCTGAGTTCACGACTCGGGACGCCCTTCGCACCGTGGTCTGCTTCGAGACGTTGATGTCCGATTGGGTGAGCGTTGCGAGAGCAACGGCGAGGGAGTTGGAACTCGAGTGGCCACACCCCCCCGAACAGATCGGTGAGGCCGTGACGAACTTCCTGAGTTCGCGGCTCAGGAATCACCACCACGTCCCGGTTGACACTCCAGGAGGAGGGAGTAGGGGGCTCTATGAAGTGCTTCGGCAGGCTGAGGGGAACGTTGGAGACCTCTTTCCCCGGAAGATGGACGAGGCGCGCCAAGCGCTCGATGGGGAGATCGCCGTACATCGCGCATTCCTCGACGAGTACCAAGGAAGCCTGTTGCGATGCCGATCCGAGGTCGCAAGGCGACTCGACGAGATCGAGGATCTCCGGGTCGGTGCGTCGTCCTTGGAGGAGTGGGCAGAGGAGCTTGCGGCCAGCTTGGAACGAGCCAATAGCGATCAGGCCCGTGCCCTAACTTGGGTGGTCGAGTCGCTTTTTGACGGGCTCGGGCAGGCCGGGCCAGACCCTGAAGTACCGCTAGGAACTCAATTGAGCCTCGGTTTGGAAGCCACCCACCGCTGGCGTGCAGAGGCCAAGGACCGCATCGGTAGGGCTGAAAAGCAGCTAGGTCGTGTTCGGGAGGACTTGACTCAGGCCCGGGAGGAACTGGTTCAGGCTCGGGAGGAACTGGCGACGGAGAGGTCCAACCTTGGTCGGGAGCGAGCGGAGGGGCAGGCCAGGGTCGATGCCCTTCAGGTGGACCTGGCCCGCGTGTCTGCGCAGGAGGCGAGGTCGCTCGATGAACTGGCGTGCCGTGACGCCGCCCTGGGTGAGCTTCAGAGCCGATTCGAAGAGCTATCCGATCATGCCGAACGTCTGGAGGCCAAGGTTGAGTTGGTCCGACGAGTGCCCTTGGCAGAGTGGTTGTGGCAGCTGGCATCCAGATTTCGGTCTGAGCCCTCGGAGCGCTAGCCTTCTTTGAGCCGGTCGTGAGTTGACCGGTGTCGCCTGAACTGAAGGTACCTCGGTCGATGACTGATGACTCCGACCGCGCCCCCTCGAGCCACAGGCAGTGGCGCTATCTCCAGCTGAAACAAAGAATGCCGCCCGAGGGCGGCATTCCTATTTCAAGCCAACGGTGGATGGAGGCTAGTTCTCTTTCCAGTTCCTGATATTGACGGCGATCGGTACGCAAGTGAAGGTGACCTGACGCCCGTCGTCGCTACTACTCCGGAGCCGGAAGAAGTAGTTTCCATACTTGCTGTTGGGTGGCTGCCCCTCCCTGATCTTGTAGGCGACGTCAGTAAGGCTCTGAACTGTTAGGCAATCGAGTTCACTCTCAGGGTCCGTACCGCCGACACCTCCGGTGCCGCCCGTTCCGCCGGTACCGCCGCCGCCGGGAGTGTTGCTCTGGTTCCCGGTAGCAGTCTGCTCGACGTAGGGCGAGCCCAGGAAGCCCGTGTAGTAGCGGTAACGGTCGTTGTCGCCATCGGCTTCGTCGAGGTCAGCCAGGGGATTCCCGTTCTGAGCGAAGACTACGAAGTTTCCGGTAGTCCCCGTTCGAGCACACCCGGCGTCACCGCCTGGATTGATGATCACGATGTCGGGCTGGAAGCTATTGAAGATCAGCACACCGCTGAAGGCAAAGACCTTGGTGATGAATCGTTCGTCGGGATCGAGACGCATGTACCAACCAGGCCGATTGTTGGGATCGACCAGTTCCGGTGTTGCCAGAAGGTCTGGTTCGGCGCCGGCGATGATCAGCGCTGGATCGTCGGGGTCGAAGCCGTAGAAGGCGGACTCGTCCAGCGGGAGGCTCAGATCGGTTCGTACAAAGTCGGTGTCGAGGATGAAGTAGAAGCGGCCCTCTTCACCGGCGTCAAACCAAAGGTCCTGACGGTCACCCGTACCGAAGCCGATGGCAAACTGTCCCTGACTTCCGACGTAGACCAAGGAAGGTGGGATATAGATGGGCTGATCGTCGTGAGTGCGGAAGACGGCGAAGGGCTCCCACTCAGGCGCAATGACCCGCTTGACACCGCTGCTCGGAATCCCAAGGATGTCCAATGGCTGAACGAGCATGGTCTCAATCGGTTGTGGCGTCGTGAGGTCGACCTTGTACAGTCTGCCGTAGGTGGTGCCTGCGTAGATGTAGTCCACGATGTCGTCGAGGTCGGCGTCGAGAGCGGTGAGTTCCGGCACGGAGCCGAGGACTTGCCGCTTGTAGATCGCCTGGCCCGTTTCGATGTCGACAATGTAGATCCAGTTGCCCGAGTTGGGATTGGCACTGGTCTTGTTGAGAGGGTCGAGACCGCCGCCAAAGATGGCGACATTGTGGGTCACGGCGACGCCTCCCTCGAGGATGTTGACTCGAGTGATAATCGGCTCGGTCCAGGTCTGACCGAGGTCACCGTAGGAGTTCGTGTCCTCGTCCAAGGGCTCCCCAGTGGTAGGGCTCAAGTCCTGGAACTCCCACAATACCGCGGGGTAGGGAACTGGGCCGCAGCCGGCGGGGATGGTGCCGTCCAATCGGAGACAGCCTGGAATCAATCCGGCGGACGGTTCGAAGCGTTCGCTCGGCTGGCCGATGTCGAGGTGGGAGAGTGGATCCGGCTGAGTGATGTCGAGGGCGTAGTAGCCGCTTAGGAAGTCTCGCGCGAGCGGCGAGGCCGATTCCGGTTTCTGAACGATGTCACCGCCGAGCTTGAGACCACCTTCGCGAAGGCCGCCGATGATGACAGTCCGCCACTCGCGTTGGTCGGGATCCGGTGCTCCCACCGAGCCGACGCGAGGATGAATGAAGACATCGCTCTTCGCAATGGATCCATCGACTCCATAGATATGGGTGTCGCCCTCGGCCATCTCGCGAACAATGGGGAGAACCATCCGCGGGATGTAGGCGAACAGTTCCGTTCCATCACCGTTGTCGAACTTTCGGGTGGTCGAGTCGTAGATCCCGGTGTTGAAGGCGTGAACCTGACCGTCGTTGGCGCCCGCGAGGAGCATGCGTCGGCGGTTGCGATGCTTGAAGGCGAAGCATTGGTACCCGACGTCGCTGGTGGCGGTCAAGTCGCACGGCTGTCCGGTGCTAAAGAGATTCGAAGCGAATCGATTGAACGAAGACGGACTCTGGATAACAACCGGGTCTGAGTGGAAGATATCACCGAGGACGTAGTCAATATCGATCGTGCCCGCGGAGGGATCGTCGGGGTCGACGGGGATACTCGCCTCTTTGATCACGAGGGTTTCGGCCATGATCGCGGTGGCTCGTGCGATGACCGCGGGGTCCGTAGAATCAGTGTCATTGAAGCCAAGATCGACGAGTAGCGAAGGCCAATCTACCGCGTTGCTTGGCGGTTCGAAGAGGGCCAGGGTGAAATCGCTCTTGGCGTAGAAGACGCGCCGCTGAGTCGCGGTCAACCCGAGTCGGAAATTGCCCAAGCCGACCTCTGTACTGTCGGGAGCCTGACTCAGCATGACGGTACCGCCATCCCACGAGTGGCAGTTCGCGGTAAGGGAGAGAGTCGTGCAGTCGCGTGCCCGGTCGGGGAAGCCGGCCGGGGTGAGTGGCAGAGGCTTCAGGTAGGCGTCGAGACGTCCGTTCCAGATCGAATGGGGTGAGATCGGGGTGAAGTCCGTCAAGTAGATCGAGTCGTCGGAGCTGGCGTCGACCGACGGTACCGCTGCGGACGCGAAAGATCGCGAGGCTTCCCGAACCTGGTTGAGGATACTGGTTATCGCATCGCGCAGCTCGTCGCCGTCCTGGGGGAGGAGTGGCGTCGAAGTACCGCCGTTGGTGGCAATACAATTCAGCGAGGTGGCGGGGCCACCGGTCAAACCGAAGCCGACTACATAGGTGCGGAATCCGCGATCTCGTAGGTGAGTGGCCATGGTGCACTCGTTCTCGCCACCACAGGTGTCGGCACCGTCGGTGATGATGATGAGGTACTTTTGGCGGCACCCGAAGTCAGGGTCGTTGGCGGAGGCGATTCCTGCCCAGGTGTCGACCCAGTTGCGGAAGTCCCGCATAGACCTCGCGAGGGGAGTGGACCCGTAAGGAACGATGGGCCGGAGGTTCGTGTCCTTCAGTCGAAGGTAGTTTTGCCCTGAGTGCCGAGTGTCTTCGTAGTAGGGTGCGGTGCCGTAGATCAAGGGAGTTGGAGCGAAGCGACTGAGGATCTCGTCCTTGTGGTCGTCCGTCCAACTGAGGGGAATGATGTCTCCGTAGGTCAGGGTCGGACTGTCGGGCCCGGCCACTGTGGGGTAGCGGATGTTGTAGCCGCCGAAATCGTCGGAGTTACTATCGGTGTTGGGGTCCCAGCCGGAGCAGGTGTTCGAGGCGTCCGTGTCGGAGGACTGCGATTGACCGAAGTACCCTCGCTGGGTGATTCCTCTCCGTGTCCCAATGTCCCAATGCAAGAATTCGTCCTGAATGGGCGGGTCTCCAATAGGAGGGGCTGGAAGAGTCAGGGCTTGTCGCCTGAAGACTACATTCTCGGTCACGCTGGTGCCGCTGCAGCCGCTGTTGTTGCAGGAACGGCGGTTGACCGCGACGGTAATGTTGGGATCGCCGACCGTCGACCCTCCAACCAGGTCGTAGCGCATCCGGTAGATGGTGTTGTTCCCGGTACGGATATAGAAATAGTCGTCGCCAGTGGGCTTGGGAAGTCGGCGCACCCGCTCCAGTTCCCAAGAGTCGTTGGAGGTGTTGGTGATGTCTGCCGGCTCGGTGCGGTAGCAGCCCACATCCTCGTCGTCGTTGTCGTCTCCGCTTCCATTGGTGTCACAGATCGGACTGAACTGAGGTCCGAAATTCTCGACAGCACCGACCTGGGGGTAGTTGCCAGGACTGCCGCTGATGGAGACACCATTGCCTTGGGCAACGTACCGAAAATGCTTGTTTAGGACGACAAGGTTGTCTTGATTGTAGGTAGCGAAGCCGAAATTGACGTTCTCGGCCGGCGCCAAGGCCTCGTAGAGGGCCTTCTTGGCTTGGTAGAACTTGGAGAGCCGATCGTCACCGCTCATCGGCGCGTTGCAGTCGCCCCCAGGGCACAAGCCGCCTTGACTTCCAGTCCAGTTCATCGAGCCCGAGACGTCGAAGAGCACGAAGACGTACGGATCCTCCGAAGAGGTGCGAACGAAGTCGCGGTCATCCGCCGAGAGGGGTTGGATAAGAACCAGGATAGCGGTTAGGCAGGCCAGCAGGAATGAGGTTCGCTTCATGGGGTGTCTTCCTTCGGTGGCGGGGGTGAAACTATGAGAGAACAAGAGATGAACTAGCGCGTGGTGCCGACTAGGTGCAGGATTAGGGGGTGTAGACACCCTTGGTGTCCTGCGAAATCAGACTGAAGTCGTTGTTCGGGTTGATCGCATCGAGAGGGGGCTGTTCCCAGGGCTCGATACCAACTTGAAAGTAGGTTTGCTTGCTCGCTTGCGCGGTCGCAGTGGCGCCTGGAGTGGCGGTTGCTCCGGTCCAGAAGAGCCGTCGCGCCGTAGAAGAGACGGCGTGATTGACGGTGAAGTACTGGCTATCCTTGAGATCTGCGGCGCAGAGTTCGCAGTAGAACATCCTGAGAGGAACGAAGGGAGAAACCGTAATCTGTTGGCCGCGCTTCGTTCCCGCCACGGTCGCGTCCTCGAGGTAGTAGGTGACCGGGGTCGGGGTGAGGGGGGTGATCGTGTCGGTCGACCGTCGCGACGTCAGAAGCTTGGCCACACCGAGGTTGAGACCTGAATCGGAGGCATACAAGACCCGATTCGCTGTCAACTCGTTGGCTGCAATCTGTCGTTCGGTCTGGGTGATGACCGAGAGAGAGAGCAGGATGATGCCGAGAACCACCATTGAGAGGAGGGTAATCACAAAGGCGGACCCCCTCTCGTGGTTGCGTTGAACATCCAAAGTACTCGAACAGCAGGACTGAACCTCGGGCTGCATTGCGACCTCCTTCGAGAGGGTGTCTGGAGAGGAAAGGATCAAAAGAGGTTCCTCAGATCGACCTGAGTTTGCGTGAATCTGCGCCGATACTGTCGTCGGTTGGTTCCATTGAGGTTGTCGGTGACGGCGAGGGTATAGTCGTGGTCCTCGAGGCTCAGAAAATCCGGCGCCTCATACTTACGGTCCGGGCGCTCGGCGAGGGCCAGCGTGGTCACCCGGATGTAGAACAACCGTGATCCCCAGCCACCCGCCGGAGCGGTATCAGCCGGAGCGTTGTACATCCACTCGTCTCCCGGCCCTTGGCTGTCCGTGATGGCGCCGTCATTGTTGGCATCCATACCCAAAGCGATCTGAAGATCTGCAATATTGTCGGCCACTTCGAGGGCCCAATTGCTGTCATCTCCCGCATAGGGCGTGCTGGTGTTGTTGGCTGGGTCAGGCGGAGAAAGACTTGGGGTCGTCCGGGCCCGCATGAGCCTGGGGTGCCAACTGGACCCTGCATCACCGGCCACGGCTCGATGGTCGGCGACGTAGTAACGATACTCCTCAATGAGTGAGACGTAAGCCAAGGGTCTCATCTGATTGCCCCAAGTGACTCCCGGGGAAAAGTTAAAGCCTAGGCGAACCGAATCAGCGAGCTGGACGCTCGTTCCTGGGTCGAGGGTTGCGAGGCGTGAGAAAACATCGCCTTTAGCACTGACAAAGAGCAGGGTGTCGGCTCGATTGTCGTCGATTGCCGAGTTCAGCGGCTCGATGGATTGAGGAATGTTCAATCCAGAGATGGCGGTATTGGCAACGTTGGCCCAGCCCGTTCCTGCCCCTTGGTTCCAATCGTAGTTGGAGGGGTCGTCGAGAATCATCCAGACCGGAGTGCTAAGCGCGCCCCGCACGATCAGGATATCCGTCCCTTCGACCACGGGATAATTGCCACCCGGGTCGATTGTCGTGTTGGCGGGGACGTTGTTGATGACCCACATAGCCGCTGTCGCGGGCGGGTCGAAGGTGTCGAACGGCGCGAAGGGCAACGAGGGCATGGTGAGCGCACCGCGGCCGCTCGCCCTGAGGTCACGAACGACCATGTGTTGAGCCGCTCGGAGGTTCTGCTGCATGTCACTGACGCTGGTCTGAACTCCGGCGAGGCGAGTGTTGGTGTCGAAAAGCGTGAGGGTCAGGATGATCACGATCGACAGAACGAGCAGAGTGACCACCATCTCGATGAGCGTAAAGCCCTTCGATGGTTGGCCTGCCGATGGTAGGACTGCGACGGAGCGTGGTCGTGTCTTCATGGTGACCTCAGAGCCCTTTCATCAGCGTGAGAGTGATGGGTGGAGTGCGGTCGAGCAGGCGTTCCCCTGGCCGGTCGATGGTGACCGTGATTCGTTTCCACTGTACAAAGTAGGCGGGGACGGCGCCGTCGAGCGGGCTGTCGAAGACGCCATTGTCTTCCGCGTCGGGAAGTCCGAACTGCTCGACGACGACCACGCGACGCCAAGGGCTACTCTCTAGGTCGGTGGGACTGCCCGGAATGATCGGAGTCACCGGCCCGGCGACCCAGGTGGACGTGGCCGGTTCCCAGAATTCGGTGACGCTCGACTGTGTGTTGCCGATGGGCACTACCAAACGAGCATTGTCGAAGGGTAGTTGGGAGAACTCTTCGAGCGTGGTGCGGGACCAGTTGCTGCTCGTGGTGTAAGCGCCGGCCTGGCTGTTCTGCCGGATCGAGTTGGTCATCAACGGCAGCAAACCGATGGCGATGAAGGAGAGGAGCACCATCGAAATCAATGTTTCGAGAAGGCTGAGGCCAGTCTCGGAGTGTGCGGAGGAGTGGGCTCGCGTCAGTTGAATCGCAAGCGATCGACCCGGACTCGAAGAATCCTTGACCGAGTCGTTCGAAGGGACTTGCCTTCTCATAGGTACCACTCCCAGGTAACTCCACCCGTTTCCGTGGCTCGCTCCCGCCACACACCCGCACTCCGATCCCATTTCAAGACCTCCACCTTCGCCGTAGTCCGGGGGGCTACCGAAATCTCGAGGTAGTTCTCTCGCACATCACCGAAGCGCAGGGTGCCCTCCGCCGCGATGGACCCGTCGGAGTTGAACACCACCACCGGGTTGCCTCCCGGATCGACGCCGAAACCGGTGATCGGAAGGTTGTCCGCGGCAGGGCCACCGAAGGTCGCATTCTTGGTCATGATCTGTTCCGGGACGACGATAAAGTCTGTGGTGCCTTCCGGGGCGCCGCCCACTGGGTTGTAGATCAGATCGATGCCGGGATCGCCCAGAGCATCGTTGAGGTCTGCATAAGCGGTAAACCGTGCCTTGGCGAGATCGATCTCGACGACGACGGGAACGCTGCGTTTGATCGACTCGAGGCGAGCCACACGCATGAAGGTGACGATCTGCCGACCATCGCCCTCCAACTGTGATCGAACGATCATGCGTTGAAGCGATGGATAGGTGAACAACGCCAGGATGCCCAGGATTCCGACGGTGACGATCATCTCGATCAGCGAGAACCCGTCCTGACGCCGATTCCCCCGCTCCAGAAGGCGTTCATCCCTTTTCGTCATCTCGTGCATAGCGCACTCCCTCGTGCTCATAAGACCTCAAACAATATGGCGAGTCTTCCATAGACTATTGTGGGTCTTGCGGGCTCTACTGTCAAGTGAAGTGCTTCACATCACAAGGCTTTTCCATGGGTGTGGCGACCCCATGTCATGACCCAAATGTCGACTCTCGTTCGCTCGTTTTCCGGGTGCGCCACGGCGCCAGAGTGTGATGAAGTAGGAGGAGCCGGTGAACCCGGTTTTCAAGGAGACAGAACTAGGTGAAGCGAAAAACCAAGATCATTGCGACGATGGGGCCTGCGTGCGAGAGCTTGGACGGGGTGCGGGCCTTGGTGGTAGCGGGAATCGACGTCGCGCGATTGAATTTTTCGCACGGTGATCATGAGTCCCATCGGCGCTTTGCTCAATGGGTACGTGCCGCCGCTGAGAGCGAAGGGCGTACCGTCGCCCTGCTTCAGGACATCCAGGGACCGAAGATCCGCACGGGCAGGTTCCCGGCCGGTGAGATCAACCTGGTAAACGGTGAAACCGTTCAATTGAAGTCGGGGCGCGGAATGGCGGCGCCGGGTTGGGTCGAACTCGACTACCCGTTCCTGGTGGAAGATATCCAGGAGAACGAGCGGATTTTGCTGGCCGACGGCCAGATCCGCTTGCGGGTCGTCTCGGCCAAGGGCGAGACTCTCCGTGCTCTGATCGAGCAGGGAGGTGCGCTCGGTGACTTCAAGGGAGTGGCCTTCCCCGACTCGGATCTGCGACTTCCCTTGCTGTCGGAGAAGGACCAGCTGGACCTGACCTTCGGTCGGGAATTGGATGTCGACCTCGTGGCCGCTTCCTTCGTGCGCGGCGCCGAGGATATCGAGCGTGTGGCGGAATGGGTGGCGCCCGGGACACCGATCATCGCCAAGATCGAGCTGCGGGCAGGCTACGAGCGGCTCGACGAGATTCTCGAACGATGCCACGGCGCCATGGTTGCGCGCGGTGATCTCGGAGTACAGCTTCCTCTGCAACAGATTCCGCGCGTGCAAAGCGACATCCTACAAAGGACCAACGCCTCCGGGAGGGTGTCGATCACCGCTACCGAGATGCTGGAGTCGATGACCCATGCCTACCGCCCCACGCGAGCGGAGGTCAGTGACGTGGCCACCGCGGTTGGCGCCGGCAGCGATGCGGTGATGCTCTCGGGTGAGACGGCGGTCGGAGAGTTCCCGGCACGAGCCGTCGAGGTCATGGATCTGGTTTGCCGTGAAGTCGAACTCGACCTCGAGTCCGGCTCGATCGATCACCTGCTCACCGAGGAGGATCCCTTCCCGTCTGCCATCGCACAGGCTGCGGTCGAGGCCGCCACCGCCCTCGATATCGAGACCATTGTCGCCTTTACCGAGTCGGGCAACACGGCCCGGCTCCTCTCAAAGTACCGACCCCGGGCGCGGATCGTCGCTTTCACCCCCGAGGAGCGGACTCGCCGTCGGATGTCACTGTATTGGGGAGTGGAACCCATGGTCATGGGCCGGTTGTCGTCGACGGACGAGATGATCGCTGCGGCGGGGAAGCGGCTCCTCGAGATGGGGATTTGTGAGGCGGGAGAGGGGGTCGTGATGGTCGCGGGAGTGCCTCCCAATGAGAGCAAGTCGACCAACCTGATGAAGATCCATCGGGTCTAGCCGCCCGTTGCCGGAGCAGTCGCTACCTCCGGAGTTCAGCCCGCGGGCTTCTCTCGAGTCGACCTAGCTCGAGGCTCGGTCGGTGGCCTGGGTCAGTTCCATCAGCCAACGGGTCGCGGTGCGCTTTGGCCAGCGACCTAGGACCCACTGCCAGTTGCCATCGGAGGTGCCAGGGCGATTCATCGTCCCCTCCGCTCCCAAACCCAGGATGTCTTGCATGGGAAGGATGGCCAGCTGCGCCGGGCTCTGTAGGGCGGCAGTAGCGAGGTCGCGATGGGTACGGTAGCCGTTCCCTCCCGTGAGGCTTCGAATCGTACGCCGCTGATCCGGCGTCAGGGTGCGATACCAGGCACGGACCGGCGGCGTGTCGTGGGTGCCGGTGTAGACCACATGGTCGGTCTGGATGCGATCGGGACGGTGAGGCGAGTCCTCGCCGAGAGCGAACTGGAGCACTCGCATGCCCGGGATGCACAACTGCCGACGCAACGCTTCGACATCGTCGGTGATCACGCCAAGGTCCTCGGCGACTAGAGGCAGCGCGCCCAACTCCTGGCGTAGACCGTGGAACAAGGCGGCTCCCGGCCCCGGTCGCCATCGACCCTCGGCGGCGGTTTCGGCTCCGGCGGGAATCTCCCAGTACTCTGCCAGTCCCCGGAAATGGTCGATTCGGAGGAGATCGAAGCGCTCCAACTGAACACGGATTCGATCGATCCACCAACGGTATTCGGTGGCGGCGAGGCGTGGCCAATCGTAGAGTGGCAGGCCCCAGATCTGGCCGTCCGGGTTCAGGTCGTCGGGGGGAGCGCCGGCTACGGCGGAGAGATGGCCTCGATCGTCTAGTTGGAAGAGGGATCGGTGCCGCCAAGCGTCGACACTGTCGTGAGCCACGTAGATGGGGATGTCGCCGAAGAGGTGCACACGCTGTCGAGCCGCGAAGCGGCGAAGTTCGAGCCATTGGTGACGAAAGATGGCCTGGAGGAAGGTGTGGAACCCGATCTCGTCTTGGAGTTCGCGTGCCGCCGTCGCCAGGGCGTCGGGCTCACGCTGTGCC
>JAIOJS010000014.1 GCA_019911795.1 Thermoanaerobaculia bacterium | reverse complement strand
GCACGTTCGGGCGTTGAAGCTCAAGGGCTATGCGAAGCGCACGATTGATTGCTACTCCCGGGCTGTCCGTCGATTGGCGAACCGTTTCGACTGTGTCCCTGACCAGATCTCCGTCGAGCAGTTGAAGCTGCACTTCTCAGAGTTGGTCGACTCGCACTCCTGGTCCACGGTAAAGATCGATCGCAATGGCTTGCAGTTCTTCTGGGAGCACGTACTCGATCGGGACTGCTCTCAGAACAAAAAACCCGCCCGGAACTGACCCCAGCAACCCTCCGCTACCGCACCATTCGCCAGCGAATCTGTCGACCGCCAGACTCCGCTCGTCCTCGATCTACGAAAACGACCACGCGACCACCCGTGCAAGGCAGCGACCCGTCGATCAATCTCCTAGATAAATAGGCCTCTCCTTAACTTCGAGTGGGTATCGGTGGGTCGAGCCTGATCCCGCCGCAGACGAGGAAGAGCATTCCGGCTAAGGCATCTGCGGAGTGGAATCCGAAGGCTCTCCTGGCCACCATCCTCAGCTTGTTGTTGATTCCCTCGACAAGACCGTTGGTGAGTCGTGTTCGAACGTAGGCGATGATGCCTTCGAAGTGCCGCCGGATCGTGCGGGCGAGCTTGACGAAAGGCTTGAGCTTGGAGCGAGAGGCCCAGGCAGTCCAACGCCGTAGAGCATCCCGGGCTCGCCAGGGCTGGCTGTAGTCGAGGGCTTGGGCTAGCGTCTCCTTCAGCAAGTAGGCACGGTAGAGAGGCTTGTTGGCGTCCTGGATCTGGGCGAGCTTGGAGTGCTCGAGGTTCGTTAGATTCCAAGGGTTCTTGAGCAGGGCGTAGCGGGTGTTCTTGATTGCCCGAGCCTCGTCGGATCCTTCGGCCACGCGGACCATCTCTCTGCGGACCTCATCGACGGCATCGGATGCAAGCCGCTGGACGTGGAAGCGGTCGTAGACGATCTGGGCATTTGGTAGCCACTCTCGGATCGCCTTGCGGTAGCCGGCAGCCATGTCGATGGTAACTGTCTCGATCGCAGCCCGTCCTTGTTCACCGAGTTGCTCGAAGAACTGGCCAAGGACCTCGGCGCTCCGGCCTTCTCCAGCCCAAATGACGCGACGTCGCTCGTGGTCGACCACGATTGTCAGGTAGCGATGACGCTTTCGATAGCTGAATTCGTCGACGCCGATGGACCGAAGCCCTTTCAGGCGGTCCGGGTCGAGACGTCGACTGACGACACGGGCGACGATCGATCCCACCGTTGCCCAGGCGATCCCGGTAAGCTCGGTAACCTTCGTCTTGTCAGTGATCTGAGCCAGGTAGGCGACCATCTCCTCGAAGGCCCAAGTGAACCGACTCCCGCCATCTGCCCAAGGAATCGACTCCACACGAACGCCACACAAAGGGCACTGAACTCGGCGGGGGGCGTAGGTCAGCATCATGCGCGTCTTCCCAAGGCACAGGTGTCGCCAATGACGAAGGGAGCAACGGTCGTACCCAGGAGCCCGGCGACCGCACCTTCCGCACCGAGGCAGCTTCCATTGGGGCCGAACTGCGACGCTCACGTCCTCGAACGCCGTGAACAGCACATCCTCAACGATCAATCGGGATAGGCCCAGGCAAGCACAAGGCCTACCTGGGGCCCCAGGCAAGCACAAGGCCTACCTGGGGCCCCCCACAGATCCGGACGTGCGGATTTCCCGCATCCGGCTCCTCAGTAGAGCGGGTTTGCTGCGCGACGTTCAGATGGCGTGGACGATTTTCGGCCGCGGCAAGGAGTAGACACCAAGGAGGCGATTGAATCGCTCCCAGGGCATCGACGCCTTCTGTGATCGACGATCGAGCCACTTGCGCCATTCGCGCGTGACCTGACGGTGGAAGTTGTCGAGAGCTTGATAGTTGCCGGTGATGCCGTAGTAGGCATAGTGCCCCAGCAGCCAACGCGACAGCTGTCGCCGCTGCCAGGCCACCGACTCATGGCGCCGGTGACGACACCAATCGCGTACCCGATGCATCGATCGAGTGAAGCGACTGGATGCAGTCTTCCGTTTCACCACCCACGATCCTCGCTGTCTCCCCTTCCCCCAGAAGTGAGTAAATCCAAGGAATTCGAAACTACCGGGACCACCGGTCCCAGTGCCGTCGCTTCCTCGCGGAGGCCTGCGGAATGGTACGAGTCGAGTCTTCTCCGGATGGAGGCGCAGACCGAAACGACCAAGTCGTTGCGGCAGCACCTCGAGCACCCGACGAGCGTCGTTCTCGTCGGCGAAGACGATCACAAAATCGTCCGCGTACCGCACGAGCACGGCTTGCCCCCGAAGCCTCGGCTTCACCTCATCCTCAAACCACCGATCCACCACTTCGTGGAGGTAGAGATTGGCGAGCAAGGGCGAGATGACGCCTCCTTGAGGAGTCCCCGCCTGTGAGCGACGGACGGAGCCCGACTCCATCACGCCAGCTTTCAACCACTTTCCAATAGCCCGACGGATCACGCCGTCGCGCACCCTCTTGTCGAGAAAGGACCGCAGGTGTTTGTGGTCCAGCTCATCGAAGAAATTGCTGATGTCCACGTCCAAGACCCATCCACCCCCGAGTTTGGTGACCTCCTTCCAGAGAGTACCCAGCGCATCGTGGGCGGAGCGGCCGGGCCGGAAACCGTACGAGCAGTCCAAGAAGTCCTCCTCGTAGATCGCTTCCAGCACCATGGTCACCGCCCGCTGAAGCACTTTGTCCTCAAAGGTCGGGATGCCAATGGGACGGGTCGCTGACCCGCTACCCTTGGGGATGTGGACCCGACGGACCGGAGGCGCCTGGTAGAGACCGGATTTGAAGCGCTCCAGGAGATCTCGGAGGTTCTCCCCGAGATTCTCCGCGTATTGCGCTGCAGTCCGACCGTCCACTCCGGACGCTCCGTCCTTTCGGGTCCGGGCGTACGCTTCCATCAGAAAATACTCGTCGATGAAATAGGCCAGGCTCGTGAAGGCACGAGCCCGATCCTCGCTCGCCAAGCTTGCTATCCTTCGGATTCGCGTTGAGATGCTACCGAGATCCGAGGCTCTCGACATCGTTCTCTCCTTGGGTTCCGTCCTACCGAAGCCCCCTTCCCTCCATCGGGTCCCGTTGGGTTGGTTCCCCGACTTCATCGGTACTACGAGGCTCTCTGACTCCCCACCACCCATCCCGCCGAGCTCGGTTGCCTTCGCCCGGTGGTTGCCGTCTGCACGCCCCAGATCGTTCGCTCCAACGGATGGCGGGACGTCCCGTCCGAAGACCCGGATCTTTGGTCAGCCGGGACCCAGCCGGCAGTGGCTTCGACGGAGGCCGTGGGGCCTCTCAGGTTCCTGGGGGAATCCCCGTGGACCTATGCCGTGCTCTCTGACCCCGGTCGGGCCTCATTGCAAGGCCGATACTGCAACGAGATTCCGGCGCTCCTGAAAATCACGGGAACGCCCGCCGACGACAACGTGCCTTTCGGGGCTCCATCACACGGCCTCAGTCCTCGCTGTCTACGCTTCGCAGTCGACCTCACGATCGCCCGCGCAAGACTCGCTTCCGGCTGATGGCCAGTCTCTGCCGCGCAGGATTCGCACCTGCTGGATTCCCTACGATCGGTTTCCACTCTGATGACTGACGTCTACATCACTTCCCCCGATCCCTGGCTTACCCTGACGCACGACTCCTGGCACCCACTTGGGATTGCTGGCATCGACGAGCACCAAGCCATCATGATCGGCCGCGACGAAGAGCAGGCTGCCGAGCCGGCCCATGTCGTTGACGCCGTCGAGGGGTAGACCATCGATGATCTGAGTGGCGGCGACCTCGAATCTCACCGTCAGGGTACGGTTCCACGCATTGCCCCGGGCATCGGCAAGAGTCGGTTCGAGCACCAACTCGTAGGTCTCTCCCGCCGACCAGCCGTGGCTGAGCCGAATGTGCACACCGCGATAGTTGTCGATAGGCGAAACGTCGGGTAGCAAGAGGTTCGAGGTTCCCTGCTTCCGCACGGAAATACCAGCGCGGAATCTCGGAATCTACCTGGAACCTACTCACAGAACCTACTCACACGGCTGCCATCCACGATGGCTCGGCCGCTCGATCGTGCGCGAGCACGGGCCCGGCCAAGACTACGAGGAGCGCCAGCCAGGCGAGGCCCAGCCGTCTTCTTTCTTTAGCTGCCATTCTTCGGCAGAGTCTACAGAAGGCGGCTAAAGAAAGAGCGGCTGGCCTCTGACTCGGGAGCGCCCGCCGGAGGCCTCCGACCCCATCGCGCTCACCTACCAAAACCGCCGCGCGGAGGCTCCCCGTGAGGTGCCCAGCACCGAGCATCCCCGCAGTTGCAAGACGCTAGCCTCTTTGTGTTCTCACAACAGCAATCCAGTCAAGCAACTGATGATGCAAGGCTGGGGGCGTCGGCGCCGCTGGAAACTGGGGACGAGCAAGCGGCGAGTCAAAAAGTGGATGGTCAGGTTCTTCGACCTTGACTCCAAGGGTTCCACAAACTTCCAAGAAGCCTATGATCTCGACCGGAAACACGGGATGAGGATACTCCTCAAATTCCGGGAAGCCAGAGTCACCGCGGTCGTCTGACTGTTCAACGTGATAAGCGCAAGCGTCAAGTAGAGGTTGTGCAATCGATGCGGGATCTTTCCGATGTAGGCCATCTATCAGATCACTGTAGAAGCCCCTAGCGGCCGCCATCTCTCCTACGGGTGCCTTCTGCCAAACCTGAAAGAGGTCTGTCATGAAACTCGCCAATACCGAATTCGGCCGCATGAGCCGATCGGTCCGGCCATAACGAAAGAGTAGGTTCCCTAACAGAGTCGAAGGTTCGAAACATCCCAGCGCCAAGCAGCCAGCGAAGCTTAAGGCTAGCTCATCGGCCGAATAACGAGGTCGCCGGCGGGGTCGCTCGTCAATGGCAATGAGAAGGTCGAGCAAGCGGATCTTCCAAGAAGATAGGTAGGCTGACTGCTGCATTCGCTGCCACTGATCCTCGTTAGCCAGAATCGCAACCGCAGCCGATGTAGCCTCCCATGAGGCAAGAGACTCGATCGACGTAGCCACTGACGCGATGGACTGGGACGAAGGGGCTGCCCCTAGCAACTCGTCGACCAAAGCGAGCGGCTCTGTGTACATGAACGTACGATTCGCTGAGTCCTCGACCCAAGCTCGCATCTCACCAGTGATCACAGCCAGATTCCAAGTCACTACCGACTCCCCCAGCGTCGAGGAACGAACATCCTTGATAGAGGTCTATCGACGCGAGTCACTCCCATGACAATCCCTCGGATCTCAGCACCCGAACGAATCTCACCAAGCAACCGCCGAGCAGAATCCCTTGCAGCCGGATCTACTCCTCGCCAATGCCCTTGAGCTCGGACTGCTCGCTGGAGCCGTGTCACAACGAACGAATCGATGTCTCTCTGAGCCCGTGAGAGACCTGGGGGCTGCCCTCCAAGCGATGCCTTGACCTCAAAGTACCGAACCGCTCCTCGCGTGTTCTTGCCAACGATGTCAATCCCGTGACCACTGGCATTCTGAATCTGAACGAGGTCCGAGTAGCCTCGTCGGCTGAGCAAACCCATCGCAGCCTGCTCCCCAAGGTCACCGGTTCTATGGAAGGTCCTATTGAGGTAGCCAACACCACCGGCTACACCATAACCGAGCCCTGATCCGAGGAGGCTCCCAGCCAGATTCTGTCCAACACATCCCGACATCGACCTGCAGTCATCAAAGGCAGCATCGATACCGACCCCGGCCCAGGTGTCGGCGGCCACTGTGCCCGCGAACGCCCAGCTAGTTGATAGACCTGAAGCGGCAATTCCATAGCCACTGGCAGCACCAAGACCACCGAGGACGCCTCCCTTGAGAGCCCCCCGTCCAAACTGCCCCCAGTCTCCCCCACTCGACAAGCTAGAAC
>JAIOJS010000121.1 GCA_019911795.1 Thermoanaerobaculia bacterium | reverse complement strand
GTCCCGGAAGGCCAGCTCGCCGCCTTCTAGAACGTTGCACACGAGGGCGCGGATCGGTTTCTCGTCTAGCCCCCCCGATTGATAGCGGATTGGCGGCAGTCCACCGGCGCTCGCCGCCCCCACTTCCGCGACGATGACCTGGTCCGCATCGGTATTGACGACGAGATTGGCGTTGTGCGTGACCACAATGACCTGCCGGCGCCGCTTGGCTGCGTGAAACAGTGGAACCAGCTCGTTGTAGACAGACTGCGGGTCCAGGTTCTCCTCGGGCTGGTCGATGATGAGAGGCCGGTCGTCGTCATCGTCGAGAGCAAGGTACAGGAGGACAAGAACGATTCCGCGCGTGCCGGGCGAAAGCTTGCGAATATCCGTTCCTTCGTAACTGATCCCGTATTCAATCGAAATGTGGCTCGTGCTGTACAACCACTGAGCGAATCGCCGCGTCCACGGACGATAGTTGGATTGATCTGAACGTGAGTACGGCGCCTTTTCCAGGAGCGCCTCCTGATACGCATCACGAAACCCCGCCATTGCGTCCGAGACTGCTGCCGAATCGCCTGTCGTCCAAGCTGGCCGAAGCAGGTCGTTGGCCAGCTTTGCGAGCGACCCAATCCCCTTGAATGGCCCGGAACGCAGGTCGAAGAGCTCGTCCTCGCCGTACTTGGCCCACGCCTCAACATCGGCGACCCGCCGTACTGTAAACGCCAACTTTGCGAGCGTGCCGCCCGAGGTCTTGAGCCGCTGCATGAGCGGCGCGTATAGCTCGGTGAGCATCTGCTCTTCCGCCAGGATCGCGTCGAACACGCGGGCGTACGACTGTGTGCGTTCGGTCACGAGTCCTTCGGCGCGCTGGCGTGCGCCCTTGAAGTCCTCCAGTTTCTGATTCAGGCTTTCGAGCGCTGCGGTTTCGTCGGCGTGGCGCTTTGCGACTGCGGCGAGGCGGCGCGCCGTGTCGGCGTCGATCGCGACAATTTTCTCGAGCCGCGCGATTTCGGCTTCGAGGACTGCGAGCGGTGTCTTCTTCGGATCGGCGGAGCTGGCTACGAAGGCGCCGCTCGCGTCTACGGGTTCGGATGGGGTGGCCCCCCTCCACACTTTGATGCTCGTCTCGGTTTCCGTGGTCTTCGCGCTGATTGCGCCGTCGACATCACCCGTGTAGTCGAGAAGAAAGCGCTTCCACTGCTCGTCCGAAAGACGAGCTTTCTGATGGCGCGACTGGAGCGCTCGGAGAGTGGCGGGGGCCTCGTTCTGCCGCAGGTTCTTGATCTCGCCTGCGATGGTAGCTAGCGAGGCCTGCTGGGTCGCGAAATAGCGAATGTAGCTCCTCACGCCTTCCGCCGCCTCGCGCAGCTCTTGGAGCCGCTCGCTCGCCTTGCTCGGGTCCTTTGGGAGAAGCGCCTTGCGATCCTTTTCATAGCGGGCGATCAGCTTGGCCTTCTCAGTCACCTGCGCTTCGACGGCCGCCACCTGTCGGGACTTCTCCAGCTCGATGCCTATTTGCTCGGAGAGGTTGGCGAGCGCGACTTCCTCTTGCCGCCGGGTCTCGCGGTGATGGCCCACCCTCAGCTCGAGTAGCTCCTCGAAATCGAGTGCACCGTCGCGCTCGAGAAGCGGGTGCGCTTCGAAGATGACGCGCTCGATTTCACGGATGAGGGTCGGCATGCCCTCGATCGAACACAGATCCTCGACGAACTGTTGTGAAAGATAGCGAGCGCGCGGATAGGCATCAGGTCGGCTGTTGACCGGAGCATCAAGCGGACGTTTTCCGGAATCACCTACCTTCCATGTGAGCGTTACGGCGGCGCCCGCCAGGTGTTCGGCCGCACGCGCCAGGAACGATGGGCGCTCAGAGTGTTGATAGGAATCGCAGCCGGCCGCGATCATGTCGACGAGCGCGGTCTTGCCGGAGCCGCGCGCCCCGATCACCGCGACGAGCCCCGGATTGAGGAAGATGAGTGGCGATTGGGCCCACGGCGCGTTTTCGATTGCAATCCGGTCGATGATTTGCGAGACGGCTGCCGGCGCCGGAGGGCCGGCGCCGACATAGGCTCGTCCCGGGTCAATGACCGCCTGACGCAACGTGTCAAAGGCCGGCATGCCCTTTAGCCAGCAGAAGCGATCGTCGTCGGGCTTGCCGACTCTCGCGAGTTCGTGCGCATCGCAACCCCAGATGCAGGGTTTGCACCCGCCGTAGCGCTCGAGCAGTTCCGCCGGCGAGGCCTTGCCGCGGCCAAGCCAGAAATCCCGTTGCTTCAGGCTGCTTGCAAAGACTAGGTGACCGGCCTTCTCGATCTCCTCCCGCAGCGTCGCATCGGCCGCTTCCCTAACGCCCGACGTTCCGTCGGCGTTCGCGCAGATGGCAATAAGGATGTTGTCCTGCGCCCAGGCGATGTTGCGATAGCTCTCGAGCAGGTTCTCGAGAGAGACCTTGAACTGACTGGCGCCGTGCCGCAGGGCGGCCTCGTCGTCGAGCGTGGCTCCGCCTGCTAGGCGCCCAAGCCGCCGCAGGTCCTCCGGCGTGCAGGCGAACTTGTCCGAGAAGCCAGAAAACACGAGCCGGCCGAGAAAGCGATTGAGCTCGAAGACGTGATTGGGGTCCTCTGGTGAGACGAGCAAGTGGATATTGACGAAGTTCCCCTTGATCGTTCCGGTGTTGAGCCGCAATTCAATGTTCGGGAAGAGCAGCATGCAATCTTGCAGGCGCCCCTGCTCTTTGGCGGCCTTTGCGAGCTCATAGGAGCGCGTAACACAGTAATCGGTGACGCCGATGGCCCGGATGGCGGGCGATGCGGTCTCGACGGCCTGGAGGTAGCTCTCCCAGCCGTCGGCCGGATACTGGTCTGCCTGCAGCGTGCCAGGCGCGTGGAGATGTGGATCCCAGCGATGCCATTCTGATCCGCGTGCGCCCGCCAACGGATTCCTCCTACGCCTAGACTTCCGGCTCGTCCAATCTCAAGCCCCAGGGATGCCCTCGAGTTCGCTCTGTGGCGATTCTCGCTTCCCGACTCGAGGTTCCGACACCGAGCTTAGTTCTCGCCTTTTCTTAGCTCAATCTGGCCTGCAACCGCTGCAGCGATGAGTTCGCGAAGTAGCGCGATACTGCGCTCAGCAGTGGCGCGAAGGCCTCCCACCTTCGCCGCCTCGTCAGCAATGTGCGCAACGATATCGCGCTGCTCGTCGGTGGGTGGGACGGGCAACTTGATCTCGCGAAACCCCTCCCAGTACAGACGCAGCCGGTCCCAGACAATGCCGTGGGAGCGCCTGGCGCACTCGGCGCTAAACATATCTGTGCGGAAGAGAAGGTGGGCGAAGTCCGACGACAGTTCGCCAGTGGGCGCGGCGACAACATAGTCGGGACTGACTAGGCCATCTCGAGGGGCCACGCCGACCGCTCCTTGCCACATGCGCATCTTGTTGAAAACAACATCGCCAGCCCGTGCAATCTTGTAAGTGTTGAAGTCGGCCGCGGTGCTCTCGACGCGGTCTTCCGAGAGTTCCCGAGGCACGACACCTTGGCTGATCGAGACTTCCAAGAGCGGAAGCTCAGGTTCGCCGCGCTCGTCACGTTCGCGAAACAGCCAAGCAGCCCTCTGGGTCTTCCAGTGGGCAGGGATCCTCCCGAGCCAGGCAATGCCAGAGTCGCGCAAGCCGGCAGCCTGATCGACTCCGCGTGTGAGCGCTTGAGCAATTGCTGTCCTCTGTCGCAGGAGACGAAGTACTGTTTCCTCAGTCGCGGTGAGATCTTTGTAGATCGCGTCCAGAGGTCGCGGTGGCTGGCAGCGGTGAAAGTGAAAGGTAAAGCTGATCTCGAAGCCGACCTTGTCCTTGGCGCGGTCCATCCAGGCGTCGGGTACATGCGGCACGACCTCGCGCGCGAAGTACTCGTCGACCTGCACGTCGAGGGGGACGTTCTCGGAGTCCCTCAGCGCGGGGTCGGCCTCGAAGCCCGTCGGACCCGAGCCCTTGACCGGCATCGCCTCTGGGCTCGAGTCGCAAAACGTCGCCCGGAAGGCCTTCTTCGCGGGCGCCTTCCAGGACGCTCGGCGCTTCTTCAGGATCCCGTCCACTCGGGCGGAGACTGCGTTCCAGTCGAGGTGTGGTGTCGAGCCGAAACCCTGCTCGATCGCCGCGAGATCGTCCGCGAGGTCGGGGTGCACCGCCAGGAAGGCGGCCGAGCGCTCCGGAGTGATCTGGAAGCGCAGGCGGAGCGGCCGCTCGACGGTGACCCTGGTGTAACCGAAGTCGGCGTTGCGGAAGATCTTCGAGACCGCGGACTCCTCGAAGCGGCCGTAGATGCGGACGACCTCCTCGATCTGCTGCGCCGTCATGTGCCGGCGCTTGTCGCCGAGGCTGCGCTTGTTGTCGGCGCTGCCACCGGCCGTCCAGATCTCGCGCGCGTCGATCAGCTGGATCTTGCCCTTGCGGCGCTTCTCCTTGCGGTTGGTGACGATCCAGACGTAAGTGCCGATGCCGGTGTTGTAGAACATCTGCTC
>JAIOJS010000120.1 GCA_019911795.1 Thermoanaerobaculia bacterium | reverse complement strand
ACACCGACGGTGGCGATGACGAGGACGGCGTAGTCTTCGGCCAGCTTCTCGCCGGTGACGCGGTGGCCACCGTCGACGTGACCGCCTCCTTAGCTGGCCTCCTCAACGCTTGGGTCGACTTCGACGCCGACGGCGGCTGGTCGGCGGGCGAGCAGATCTTCACCGACGAGCCCCTCACGGCGGGTCTCAACGGCCTCACCTTTCCGGTACCGCTGGACGCCGCCTTGGGGACGACCGCTGCCCGCTTCCGCATCGACAGTGGGGGCGGCCTCGCGCCCACCGGCGTCGCCACTGACGGCGAGGTCGAGGACCTGCTCGTCCTGGTCGAGGCCGAGGCCGATCTCTCGATCGCGGTGACCGACGGGTCCGACCCGGTCGCCGCCGGCGAGCCAGTGACCTACACCGTGACCGTCTCGAGCGCGGGTCCCTCGAACGCCGAGTCCGTCGTCGTCCAGGCTGCTGTGCCCGATGGCGCCACCCTCGTCGCCACCAGTGGCTGCGCGGAGGACCCAGCCGGCGCCCCGACCTGCTCCCTCGGCACCCTCGGTCCGGGAAGCGACGTCGAGTACGACCTGACGGTGCTCATCGATTCGGACCGCACGACCGACGTTGAACTCGCGGTGAGCGTCTCATCCGGCACCACCGACCCCAACGCCGCGAACGACGCGGCCATGGAGACGACCACCGTGGTTGTGGAGACCGACCTCGCCGTCACCGGCTCCTCGACGCCCAACCCGATGATCGAGGGCGACCAGCTCACCTACACCGTGGGGGTCACCAACCTCGTCCCGTCCGACTCGACCGGCGGCACCCTGACCCTCGCCCTCCCGGCCGGGGT
The DNA here is from genome assembly GCA_019911795.1 of Thermoanaerobaculia bacterium. Taxonomy (GTDB): domain Bacteria; phylum Acidobacteriota; class Thermoanaerobaculia; order Multivoradales; family JAIOJS01; genus JAIOJS01. The sequence goes on along the minus strand of JAIOJS010000120.1, from coordinate 12,394 downwards.
TGTGTTCCAGAGCGCTACCCCGGGCTCGCCGACCTGCGAGGAGGCGGGCGGGACCGTCACCTGCGTGGTCGCCGCCATCGGCTCAGGCGCCGATACATCGTTCGCGGTGCTGGTGGACGTCCCGGTGGGGATCGAGGGCATCATCTCGGCCACGGCCGACGTGTCCGCCAACGACCCCGACCCGGTCGCCTCCAACGACAACCTAACGATCGAGACGACCGTCCTCGACGACATGACGACGATCTTTGTCGACGGCTTCGAGAGTGGGAATACCTCGAGGTGGTCGGCTACGGAACCCTGAGGATTTTCCGGGGAGGGTCAGAGTGGATCGCGAGGCCCCCCAGAAGGCTCGCTTCCCTTGCGCTCGCCCTGATAGTCTGAGCGCCCCATAGCACCAGCTCAGTGGGATCCTGGGCCTTTCAGTGATGCCCGGTTTCCACCCTAACCGCCCGTAGGAGAACGGCCCACGAAATTCCGGCTAGGAGCTCGTTATCGCTTGATCCCCTTGGCGGCCTGCCTTGGGTTTCTAGCCCATTCCGTCAACCTCTCGGTCGACGCGCAGGGTTCCGCGATGGATGTTGTCTGGACGCCGATCGGACTCGTCGGTTGGACGCTGAGTCTCCTGCTCTGGTGGTACATCCTCGGGTCGGATGGGCCGACTCTTTCAGGGGATTCGTCTGCCGGCGAGGACCGCCGCGCCGGGTCGCGAGGTCCGTGGATAGCAGTAGTTCTTTTTACCCTCCTGGCCGCCTGGTTGCGGACCCATCAGCTTGGGTTGGTTCCGCCTGAGATGACGAGCGACCACGTGGAGTTGTTGCTCGACGCTCTGCGGATCCACGGCGGCTTCTATCCTGTGTTCTTCGCGAACAACGGCGGACGAGAGGCCCTGCAGATGTATCTGGTCGCGCTTGCCGCTGGCCCATTGGGAATGGGATTTAACTTCCGGGCACTTCAGTGGGTGAGTGCGATCGAGGGCGTGTTGCTGGTTCCAGCGACCTACTGGATGTCCCTGCAGGTGGTCGGGGGAGCCACGGCGCGACAGAAAGCAACCGCACGGTGGGTTGGCGCCGTGGCGGCTGGACTGATGGCGGTCAGCTACTGGCCGCTGATGCTGTCTGGCCTTGGGCTGCGGATCCTTCTGACGCCCCTGACCGTCGCGCTGGCGATGGGTTTTCTCGCTCGGGCCATGCGGGAGGATCGCGCACGCGACTATCTCGCTCTAGGTGCGACCTTGGGGGTCGGGCTGTACGGCTACCAGGCGAACCGAATGCTGCCCCTGGTGGTCGTCGTGGTATTTGTCGCGCAACTGTTCCTAGCCGTTTTCCGTCGTCGAGAAGAGCTTCTCCGGGCGGCTGGGCAGGCCCTCCTGGTCCTGATGGCGACCCTGCTCCCGATCACGCTTCTGTTCCTCGCTGGCGGCACGCCGCGGGCGTACCTCATGGTCCTCATGGCTCCTTGGTTTGTCGTGCTCGCGGTGGTTCTGCGCTCCACGACCCTCGGGAATCGACCGGCGGCCCGGCCCCTCGGGGGGCTCTTGGCCGCTCTCGCTCTGATCGCCGCATTCGCGGTTCCGATCTACCACTACAGCCTGCTCCAGCCCGCTGCGTTCTGGGCCAGGACGACGAGCCGTTTCCTGGGTGATCTTCATCCGATCAATCCAACCAGCGACGCGCCTGCGCGGGCCGACGGGAACCTCACCCCCATCTTCGACCGCACTGTCCATGGCAGTTCTCCAGATGCGAGGACCCTCCTCGACTCCTTCCTCGTGGCCGGTCGTGATGCCTTTGGGATGTTTCACATCCAGGGCGATCGGGCGTGGATCAGCAATGTAGCGAACCGACCGGCTCTCGATCCATTGACCGGTGGCCTTCTTGCCCTCGGTCTACCTCTCTGGTGGGTCTGGTGGCGACGGCAGCGGGATCCGGCCCTGGTCTTGCCACTGCTGGTCCTGCCGCTGATGCTATTGCCCTCAGCCCTCGCCCTCGCGCACCCCATCGAGAATCCCAGCTTCACCCGGGCCAGCGGAGCGCTGCCTCCGGTTCTATTGATCGCGGCGCTTCCTGTTGGCTGGGCTCTCTCGTGGTGGACTCAGTTTCGGCCGGCCCCAAGGGGGGAGCCAGGCCGACTGAGGGGTTGGCGGCAGCTGGCCGCCTACGCGGCCCTACTAGTCACCGTCCTAGCGGTACTGGCGCTCAACTACGAGCGGTACTTTACGGACTACCGGTACAACTACAGTCGACACTGGCTGCCCTACCGAGAGATCGTCGAGCCGCTTCGGGTGTTCGTCGAAAGCGAGGGGGCTCTTGGCAATGCCTTTGTTGTCGCCCATCCACACTGGCTCGACCATCGGATCCTCGGCGCCATGGCCGGTGACCCGACCTGGCCCAATGGTCTGCTGCGTCTTGGGGAGCTCCCGATCTACATCGCGAGAAACCAGGGGACCCGCCACGCTTACGATCCGGCGAAGCCACTCTTCGTGATGTTCCACACCGACGACCGAGAGACCGAGGAGCAGCTACTCCTCGAGGCCTCGGAAGGCACCCTTCAACGAATCCAGTACCGCTGGCAAACGGGCCCGACCGAGTGGAGCGAGGGGCAATTCGTCACCTATACCGTGCCGACGAGTGCCGTCCGAGCGGACAAGTCGGACTGAGTCGAACCCCAGTCGGACTAGTCCAAATAACAGTATTCACGAGAGTTGCTGTATTCGCCGGAAGCACGGACTCCCTTCGAGTGAGCCGTTTGCCGAGCCCCCGGCGCGCTTGCGAGCCCCCAACCCAGCCACTATACTGGCATCAGCGAAAATCTCTCGAAGGGACGGGTAGTGGAATGACACGACCGCGTAGGACGTTGAACGCCATGGCGTATCTCTTGCCAGCGGCGTTCGTCGTGGCTTGGAGCCTATCTGCGAACTCGGAGCTGACCTTGGCCGCCGGATCCGGCCTGCTCAGCGACAGCCAGCTTTCCGCTTTGGAGGGTCCTAGCCCCACCGCGACCGCGATTCCTCCGGGCAATGAGGACGGGGTCTACGGAACCAACGGCAAGTACACGTGGAGCAAGCCGAGTTCTGTCATCGAATCGGCCAATCTGTTGACCGATGGCAGCCTCCTCGTGACCTTTGACAAGACCTCACTGCTGCAAGCCGGAGGCGACCATATCGCCCCCAACGGGGACTTTCACGACGCTTTTACGTCGACATGTAGGGCGGGTTGCTCGCTGGGCAACGGCAGCGCCGCCGCGATCGCGACCCCTAAAGCGCCACCGCGTACTCTCGGGAACCCCCTGGTGCACATCGGAGGGATGGACGGGTTCGAGCTCACTGTCTTCACCTTCGACGGCACCGTCATCGAGGAAACGGTGATCGATCTGGGGGGCGGCAATGCGGCGGCTCCAGGGATCGCCTACTTGGGCGGCACCCGTTACGCAGTGTCGGGCTTCTCGAATGAGAACTTCATCTTCGGCGAGGTCAATACCAACCCGCCGCAGGTGGTTATGATGAACACGGTTGATATTTCCACCAACGATTTTGGTTTCGATGTGGGCTTTCCGCCCGTACTAGGGGCCGGATCTGCCACGGGTTACGCCGTGGGTCGTGGAGGCAACTCCATGATCTTGTGCAAGGCAACCTTTCCCGGTGCGGTGCTCGTCAGTAGCTTCGGTGCCGGAGGCTGCGTCATTACCGACCTGGGCGGAGGCTCCGCGGTGGAGGGGCGTGAGGTGGCGATGCTCCCGGACGGTGATGCCGTGGTGGCGGGTATGAGGAGCGGACGATTCTTCGTCGCCGTGTTCGACGGAACGACCGGCGACCTCGATCCCACGTTCGACGGGGACGGCATCTGGATCGAGAGCGTTGCTGGTTCGACGGAGTCTCAGGGCTGGAGTGTTGTGACTAGGGGCTACGGGATCTTCGCTTTGGGATGGATACGGGTTGGTGGCGTGCGCGAACTCCTCGCTCCCGTCTTCGACGGCTACGAGCTGGATTCGAGGTACGAGAACGGCGGGTTGATCAGGGCTCCCATGGTTGGGACAGAAGGGTTTCCCATCAGCCTCAAGGTCGGAGTTCCTCCACCCCCAGGAAATGACCCCGAACTCAGGATATGGGCGGCTGGGACGGAGTCTGGCTTCAATCAGGGTTTCGTGTACCGTTTTGCAGCGGTGGAACCGACACGCGGGTTCTTCGACGGTTTCGAGACGGGGGATGGCTGTCGGTGGAGCAGCGCCGGCGCCACGTGCCCGGCTCCGCGGCTCTTGCCACCACATCCTGCAATGAGCTCCTGGTCCGGGAGTCCCCCGGACGCCCCCTGATCCCACTGGCCGTTGAGGTTTGATCGCGCCCCTCTCCTGGTACGTCGGAGTCCAAGCGGTAACGATGGCGTCCTGGCCACTGGTCTTCCGGGCCTTCGGCCACCTTCCAGATCGCGGCCTCTTCTTCCGCCGTCCCTTCGCGGTGTTGTCTTTCGGCCTGGTGGCATGGTGGGGAACCCACTGGGACTGCTCGACAATGGCCAGGGAGGGATGCTGGTAGCGCTCGCCTTGCTCGCAATCGTTGCTGCCCGGACGGGACGCGATCAGAATGACACAACCGGCAGCGGCGGCTCAGCGTGGACCTTCTTGGTCGAACGACGCCGCTGGTGGGCCGTCGAGGAGGTGCTGTTCAGCGCCTCCTTCGCCGTGGCTTGCTGGCTCCGGTCTCGCGCTCCGGCGATCGCACACACCGAGCAACCGATGGATTTCGCACTGCTCTCGGCGACGATGCAGAGCCCTCCGGGGCCCACTCTCGACCCGTGGCTCGCTGGCCAGAGCCTCGGCTACTACTCCCTGGGCCACCGTCTGGCCGGTAGCCTGGCCCAGATCGCCGGAGTGCCCCCCGAAGTGGCCTACAACCTGGCCCTCGCTACATGGTTCGGCCTCCTGGTGGTTACGAGTTTTGGCCTGGCAACCCTGCTTCTACGGGCAGGCCCCCGGCCGACCCGCTTCGCGGTCGGTGGTGGGTTACTCTCTGCCGCCGCGGTCGCCCTGGCCGGCAACCCCCGCGCCGTGGCCGACTCCTTCAGCTATCTGTTGCGTCCAGGGGAAGCGGCCACCCACTGGTGGTGGTTCGGCTCCTCCCGGGTTCTGACCGATCATGGGCTCCACGGCGAATCGATCGAGCTGATCTCCGAGACCCCAGCCTTTGCCCAGGTGCTGGGAGACCTTCACGCGCACCTTCTGGCGCAGCCCTACCTGCTGGTCGTCGTCGCGGCTTCGCTCAACTTACTGTTCGCACTGCGCTCGGGTGCCGAAACGGAATCGAAGCCCGCTCACGGGCTCGCCGAACCCCTCGCACTCACCTTCGTCGTCGCCGGCTCGCTGCTAGCGATGAATGCTTGGGACTGCCTGCCCGCCTGGGGACTCGTGGCGGGAGCGTGGTGGTTGGGCCGGCCCGCAGGTTTTCGGCGAATCGTCGAGACGGTCGCCGTCGTCGGAGGTCTCGCCCTGACTACCCACCTAATCATGCTCCCTTATGTTGCGGCCGCTCAGAGTCAAGCCGGAGGTCCCCGACCCAATCTGCTCGCGCCCTCGGCCCTCGGGGAGTTGCTTGCGACTCAGGGAGTGTGGATCCTTGGAGTCGGCCTGGCGCTGGCCCTCACCTGGCGATCAGGCCTCGTTTCCCGCCTCCTCGCCTCGGCAGGAGGACTCACGCTTGCCGCGTCGTTCGTCCTATGGGCGGGTAGTTTCTGGGCGGCTACGTCGACCACGGGACAGGCCTGGTGGGGTCCGACGACGGACCCTTCCCCCCGTGCCATGGCCTGGGAGCGTTGGTCTGGCAACCCGTGGTCACTCCTCATCCTGACGATCCTCGCCGCTGCGATCTTGACGCGGCTGAGTTCGATCGAAAGCACAGATCAGAGCGCGTCGATCGCCCTGCTCCTCCTAGCGGCGGTGGGGATTGCGGTGCTGACCCTGCCCGAGCTCGTCTACCTTGACGATCTCTTTGGCAATCGGATGAACACTGTCTTTAAGCTCCACTCTCAGGCGTGGGTCCTGCTCTCGATCGTTGGGGCGTGTGCTTCCCTGACCGCCTGGTCGAGGGGCTGGCGGGCGGCTGGGACTACCGTCGCTCTGACGATCGTTCTCTCGGGAGTGTTCACGGTGGCCGCCTGGATAGATCGCATCCAGAACTACCAGGATCCAGTCGGCACGCTCGATGGGCTGGCCCACATCGCCAAGGATGAAAGGGACCTGATCGGCTGGGTCCGACGCCACGTTCCCGCCGGGTCCCGAATCGCCCAGGGCTCCGGTCACAGCTACGTGCCGGCCGAGGGTCGACTGAGCGCCGCGACCGGCCGACCGGCTCTGCTCGGGTGGGCTGGACACGAACTCCAATGGCGTGGTGTCCACTACCCGGGCCTCAGCCTGGGCCGTGAGGAAGCGCTGCTGACCCTCTACTCGTCGCCGTCGCACGCCGCCATCCGACGGGCCCTGACCACTTGGGACATCAGCTATGTCCTCTTCGGTCCGATTGAGCGCGCGCGCTACGGGACGCGGCTGAGCCCGTTTCCGAACCCGGCCGCTCAATCACTCTTGACTCTCGAGGCCACCTCCGGAGACTACCGGCTGTACCGGAGCAGGGTAGGGCGCCTCGGGAGCGGGAGCTGACATGCGATCGACGGAGCCGGAATCCAGGAACCTGGAAGTGGTGTCGCTGGCCTGGATGGGTGGGATTCTTCTCGTCGCCGGTTGGCTGCGTTTTCATGATCTTGGCGCACTGCCCCTCTCTCCGGCGGAGGCGGTGGAGAGCTATCGCGCATGGGCTCCGGCCGCTGGCGAGGTGTCCGGACCCGTGGTTGGCGACTCCACCGGCCCGTTGCTCGTCCACCTGCAGACGTGGATCTTCTTTGTTCTTGGCTCCAGCGAGCTAATGGCGAGGGTGCTATCCGCCCTGGCCGGAACGGCGCTGGTCGCGGGCGCCTGGCTCTGGCGACCACTCCTCGGTCGGTTCGGAGCGCTCACCCTGGCTCTCCTGCTCGCCCTCGACCCGTTTCTAATCGCGGCGGCGCGGCGGGCCGGCCCGCAGAGCCTGGCCATCGGCCTCGGCTTCTTTGTGATTTTCCGGATTTTCGTACCGAGCAGCCGTGGGCCGCGATCTGAGGTCCTTTTGGCGGTTTGCATCGGACTGCTACTGATGACGGGGTTCCTGGGTTGGACGTTTCTCGCGGTGGCTCTCGGCTGTGGCCTGTGGATCGGCTCCTCCGTACTGGGGACGATAAGGCTCTGGTCCTGGGTGACGCTAACAGTTGGCCTGGTGGCCGGCGGTCTCTGGTGTTTCTGGTCGGTGAATCCCACGCTGGGGAGCGGCTTCGAGAGTTGGCTGGCTAGCCTATCGGGCGTACGGAGTTGGCCAGAGGCTCCTCGAGCGTTGTCGCTGCTGCTCGCCAAGGAGCCGCTTCTTCTGGCGGCTGTCGTGACCGGTTTCACTCTCCTCGCTCGGCACCGCGACGATCTCGCTCGAGACTCGTTGCGCTGGCTGATGGTCGGAGGAGGGTTGCTTTGCTTGGTGCCCTCCGCCGTTGGGTCGGCCCTCGTTGTCTTGCCGGCCGCTCTTTTGGGATCATGGGGAGTCGCGACGTTGTTCCGAGTCCAACCCGGGCGACAGTTGCGTTCCCTCGGTGTTCTTCTCGTGGTCGTTACGATCTGTCTGCAGCTTCGCAACAACCTCCATTCTTCCGGGCCACGCGGCCTCGGCCCCTGGACCCTCGACGCGCCGGATCCTGGCGCCAGGGAGCTGGTTGCCATCCTCGATCAGCTGGTGCTCGAGCAACCTCAGACAGCGATCGCCGTCGTCGCCGACCCTTGGGTCGATCCGGTGGTGGCCTGGTCGTTGCGAGACCGTTCGGTCTCCTGGGTCCCGTCCCTGCCGGCGACGGCTCCGGTCGGCCGGCGACTGTTCATCGCTCGCTCCTCTGGCGACCTGCTCTCGGGGTATGAGTCTCGCTCCTTCGTAGTGGGCTGGAGTCGGAGCCCGGACGATCCCTTCGCCGACCTCCAACCTGTGATCATCGATCTCTGGGAGCCTGCCTCATGAGTCGGCTCGACCGGTGGGGGCTCTCACGCTACGTTCTGACTTGGGCGGCGATTCTCGTCGTGGCGGTGCTCCTGCGGATTCCCGGCCTCGGGGACCGGGCCATGAGTCACGACGAAAGCCAACACGCTTACTATGCGTGGGCGCTCTCTGAGGGGGGCGGCTACGTCCACCAACCGCTTCTCCACGGGCCGCTCCTCTTCCACCTGACCGGTCTCCTCTTTTTTGTTGGGGGTGCCAGTGAGACCCTGGCTCGGGTCTATCCAGCGGCGGCTGGACTCCTTCTCGTCTTGGCGCCGCTCGCTCTGAAGCGGTGGCTTGGCCGACGAGGCGCACTGGCCGCGGCCGCTCTCATTGCGCTCTCTCCCAGTTTGACGTTTTACAGTCGCTACTTACGGAACGACGTTCCGTTGGCGCTCTTTGCAATAGTCTGGCTTGGGGCCGCCTACGCGTGGGTCGAGGATCGACGCCGGCGCTGGCTGTGGCTCATGGTCGCCGGCATGGCAGCGAGCTTTGCGAGCAAGGAGACGGCCTTCCTGACGGGGCTCATCGTCGGACTCTGGGCCCTGTTTGTCGCCTGGCGAGGTCGCTCTCGAGAGCAACGCAGCGCGGCGGCAACCCTTGCCGTGCTCCTGCTCACTCTCGTCGCGCCGTACTTCTCCGGTCTGGTGGCGACGATTCGACATCCCGACGCTGCAACGCTGTGGACCTCCGGCGATCTGGTGGTGGCCCTTGGGCTGGCTCTCGGGGCGGCGCTCGTCGCCCGCTGGTGGGCTCGTTGGCTAGCGAAGCGCGAAGGGGATTCCCCCAACTTCGACTTCGCCACTTGGCGCCGGCTGGCCGGCTGCTTCTGGGGGATCCAGCTCGTGCTTCTCACGGCTTTCTTGACGAGACCGGCGGGGGTCGGTTCGGGAGTCGTCGGCAGTCTGCGCTATTGGCTCGAACAGCACGGGGTGGAGCGGGGTGGGCAGCCCCTCTTCTACTACGGGATGCTCGGCGGGCTGTATGAGGCGCTGCCGATCCTACTGGCGGTCTGTGCGGTGATCGGCTGGCTGCGCAGGTCGCGGCGGGGATCCCGAAAGCACGGACCCACGTTCGTCGGTTTCCTCGTTTGGTGGGCGACAGGAAGCCTGGTCCTGTACTCCGCCGCCGGTGAGAAGATGCCCTGGCTGTTGGTCCACATCTTGCTCCCGACGATCCTTCTCGGAGGCTGGTGGCTCGGGCAGTTCGCGCCGAGTCTCGAGCGGCTCCGAGCGGTGCCGGGTCAGACCCTCGCTGTAGCCGCGAGTGGTCCGACGGTTCTGTTCCTCGCCTGGCGGTGCCTCACCCTGACCCCGTTCTCGGGGAAGTCCCCCGAAGCGGTGACCGAGACCCTTACCTGGTCTGTCCAACTCTTCCTGCTGGCCTATATCGTGCGGTTTCTCCTGCGCAGTGCGGCACGCCAGGGACGCTCTACGTTGCGCTGGGCCACCCTCGGAGTCCTCGCCTTCGCCGGACTCCTGACCTTGCGAACCACGGTCCATCTCTGCTTCCGCAACCAGGATCTAGCCGTGGAGCCCCTTGTCTATGCGCACGGGACCGCCGAGTTGGCTTCGACTCTGCGCGAACTGGACCGCTGGGGACCGGGACTACCTCCCCCTCTGTTCCTCGATCGGGAAGCGACTTGGCCGGTGCTCTGGTACCTACGCGATCGCCCCAATCGTTTCGTACTGAGTGAGACCCTGACGCCGTCCCTCCGCCACGCGCCGATCGTGCTCGTGGGGGAGGGGCGTCGAGAGACCGTTCGTCGCCTGCTCCAGGAGAGCCACAGCGAGCACACGGTGCGCTTGCTCTGGTGGCCGCTCGAGGACTACCGCTATCTCGACTCGAGTTCGGTGTTCGAATGGCTCACCGATCCCGACCGTAGAAGGCGTCTGTGGAGGATCGTCCTCTATCGCCGTTACCTCGTGGATCCGAGGCTTTGGCCGATGGACAGCGAGTTGTCGGTCTTCGTGGCGAAGGGCCTCGACTCGACGTCGGAGCCTCCTTGAACCGGAGCGGACCCACGACCCGGTGGACCCACTATCTCGCCCTCTTGGCCGTCCTGGTCCTCGCCGCCTGGGTCCGCCTGGATGGTTTCCATTGGGACGGTAGCCTGGAGATCGGACCCGGCGGGGAGCAGCAGTGGCACGAGCACCATCTGCACCCCGACGAACGGTACCTGACCATGGTGGCCACGGCGATCTCGTGGCCGGACTCCATCGCAGACTACTGGTCGACTGAAACGTCCTCGCTGAATCCCAGCAGCGTCGGTTTCGAGTCGTTCGTCTACGGCACCTTGCCGCTCTTCCTGGTCCGGGCTGCGGCGGAAACCGTCGGGGCCATCGGGTATGACCAGATCCATCTCGTGGGTCGCGCCCTTGCCGCCCTCTTTGACCTGAGCTGTGGGTTGGCGATCTTCCTGGCCGGTCGACGACTTTGGGACACCCATACCGGTCTCCTCGCTGCCGCCTTCGTCGCTCTTTCGGTCCTGCAGATCCAGCACGCTCATTTCTTCACGGTCGACGCTTTTCTCACCGCCCTGACCACCTGGGCCGTCGTGGGGTGCATCGCCAATCAAGACTCCCCCGGTTGGCGGCCCACCCTCTTGGCCGGCCTTGCCGCGGGCGCCGCCCTGGCGACGAAACTGAGCGTGATCACCCTGGTGCCGTTCGTGGTCCTGGCGCCCTGGCTCGGCCGAACGGATCCGCGATCCGCAGCGCTACCGGGACGGCGTCGACTCGTTCAGTCGCTCGTTGCCCTCGGACTCCTCGCCCTGGCCTTTCGCCTCGGGCAGCCTTACGCTTTTCTCGGACCCGGTTTCTTCGATCTTTCGATCGACCCGACCTGGTGGGGGTCCATCAGTGAGACCCGCGCCTTGCTCCAGGGCCAGGTCGACACCCCGCCCGGTCATCAATGGGCGGGACGTTGGCCGCTGGCTTTTGCCGTGTGGAATGTTGCCGCGGTCGGGCTCGGCCCCGCCATGGCCCTCTTGGCCCTGGCCGGCTGGTTGCTGATCGGCCGACAGCTATGGCGCGGTGACCAGCGGGCGCTCATTCCCTGGGGATTCGTCACGCTCCTGGTCCTTCACCTGGGAACGGGATGGGTCGCCTCGCTCCGCTATCTGCTACCCGCGTACCCCTGGTTTGCCCTGTTCGCGGCCCGCGCCGCACTTTGCCTTTGGGATAAAGCGCGGCAGCGCTTGCGGCAAGATGGATCGAGGCGGCGTTTTGGGCGCTCAGAAGGTCTCGCCATAGCGATCCTATCGACGCTGCTACTTCTCCTGATACCGGCCTGGACCTGGTTCTTTCTCTCCGTCTACGAACGCGATCATTCACGAGTCGCGGCGTCCCGCTGGATCTACGAGCACGTTCCTGAGGGCTCGAAGATCGCAGTCGAGCACTGGGACGATGCCCTGCCTCTACGCCTCGACGCTGATCGCGGGAGGAGTCGATTTCAGTACGTCCAGATGCCCCTGTACGCCACCGACAGCCGGTTGAAGCTCGACTGGTTGCTCGCGACGCTGGAGAGTTCTGACTACGTCGTTCTTTCCTCGGATCGGCTGATCGAGAGCATTCCCCGAATACCGATGCGATATCCGATGACCGTGCGGTATTACGAGGATCTAGTCTCCGGCGAACTGGGCTACCAATTGGCCTTCGAGATCCGAGGTTCGCCGCGACGTCTCGGGTTCGAGATCGCGCTGCCTGGGGTCGAAGAGGCCTTCTCGGTCTACGATCACCCCCACGTTCGAATCTTTCGGCGGACGGGCGACTTCGACCCTGAGCAAGCGAGAGCCAGGCTTACCGAGGGGGTGCGCTTCGATGAGGTCGTCCCCGTGCTGGCGCGAAATGTCGATGCCTACCGCGATTCGTTGCTCACCACCGCCGAGCGGCAGCGTCAGCGACAAGCCGGAAACCCGAGTTCCAGGCGAGATGGGCGCACTCCTCGAGCCGCGCCGTCCCAGTGGGGCTCACTGATCCGTTGGATCCTTGCCATCGAGCTCATCGGTTGGCTGACCTGGCCCTGGCTGGTGGCGCTTCCCTTGCGATGGGAGGACCGGGGGTTCCTGCTCGCGCGTCCGCTGGGACTCCTCGCCCTGTCCTGGTTCACCTGGCTGGCGTCTAGTCTCGGACTCCTCAGCTTCGGTGGAGGGGGCCTCCGCTTTGTTCTGTTCTTGGTCGCGATCCCCTCTCTGGTCCTCGCCTGGCGTCGACGTCGCGAGCTGAAGGAGACCTATCGCCGGAACAGGCGCTTACTGAGCGTGGGATTCGTGGTCTTCTGGGGCGCGTTCGCCGCTCTACTGCTGGTTCG
>JAIOJS010000119.1 GCA_019911795.1 Thermoanaerobaculia bacterium | reverse complement strand
ACGATGATCTGGGTGTAGTCCTCTTTGAGGTCCTCCATCAGCTCCTCGATCTTCGCCGTGGCGATGGGGTCGAGGGCCGAGCAGGGCTCATCGAAGAGGATGACTTCGGGCTCGACGGCGATTGCCCGCGCGATACAGAGTCGCTGCTGTTGACCACCGGAGAGGCTCAAAGCGCTGCCGTCGAGGCGATCCTTCACTTCGTCCCAGAGGGCGGCACTGCGCAGGCTGCCCTCGACGAGGGGGTCGAGGTCGCGACGGTCGGTGATCCCCTGCAGCTTGCAGCCGTAGGCGACGTTCTCCCAGATCGACTTGGGGAACGGATTCGACTTCTGGAAGACCATGCCGATGCGCTTACGCAGCAGGGTCACGTCCAGCGACGGGTCGAAGATGCTGCCCCCTTCGAACACCACGTCGCCTTCGGTACGAACTCCGTCGACGAGGTCATTGAGTCGGTTGAGGCAGCGCAACAGGGTCGACTTGCCGCAGCCCGAGGGTCCGATGAAAGCGGTGATCTGATGCTTGGGGATACGCAGGGTGATGTCGTTGAGGGCCTGCTTGCCGCCATACCAAAGCGACAAACCCTGAATGTCGAAGATCGGATCGCGGTCGGCCTCCGCCGCAGGAACGGTTACCTTCGAGCCCTCGATCGAACTCTCCATCGGCGTATGGGTCACCGTCGCAGAGCTTGTTTCCGGTGCCTCTAGTGTTGGTTCCCGATTCATTGCCGCAACTCCCATCAGATGACTCCTTCGGCCGCTTCCGGACCCACACTCGAGACTAGCTCGGGCGGCGGCCCTGAGGACGCCACCGGAGTGACGTCTCGGTGACAGTCGCACCGCCCCCTCTTCACGGCGATCACGACGTCTGCTCCCACCTTCGACGCATCCACACCGCAAAGCCGTTCATGACGATGAGGAAGGCGAGGAGCACGAGGATCGCCGCCGAGGTCTTCTCCAGGAATCCTCGCTCCGGACTATCGGCCCACAGGTAGATCTGTACCGGCAGCGCCGTCGCCGGCGAAAGGGGCCCCTCCGGAATGTCCACGATGAAGGCCACCATGCCGATCATCAGGAGGGGTGCCGTCTCGCCCAGAGCGCGAGCGAGGCCAATGATCGTTCCCGTGAGGATTCCCGGCATCGCTTGGGGTAGGACCTGATGTCGCACGACCTGCAGCGGGGTCGCGCCGAGGCCGAAGGCTGCCTGTCGCAAGGACGAGGGCACCGATTTGATGGCCACTCTCGAGGTGATGATGATGGTCGGTAGAGTCATCAGGGTCAACACCAGGCCGCCGGCCAGCGGGGCCGACCTTGGCAAGCCGAAGAAGTTGAGGAAGACGGCAAGACCGAGCAGTCCATAGACGATCGATGGAACCGCAGCCAGGTTGTTGATGTTGACCTCGATGAGGTCGGTCCAGCGGTTGGTCGGTGCGAACTCCTCGAGGTAGACCGCGGTCGCGACGCCGAGCGGAAAGGCGAGAAGGAAGGTGACCATCATGACGTAGAAGGAACCGGTCACGGCGCCGGCGATCCCGGCCAATTCGGGAGACCTGGAGTCGCCGCTGGTCAAGAAGCGAGAGTTGAGGGTGAGATGAACCCGGCCGGCATCGCGCAGTTGGTCGAGCCAAGCGAGCTGCTGATCATCCAAGGGGCGTTGGTCTTCTGGCAGGTCGCGAGAGAGCTTGCGCTTCATCATCAGATCAGTCGCATCCGATGCCGGCAACCGCACCGATTGGTGCGTTCCGAGAAGGCTGGGATCGTCCATCACCATCGACTGCAGATCGAAGACCGCCCCGGAACTGATTAGACCGTAGGCGGCCCGTCGCTCCGAGCGGCCCTCGACTCCCCCAAGGGACGCGAGCAGGGGAACGCGCCAAAGGGGGGCGTAGTCCGCCGCAGCGAGCACGGTCGGATCCCTCTCTCCCGAAGGATCGATGATCTCCGGATCGAAGAAGACCTCGAAGTCCACCTCGGTTTGACGAAAGCCCTGCCAGCCCTTCGACAGGATGTCGCCGAATAGGATCAGGAGGAAGAGCATGGCCAGTCCAACCGCCGCGAGGCAGTACCAGCGGAATCGTTTTTCCTGGCGTCGCCGACGACCCAACCTCTGCGCCACCGCTTCGGTACCCAGGTTCGGGTGGACCCGCTTGACTGGTTTACCGACCTGGGGCGCGGCGGCACTGAGCCGGTTGGTGATATCCGGTCTACTCATACTGTTCTCGGTACTTGCGTACCACGGTGAGGGCGATGATGTTGAAGACGAGGGTAACGGCGAAGAGGACGAGACCCAGGGCAAATGCGGCCAGGGTCTTGGCGCTGTCAAACTCCTGATCGCCCACCAGGAGGGTGACGATCTGCACCGTCACCGTGGTCACGGCTTCGAGAGGGTTGGCGGTGAGGTTGGCCGACAATCCGGCCGCCATCGTGACGATCATGGTCTCGCCGATGGCGCGGGAGATGGCGAGGAGAACTCCCCCGACGATACCGGGCAAGGCCGCGGGAAAGACCACTCGGCAGATCGTCTCGGACTTGGTAGCCCCCAGACCCAACGAGGCATGGCGCAAGCCGTTCGGTACCGCGGTAATGACATCGTCGGAGATCGAAGAGACGAAAGGAATGATCATCACTCCCATGACGAGTCCAGCCGCCAAAGCGGACTCCGAAGCGACGTCGAGCCCGAGGTTCTCGCCCCAACCGCGTAGGGCGGGCGCCACCGTCAGAGCGGCGAAGAAGCCGTAGACCACCGTCGGAATTCCGGCCAGGATCTCGAGCATCGGTTTCAGGATGTTGCGTACTTCGGGCTTCGCGTACTCGGCCATGTAGAAGGCCGAGAGCAGACCGATCGGTGTGGCTACCGCCATGGCGATGCCGCTGATCAACAGCGTGCCCGCGAACAGCGGCACCGCGCCGAAACTGCCGGAACTTCCGACCTGGTCGGCGCGCATCGCGGTCTGCGGACTCCACTCCATCCCGAAGAGAAACTCGGTCCACGGGACCTTGCCGAAGAAGCGTAGGGCCTCGAAGAGCAGGGAGAGGACGATCCCCAGCGTGGTCACGACGGCGACGAGGGATCCCAAGAAGAGCAGCGCTCGTGCCAGCCGTTCGACTCGATGGATCGCAGGGGATCGCAATTCGATCCGACGAAAGGCCCAGCCGGCTCCCAGTCCCCCCACCAGCAAACAGCTCGCTCCCAATCCCAGCAGCCAACGGCGCTCCATCTGGCGTAGGCGAATCGCCGCCGCCTCGGTGGCCTCGGTGACGTGGCTCGCCACGTCGCCGTGGGCCAGGCTCTGGACGTCGCTGACCATGAGCTCGAGCGGTGGTCCTCCCAAGTCCCGAACCTCAGCCGGAAGTTCCGAGACGATCGCGCTCTCAAAGGCGGCCGGCGCGACACACAGGTAGAGAAGGATCAAGACC
>JAIOJS010000118.1 GCA_019911795.1 Thermoanaerobaculia bacterium | reverse complement strand
CTCCCACCCTGTCGACCGCTTCGCATCCACGGCACGAAAGGTGCTTTCACGGCTCTCGACAGACGCTTTCACGACGCTTTCACGACAGAACGGTCCCATTGGAATTGGTATGACGACACCGGCACATCAGACGCTTCTCATCCTCGACTTCGGTAGTCAGTACACCCAGCTCATCGGAAGAAGGGTGCGCGAGAATCGCGTCTACTGCGAGATTCACCCCTTCAACGTGTCGCTCGAGACGATTCGGCGCATTCAGCCGGCCGGCATCATCCTGTCCGGGGGACCTCAGAGTGTGTACGCAGAGGGAGCGCCGATCAGCGATCCCGGGATCTTCGATCTCGGCGTGCCGATTCTCGGTATCTGCTACGGCATGCAGCTCATGGCTCAGCAGCTGGGCGGCGAGGTCGAGGCCGCCTCCCATCGTGAATACGGGAGGGCGGAGATCGAGATCTCGGCCCCCGGAAACCTGTTCGCGGGGCTCAGTGCGCGGGAACCCGTGTGGATGAGCCATGGGGACCGCATCGGTCGGCTTCCGGAGGGCTTTGTGGCTACGGCAAGAACGGACAATGCTCCGGTAGTCGCCTTCGAGAACCGAGCGCGTCGGATCTGGGGCATTCAGTTCCATCCCGAGGTAGTGCACACCGTCAACGGGGGGGAACTGCTACGCAACTTCCTCTATGGCATCTGCGAGGCGCGCGGTGACTGGCGCATCGCCAACTTCCTCGACGAGGCGGTTCGCAACGTGCGCGAACAGGTCGGGGACGGCAAGGTGATCTGCGGTATCTCGGGAGGGGTGGATTCTACGGTGGTGGCGGGGCTTCTGCAGCGAGCGATTCCCGGCCAGTACAGTGCGATCTTTGTCGACAACGGTCTACTGCGGAAGAACGAGTCGCGTCAGGTGATGCATCAGCTCGGAGACGAGATGGGCTTTCCGATCCGCCTGGTGGATGCGGCCGATCGCTTTCTCACCAACCTGGCGGGAGTGACGGAACCCGAGCGCAAGCGCAAGATCATCGGCCACACCTTCATCGATGTCTTCAAAGAGGCCGCCGCGGAGTACGAGGACGCGGCATTCCTCGCTCAGGGCACGCTGTATCCAGATGTCATCGAGTCGGTCTCGGTCAAGGGTCCGTCCGCGGTGATCAAGACCCATCACAACGTCGGGGGATTGCCGGACGAACTCGGTTTCGACCTCGTCGAGCCCCTGCGCTTTCTGTTCAAGGACGAAGTTCGCCAATTGGGTCGCGAACTGGGCCTCCCGGAGGAGATCCTAGGGCGCCACCCCTTTCCCGGGCCGGGACTCGCGGTCCGACTCCTTGGCGACCTCACCCGCGAGAAGCTAGACCTCCTGCGCGAGGCCGATGCCATCTTCATCGAGGAGTTGCGCCGCAGCGGGCTCTACGATCGGGTCAACCAGGCCTTTGCCGTGCTCCTGCCCGTACAGAGTGTGGGCGTCATGGGCGACGAAAGGACCTACGAGCAGGTCGTCGCTTTACGCAGCGTCGATACTCACGACTTCATGACGGCTGATTGGAGCCACCTTCCCCACGAGCTGCTGGGCCGCTGTGCCAACCGCATCGTCAACGAAGTGAAGGGCGTCAACCGCGTGGTCTACGACGTCACCAGTAAACCTCCGGGGACGATCGAGTGGGAGTGATTCCAGGTGCCAATCGGACTCTCTAGAGAGCCTGGTGATAGACTGGCCTTCTGCCCATGATCCCACTCCTCCCAGCTTTGGCCACGAGTCGGCAGCGGCGATGAAGCAACTCGAACTACATCGCGAGGGCATCGACTCCCTCTTCGGTACTCACGACGAGAACCTGCGACGGATCGAGCGCGCGTTTGGCGTGACCTTGACCGCACGCGGCGGGGACGTGACCATAACGGGTCCGCCCGAGGGTGAGGAGTTCGCGGCCCAGATGTTGACCGAGCTCTCGCAGCTCCTGGCTCGAGGGCATCGCTTCCGGACCCACGAGATCGAGACGGCGATTCGAGTGCTGGAGGAGGACCCGACGACTTCCCTGATCGACTTCTTCGTCGGCGATGCGACCTTGGAGAAGGTGCGACGGGTGGTCAGCCCCCGAAGCCTCAACCAGCAGCGCTACCTGCAGGCGATGCTCGACAACGACATCGTGATCTCGATTGGACCGGCCGGTACGGGCAAGACCTACCTCGCGGTGGCGATGGCCGCCGCCGCCATGGCCGAGAAGTCGGTCCGGCGGATCGTCCTCTGTCGGCCGGCCGTCGAGGCGGGAGAGAAGCTCGGGTTCTTGCCGGGGGACCTCGCTGAGAAGGTCAATCCGTACCTGCGTCCGCTCTACGATTCACTCTATGACCTCATCGGCTACGACCAGGTGTCCAAGATGATGGAGCGGGGGACGATCGAGGTCGTGCCCCTCGCCTTCATGCGGGGAAGGACCCTGAACGACAGCTTCATCATCCTCGATGAGGCGCAGAACACTACGGGGGAGCAGATGAAGATGTTCCTCACGCGGATGG
>JAIOJS010000117.1 GCA_019911795.1 Thermoanaerobaculia bacterium | reverse complement strand
ACGGTGCACTGGCGCCGGGATCCACCGCAGGGAGCTCCATCGAAGAGCGTCGAGCCGGGGGGGGAGGTGAGGTGTCCAGGACCGCGTCGGGGTCTAGGCGCACGGCAAAGAGTTGACCGCCGACGCGGAAGCGGGAACCGTGTTCGAGCGGAACCGCTTCACTGACTCGGAGATAGGTACCGTTCATACTCTTGAGATCCTTGACAAGGACCTTCCCGCCCTCGAAGGACACCGAGAGATGACGCCGGGACAACCCCTTGTCGGACCCATCCAGCACACAGTCGGGGGCGTCACGACCGAGGATACGGGGGGCCTCCGTCACCTGGATACGTTGGAGCTCCTCCCCCGCCGCGTTGTAGTGGATTAGCTCCGGTGTCTCCAGCCCGTCGAGAACCAGGAACTGCTGTCCCACCGAGATCAATGTCCCCACCTCGATGGCCTGTTTTTGACCTGGAGGGGCCTGGAAGAACACTCCGGTGACACCACCATCGTCCTTCAGGGTGACCCCCGCTGCCGTCCACTCCACCGTGGCGTGTTGGGAGGAAAGGAGACTGTCATCGGGGATGGTTATCCCACAACCGACCCGACCGATTGTCAAACTCGACCCGCGGCGCAAGGGATACTCCTCCCCCTGAACGCCGTCCCGAAGCACCTGAACGAGGGCCCCCGCACTGGTACCGCGGATGTCGGAGAGATCGCGAACGTCCTGCATCCCGCTGATCAGGGCGATGGCGGACGATCGCTGGAGCTCCAGGACACCGTCTTCTACCGTCGTGTCGATGGTCGTGGCTCCGTCGAGACGTTGGCGAACGACCTGGGCCACCAACACCCCGTCGCGCAAGGCCGACTTGATGTTGCCACGGTGTTGAACGTCGCGAAACGTCCCAGGGTCGGCGTGGAAGTCATCCGTCTCGAGGTAGGCCTGACTCAGTAGATCGCCAATGAGGTAGATGTTGGGTTGGACTGTCTCCAGATAGCGGTTGACCACCATCCTCTTCTTAACCTTGGGTCCACCCTCGACGCGTCGAATGCCGAACCCTCCGAGGAGCTCCTCGGGCAGGTCCTCGCCGATGCAAGCGATGCAGTTGCGCTTGGGGAACTCGAGCAGCGAACTCTCCACCGGCCGTCCATTGAGGACGCGACGGTCGACGCGCACTGCAAGGTACTCCTCCTTGTCATCGCCCGTCACGACCGCTACCGGTTCGCTTCGTCGGTAGTAGCGAATGTTCCCATTGCCGACGTAGGTCTCGAAGAAGACCTCCGACAGAGCCTTGGAGACCCGCGGCATCTTGTCCCCCCGATACGACCAGAAGACCTCGGTGCGGTCGTCGGCCTCGACCTTCGCCTGCGAGATCGCGATGACCGCTTCCGCCGCCGATGTACCGCCGCCGATGACGCAGGCTGGCTCGCCGATGAACTGTGCGGCATCCGTCAGTCGAAAAGCGATACCGTCGGTGTTGCCGGGAATGTCGAACCGCCGTGGCACTCCGCGACCGATGCCGATGACCACGTGGCGCGCGAGGTACTGGCACTCCTTGCGATCGTTGTGGTTCCAAGTCTGAACCCGCCATACCCCGTCGTCGCGACGCTCCATCCCCGTCAGTTCCACTCCAACGTGGTGCACGACGCCGTGGTCCTCGTAGCACTTCTTCCATTGGTGACACAGTTCGTCCTTGTCGATCGGCGCGAAGCAGAGACTGGAGATGAGCTCGCCGCCGGCGGGAAAGGCCATACGATCGCCACCGCCGAAACTGGGAAGAATCAGCTTGTCCTTCGAATAGTCGCGGATCCGCTTCATCAGATCGTCGTAGTCGATGACCGCGACGTTGAGCTCGAGCTCGCTCGCACGAAACGCAGCGGCGGTCCCCGAAGGCCCACCACCGACCACGAGCATGTCGAGAATTGACTCACCTCCGCTCATCCGCGATCGATCCTCACCTATTCCAACTCCCGCGTGTTCTCGTTCTGCATGCCTCGCAACTCTACCTCCTAGTGTCCCGTTTGGTTAATCCCGGGTGCTTTGGGCGAGGTCGTGTTTGTTCCTGGCCAGGCGCGACGACGAGTAATACTGGGGGTATCGCGAGGAGGAGCAACGCCGCCAGGGGCGAAAACGGGCCGTCCAAAGTGGACGGGACTAACCAAACGGGACACTAGTTGTCGGCGACGATGCGCGCGGGAAGCGGTCCGAACGAGATCTCAGCTCCCAAGGGAACCCGCACCACATCGAGAATCCTCTCCCCGTTGAGAAAGGTCGAATTGGTGCTTCCGAGATCTCGGAGACTAACCTCCCGCTCTTGCACAATGATGACGGCGTGGGTTCGTGATACCTCACGACTCGGCACGACGACATCCGTGCCCACTCGGCCCACGATGTTCTCGCCCTCGATGAGGTCAAAGCTGTGCCAGGTCTCGTCGATCGAAACTTCCAATCGCCATTTCGGCGGCGCGAGCTGTCCCTTCTTGGAAAGGAACTGTACGGGAATGGTGGGGATGCCCTGCAGCATTTCCGTTTGTGGACTCAGCGTGGGGGGCACCTCCACCGGCGCGGCCACCTGCTGAAACACGAAACCGATCTCACCCATCGTGATGACGTGCAGGCGTCCCAGGGCACGAGCGCCATGGACCGGGGTCCCGTCGATCAGGGTGGGCTGACCGCTCCCCAGATCCTCGATGCGATAGCACGAGGCCTCGCGATCGAAGGAGATCGTCGCATGGTGCTCGGCCACAGAAGGGTCGGCGATCCGGCAGCTGTTGGAGTCGGCGCTGCCCAGGGTAGCGCTCTCATCGATATCGAAGGAGGTACCCTTGAGCCGGCCTCCCCGGCAAAAGAGACGTCCCCTAAACTCCAGGGGCGCAGGCGATTCAGTCGTCATACAGGAGCAACTCCGAGCGGCGATTCAGATCGGGATGGAACGCGTGACACGTGGAACACGAGTCCGCAGCAAGGTCCGGAGTATGACAGGTCCGACAGGTCTCGATGCCAGGAAGATTCTGAGTCGACGCAAGATCGTTGGCGGGCACTGGGAGTGTGAGATCCTCGACCGCTTCGGCGATGGGTATCGCCGAATGGCAGTCCAGACACCTGGATTCCAGAATATGGGCCCGGTGATTGAACTCGGCCCGATGGAAGGTCTTCTGTGAAGCGGCCACTCTCGAAATCGTCGCCTGCTCCACGTGATGACATCCCGCGCAGGGCTGCACCAGCCCCTGGATCAGTTCATCAACCTCCTCGGCATGCTCGGGACTGACTCCTTCCCGTGGTTGTTGCAGGGCGAGGAGAAGGTCGGTTTCATCCAGCGTGGTCCGAGAGTCCCCGAGGCGCTGGTGGAGGGACTCCAGCAACTTGGAAATGACGGCGAGCTCCTTCTGGATCTCCGGCTCAGGTCGGCCCCTCAGCCCCGTGACATATCGCTCCAGGGTCTCCACCGCCTCTGAGTACACGCGGCGTACTTGACCCTCGGGAGCCTCGGGTGAAACATCGAGGAGTTCGGCAATGCCGCCGTCTTCGTACAGCTCACGCCGCATCCGCCGCAGGTTGTAGAGAATCCAGGGATCTCGATGATAGAGCGGGATCTTCAAAACCCGTCCCCCCGCCTCGCGAAACTCGCTCGAACTGAGAAACTGACTCCACTCGGTACCGGCGTGCCCTTCGGCTCGGATCGTCGACAGCGTCTTGACCCCGAAGGATCCTTCACCCTGGATCGCTAGACGCGGGGTGGCGATCCCGGTGGTCAAATGGCAAGCATCGCATTGACGATCGAAATCGATCGCCTGAAAACCCCGCCCGTCCGCTTCGGGAAGGTGACAGCTGAGGCAAGCCTTCTCGATGTCGACGAGCGATCTCTTCCGCATGATCTCCCGGATGTGCGACACGTGGGCAAACTCGATTCCAGGATTGTCGGGGATCTGATCCGCCAACACCCCGAACTCCGGATGCTCCTTGGAGAAGGCCGTCCCCTCGTGACAAGTGATACAGAGTCGGTCATCGACCTTGGTGCGTTGAGCCTTGCGCCCCTCGTGCTCGGGATGACAGGAAAAGCAGGCGACCTCTCCATCCTCAACCGTGACCCGCTGGAAGTCGTCGGTCCGGTAGAGATAGTGCGAGGCGAAGGAGTAATCTCCGATCTCGTTGCCATGGCGTTCGTGGCAGCCGGCACAGGCCTCGACCGTGACCCGTCGGCTCAAGGGATCGTGACAGGAAGAGCAGTCGTTCTCGAGGCCCGCGTGAGCCGAAGACACCGGACCGTTGGACACCCAGCGAGCGTCACGGTAGCCGAAATCGACGGCCAGGATGAGGATGAGGACGGCGGCCAGGATAACCCCGGCCCACAGCATCTTCCAGCGCCGCAGCGGCCGAACGTAGGCCCCCGCCACTCCGAGACGCGACCTCCCAAACCAGCCCTTACCGCGATCACCCCGGCCTTCTGAAGGACTCTCAGCCATCAGTAGTAGACCACCGTGGCAATGTGGACAGCCACGAGTCCGGCGAGAGCGATCGAGGGCGGCAGGTGAAGTACGAGCCACCAACGCAGAAGCGGCTGCAGAGTGTAGTGAACATCCAGTTCAACTTTAGTGCGAACGATCGACTCCAACTCCATCAAGCGCTTCTTCTCCTCGGCGGCGAGGAAATCACGGAGGTATGCGATCTCGCGCCACTGCAGATTATGCCCGCCCTGGACGTCGACCAGGTAGCGAAAGCGACGGTGCGGACCGGCGAGCTCCGGCTCCAGGAGCCTTTCATAGAGGAGCCGAACCGGCTCCTCTCCGCCCGCGGCGAGGAGCGTCGCCCGCTCCTTCAAAGACTGACAAAGCTCCGGAATTCGTTCGTAGAGCACCTCCGTCTCCAAACCCGAAAGCGCCTTGGGTACCCAACGCTGTAGGAACCATCCCACCAGGCCGGTGGCGACGATCCAGACTGAGAGGATCAACAGCCACCAGGTCAGAACTCCTCGGGGCAGCCGCAATCCGCTGTGGACCAAGGTCAGAGCCAGGAAGAGAACCCCGAGGGCCAGATGAAAGCGCAGCCAGACCTTGGCCTTACCCAGTTTCCAGCGGGTCGCCGTCTTCATGAAGCGACGTCGGACGCCGTAGGCCATGGCCAGGGCGAGAAGACCGGCTGCCGCAATTCCGTAGCCAAGACCGAACGCGTTACCGGGATCGAGCTCGCTGAACCAGGTCACTTGAACGATCACCAGAAGTCCCAGGGCGAGAAGCATGGCCGCGAGGATCCATCTGAGAACTCCTTCGGTGAGTCTCCGCCCCAGGGATCTGGACACGGAGTCCGATGCCGATCTGGACTCGCCTGACGCGACCCGACTCATTCCCTCTCTCCGAGCAATGAATGAAATTCCTCTACCGATCCCACCCGGTAGGCGCAACCCTGCGGACAGTTGCTCACGCAGGCCGGTCCGTGTCCCGTGTCGTGGCACAGATCGCACTTGCTAGCTACCAGTCTCTGTTCGCCCCGCAACGCCGATGGCACCATGTCCGACGGCCACAGCTCTTCTGTATCGTGCATGACGATCGCGTCGTAGGGGCAGTTGTTTGAACAAGTCGAACAGCCGATGCAGATATCCTCACTGACCTCGACCACTTCGCCCACCCCGGCTCGATGGATGGCGCCCGTGGGACACCCAACCAGGCAAACGGGATCACGACAATGGAAACAGGAGCGCGTGATCAACAGATTGCCGACCTTGCCCCCCTCGCGAACGAACCGGGGCCGACCGTCATGAGTCGCGGCGCAGGCACGGACACAGTCATCACATCGGGTACAGGTCTCCAGGTCGATCACGAGAACGCTGCTTCCCTCGACCAGTCCAGTATCCAGCGCCACTTGGATCGCCTGGGATCCCGAGATGTCACGTCGGTTGCGACCGGTCTCTTGAATCCGGTCGGTCGCCACCTGCCACAATCCGTCCTGGACCTCGGGAAGAGGTCCGAGTATCTCGTCAAAGGCGGCCTTGGGAATCTTCACCAGCTCCGAGTACTCGACCGAGACGGCTGACACCAGCCAGCCCTCGCTTCCCGCCACGAGAAGCTCGACCTCGCCCAGCGTCATCCCCTTGGAGAGGTAGGACACCGCGATCTCGCCGTCCCCGAGTCGCTGCTGAAGCTTCACGAAACCGGAGCGCACCAGGTAGAGAGCATCGAGGGCCTCGCCCTCGCGAACGATCACCTCGTCAGGCCCGGCCGAGACCAGATCCACCGTACTCGCCAAGCGCTCGAGGGTCGCGGTATCACAGCTTGCAAACAACGGAGTGCGACGGAGTTGAGCGACGAGCGACCGCCCTCGGTATACCTGATCGATCCGCTCCTTGAGCGCCTTGGACTTCTTCTTGAGACGTCGCAGCGCCGGCAATCTCACCTGAAGGAGTCGACAGGGGGTCGCAGTCCTCGCCGTCACCGACTGAGGCCATCCGCTCAGCGCTCCGATCTCACCGAAGATCTCTCCCGGCCCGAGACGAGCCGATCCACCCATCGGGAGATCGAAGTCGACGGTGGCGAGCAGTGGTATCTTGTGTTGGCTGGCACTCGCCGGTGGGCTGCCTGCGGCACCCGCCCCGACACTCGCCGACGGCGGCCTCGGCTTCGGCAACTTAACCATGGCCGTCTTCTCAGGATCGACGATACCGCCCTGCTCATCGGCGCCGGTCGGAACGTCGACCAACGTTGTCTCTCCCCCTCCACCTTCCACCGTCGCTCTTCCCAGGTGCAGTTTGACTTCGCCATCGACGATGAAGAACGCGACATCGATGTAGCTGCCTTCCTCGAAGAGGACGACGTTTCTGTCCCAGGCAGCGACGGCCACATCGGGACTCAGTCGCTCGAGAAAGCCATCCTCGAACTCTTGAAAGAGTTCGAACTCGCGCAGTTCGGCGGGCGAGAGCTTCTCAGAGAGCCAGGTCAGCCCCGACTGACCGCCGTACGAGCTCCAACGGTCACGGTGCTGCTCGGCCCTCCGCAGCATGGTGCGACCGGGATCATCCGCCGCGGTCACGGGCGCTCCTCGGTCACGACACGCTCATAGAGCATCTCGAGACGGTCCCGGAGGAGCATGAGGACCTCCTCCACTGGCATGCTGTTGTCGATCTCGGGGAAGGGAGGTAGGTCGCCAAGGTCCACCAACGACTCTGAGACGATCGGGCGGGCGGACCCATCTGGATCCCTCGGCCTCGGGGCCAGATTTCTGGCGCGGCGACTCGGAGACGAGCCGGTGCCCGAGTTTCCCGCGGCACCGCCACCTCCTACCGAGGAAGCCCCCTCGGGCAACGAGGCGAGTCGAACGGATGGCACCGGCCCCCGTCGCGCCACTTCCGCACCGTAGGCCTGCGAAAGCTGCGAAGCGGACTCGAGGGGACGACTCCAGTGCCGAATCTTCCCCACCGACGCGGCAAAGTCGTAATCCTTCCCCGAAGGATGTCCAGCCGAAAGCAACCGCGGGTCGGTGATGTAGTGACAGGAAGCGCATTCGGTCGCCCGAGTCGGTAGCAACTCCAGGTCCTTCTTGCCCTTCTGTAGGGCGGCGACAAACCCGGGACGCTTTCGCCCCAGCGATTCATCTCCCTCCTTGTGCGGTTCCAGCCAGTCCGCCGCGGCCCCGTGACAGGACTCACAACCCACTCCATCCAACACATCCCGGCGCTCCTTGCCGCTCACGACCGATCCGTGACAGTCCATGCAGAGGGAGTCGCCTCGCGTCATGGCGCCGATCTGGATCCCGTAGAGCCGAGCGATTCGTACCGCGTCGGGGGAGCGATCGAAGAACCGATTGGCCGAGTTGAAGTGTGGGTCGTCGAACCACCAGGCATTCTGGTCCCCGTGACAGCCCGAGCAGGCGTTGGGTCCCACCGTGGCGTGCGAAGAACGCGGTCGCAGCGACCGCTTGACTTCACCGACCGCCGGCACCCCGCCCTGCCCTGCCGATCCTCCACCCGCACTGACCGTCGTGATCGCGGTCGAGTTCGACGCCGTGGTCGACACCGGATTGCCGTCGGCATCTATCACCAACTCGCCCTCATCCTCATCGGCCAGAACATCCGCCGCCGGAGCCTCGCCGGCGATCAACGGGTCGAGAGCCGCCAGCTGCGTGCCGTCCTGTCCCTCCAGCAAGGTACGGTTGCGCTTTCCTATCGAGCTGGCCAGGGCGAGCAGTTCCGCCGATTTCCCTACCGTCACGCTGGCCGAACGCACGTCGCCAACGATCGCCGCCAGAGCGGGCAGATCTACGGCGACCGACATCGCTCGCACCTCCGCCATCGCGTTGCGAACTCGTCGGCTCATCGCCTTCGAATACGTAGCATCCGTCGTCGCTCGTGCCATACCTCTCAGACTGTACTCCAAATCGAGCAAGCGCCCGGACAGATACAGGAGTCTCCGGCGCTCCGGACTGCTTGGGCGATTGTCTCGCGACCCCCCAGTCAAGGAACCGAGAAAGTTGTGACGGATGTCTCCCTGGGACCGCTCGACCAGTTCGAACCCAGCACTACCCGTCGAGTGCCCGCCTCGATTGACCAGCTCCTCCTCGGGGACGGTGTGGCACTCGTAGCAGCTTCTCGCGGTGTCATAGATCTCCGAGGGCCGCCGCATCCCCGCCTCGCGACTCTGTTCGACCCGCAGACGCCGATGTTCGGGTGTCTCAGTCGTCCGGTCCGCCCCCGGACCGTAGTTGTTGTGCACCTCGATCCAATCACGACCAGCGCCGTGGCACGACTCGCAGGAAACGCCCGAGACGGCGCGCAACTGCTCCTTCTCCACCTTCGCCGTGTAGTGGCATTTGAGGCAGAGACTCTCTCGCTTGATCAGTTTGAAGCCCATCCGCTCGGCGATCGTCTCGGCGGAAGCCTTGCGATGAAGGCTCTTGAAGCCCGTGGCGTGGGGCGTATCCTCCCACACCTCGTATTCGAGCGCATGGCATTCGCCACACGCCTCAGCCGTCATGACCTTAGCCGGATCTCTCAGGGTGAACTCGGAGAAGGCGTGGGACTCCTTCAGTTCCTGAGAAGGCATCTGCGCAAGAGAAGCTCCCCCTCCGGTCCCGACCACGATCAGCAACGAGTACAGGACTCCGATCAGGCGGTGGGTCCACTCCTCGGATGAGTTCCGATGCCGCCGCGTAGCCACTCAGAACTTGGTCAGCAGCTCGAAACGGGCGCCGTAGACCGAGTCCTCTGCGCCTGCGGCCGAATCAATCCAGCCGGCGAAGCCGTCGAGGAGGAGAACGTAGTGCTTGCGGAAGGCCTTCTGCCAGCGGACAGTGCCGGCCAAAGAGTCGCGGACACTGTCGTCCAATCCGAATCTCGACCCGATCTCGAAGACCCATTGCGAACGCAAGTCATGAGCGATCTTCTGGAAGCCGACGACGGCACCGGCCACATCGCGCGCTTCCGAACTCAGCGGTCCCGGAAAGCCGAGTCCGGAACCCGCGAAAGCGATACCCAGCCCGGCCAGTGGCCCCCCGGTGCCAGGCGCCCTAGCGGCCGGAGTGAACTCATCGAGGACAGCAAAAGCGTTGATATAGATCAAGTCTTCGGTGTGGTGACGGGTCCAAGAGAACTCACTCGTGACAATCCCTCCATCGCCGACCGCTCCCGCGAAATCGTCGAGTCCAGTCGAACCGGCCAGGCGCAGGGTCGAATTGAAACGTCCGAAGCGCTGAACGGCGCTGGCGCCCACCACCAACTGATCCCCAAGACCCTGGTCCGACAGCACATAGACCGCATCCACGTCGACCGTCGAGCGCCGAAAGTCGGTAGAGGTCAAGACCCCGAGCAGCTGTGCATCATCGTCCTCGACACCGTTGCGGTCGATATCGCCCCAAGCCGCGAGATAGGTCGCTCGGAAGTTCGTCGTACCTCGCGGTAGGAGCGTGTTTCGCGTCACCCCGAGCGAGTCGATCTCATCGCCGAGGACAAAACCCTCCTGGAAAATCAGCGACTGGCGGCCGACCGAAAAGCCGTAATCGGTGTGACGGAAGTCATTGGGTGACAGATTGGGGAAAAT
>JAIOJS010000116.1 GCA_019911795.1 Thermoanaerobaculia bacterium | reverse complement strand
CTTCGCTGCTCTACAGAAGGAGCTCGATCGGTTGTCGCAACTCGACGCTCCAGAGACGGTCCACGTCGACCTCAGCCTGGCTTTGCGTCACTATCTCGACGGTGCCGTGGGAATTCCGGCCCCGGAGCGAACTACCGGAGAAATTCAGCGCCTGCTGCGTCACTGGCCCCTTTCTCCCGATCTAGCTCGTGGCTACGTGACCCTCCTTCGCGCCTGCGACGGCGTCAAGTTCGCCCGGCTCGAGGTCGCCCCACCGGTGGTTCGTCAGCGTCTCGACCTCGCTAGGTCCCTCGCCGAGTCGACCGAAACCGAACTCGCCGCCCAGCGTCAACCCGAATCCGAGGTTGCGGCATGAGTCCCGGCTTTCCTCACCTCGCTCAGCCCCTCTGGCTCCTGGCTCTACTGCTTCTGCCAGTGCTCATCTACCGCCACCACCGCCACCCCTCGGTTGGCGCCCTGACCTACAGCAAGCTGCCGGTCGGAGCCGGTGGTTCCTGGCGCTTGCACCTCCCGTTCTACTGTCGGCTCGCCGCCCTCGCCCTCTTGATCGGAGCCCTGGCGCGGCCCCAACTGGGTTTCTCTTGGGAGGAGACCACGACCGAGGGGATCGACATCCAACTCGCGCTCGACGTCTCCGGTAGCATGGCGGCCGAGGACTTCGAACCCGACAACCGATTGCAGGTCGCCAAGCAGGTGATCTCCGACTTCATCCTGGGCCGCCCCGGTGATCGGATCGGCCTCATCGTCTTCGCCGGCGCCGCCATCACTAAGTCACCACCAACCACCGATCGCGCCATGCTGACCACCATCCTCGACTCGGTCGAATTGCGAACGCTACCCGACGGTACCGCGATCGGCATGGCGCTGGCTTCGGCCGCATCGCGACTCAAGGAGAGCGAAGCCAAGTCGAAGATCATCGTCCTGGTCACCGACGGGGACAACAACGCCGGGCAGATCGATCCCTCATCGGCCTCGGCCGTCTGCGAAGGACTCGGTATCAAGGTCTATACCGTCCTGGTAGGCAAACAGGACGGCGCAGTCATGATGCCCGTTCAAACTCGAGATCCCTTCACCGGTCGGATCATCACCAAACGGGTACCGGTCGAAGTTCGCGTCGACCCGGAACTCCTGCAGAAGATCGCCGAACGCACCGGCGGCCACTTCTTCGCCGCCAACGATCCTGCCGCTCTCAAGCAGATCTTCCGAGCGATCGATCAGCTCGAGAGGACCCCGATGGAGGTTCGCAAGATCGTGCGCTATCAGGAGCGCTTCGCCGGCCTGGCCTGGGCCGCTCTCGCCCTACTCTGCTTGCCCCTCCTCACGACTTTCTTTGGAGTGACCGCGGAACCATGAGTTTTGCTGCTCCCCACCTACTCTGGCTAGCCGTCGCGGCACCGATCGCTGCCCTCCTGGCGGCTTGGTTGTGGCGACGACGACTCGTCCGAACCGAGGTATGGGCAGCTCGAGCCCTGTGGCGTCGGCTTACCCCGCAGCTGAAGAGACGGCGACTCGTCCTCAGCGTCCTCTGCCTCGGGCTCGCGGTGCTCGGCACCACCCTTGGCCTGGCCCGTCCCCGCTGGGGGGTCATCGAACAGGAGGTCGAGCAACGAGGCATCGATGTTGTGGTAGTTCTTGACTCCTCGCTCTCCATGAGCGCGGTGGATCTCCACCCCAATCGCCTGACCGCAGCCAAACTGCTAATCCGGGAATTGGTCCGGCGTACCCCTGAACACCGTATCGGTCTCGTCCAGGCGGAGGGTGATGGGCTGGTCCTGGCTCCGCTGACCCTGGACCACGCCGTAATCAACTT
The DNA here is from genome assembly GCA_019911795.1 of Thermoanaerobaculia bacterium. Taxonomy (GTDB): domain Bacteria; phylum Acidobacteriota; class Thermoanaerobaculia; order Multivoradales; family JAIOJS01; genus JAIOJS01. The sequence goes on along the minus strand of JAIOJS010000116.1, from coordinate 3,121 downwards.
GCTATTGGATTCCGTCGAGGCGGCCACCCTGCCTACCCCCGGAACTCAACTCTCGGCCGGCCTCGAACGGGCCTTTGCCCTCTTTCCCGCCGCCGAGGAGAGCCGTCCCGTCATCGTTGTGGTCAGCGACGGTGAGGATCACGATGCCGATTGGGACGAGATCCTGGCCCAGGTCAAGGAACGAGGGGTGCAGGTTCACACGATCGGAGTCGGAACGCGAGCCGGGTCTCCGATCCCACTCCCAAGCGATAGCCGACCACGCTACAAGACCGACCGCCAAGGACAGCAGGTCATCTCTCATCTGCAGGCCGAGATCCTGCAACGACTGTCGAAATCGAGCGACGGTGTCTACGTACAGGCCTCGAATGCCGGAGCCAGCGTCGATCCCATCGTCGATGCGCTGGCCGAAATCAGTGCGCGGACCCTGGCCAGCGAGACCATTACTCAGGAGCGTGAGCGCTTCCAATGGTTCCTGGCGCCCGCCGCCCTCTGCGTGTTGTCGAGCCTCTTCCTCTCGCCCTTCTCTCGCTCTCGATCACCGTCGTCCCGCGAGGAGTTCGCGTGATCCTGTCCTGGACCCTCTGGGTTCTCGCCCTCGGTAGCGGGAGCGGAACGCCGCCGTCGGTCATCGACCGGTGGTTCGATGGTGCCGCCAAGGAGACGAACCAAGCCTTGACCGCCTGGGAAGACGGCGATTTTTCCAGCGCCCGCGAGGATCTCGACCGCGCCTTCGAAATCGAACCGGAGGACCCTCGCGCGCAGTTCAACGCGGCGACCGGCCGGCTCGGGGCGGGGGACACGGACAACGCACTCGAACTTCTTCGTGAGTCGGCGGCGCCGAAGACCGAGCTAGCCGCCGATGCCAACTACAACATCGGTAACGCCTTGCTCGAATCCGGCGACCTCGAGAACGCCATCGCTGCCTACGAGGAAGCACTGCGCCGCAATCCCGACCATGGCGATTCGAAGCACAACCTCGAACTAGCGTTGCAACAACAGCAGCAGCAACAACAAGAGCAGCAGCAGGGAGAAGACGGGAACCAGGACGAGCAGCAGGACGAGCAAGAGCCATCGGAGCAGAGTGAATCGGGCGACAAGGGCGAGCCGGAAGAGGGCAGCGATTCCCAGCCGTCCGAAGAGTCCAAGAACTCCGAAGGACAACCCCCCGAAGAGCAGTCTGAGCAGTCTCAGTCCGATCAGCAGCAGGCGGACCCAACGCGGTCCGAGGAGGAGCAGTCCGAACAGCCTGGCGAACCGCGAGGGGGCGAAGAGCAACAGGCTCCTCAACCACCCTCGCGCCTCCCGTCCTTCCAGGATCAGGAGGACATGACGGCTGAACAGGCGGCGGCCTTGCTCGAAGCGGTGGAGAATCTCGAGCGTCAGAACCGGGCGGAGCTGGCTGAAGTGGAGCGCGCTGAGCGCGCCGTGCAGCTCGGAGTGGAGAAGGACTGGTGAGGCGAGTCCGTTCCCGCGGAGCTCTCCCGGTTCTCCTCGGAGGTCTCATCACCCTAGCCACCGCCGCAGCGATTCAGGCCAGCGACGAGGTCAAGATCTCCGTTCGACTCGATCCTCCCATCGTCGGCGTGGGTGAGATTACGGAGTTGATCATCGAGGCCTCCGGAGACTCGCTCAACGGTGTCACTCTCGATCCCAGCTTCCATCTCGAGAATCTCGAAGTAGCCGGCGGTCCAGGGCAACGCCGGAACCTCAGCTGGGTCAACGGCCAGATTACTCAAACCAGCGGATTGAGCTGGTCGCTCCGGGCCACCGCCGAGGGCGAGGGACGGGTCACCGACATCGTAGTCAAGGCCGGCGAAAAGGAGCTCTCATTCCCCGACAAGACGCTCCAGATCACCCAGGAGCCACAGCGTCCGCAACGGCGACGAGATCCGATGTCGAGCTTCTTCGACGACTTCTTTCGGCCAGCTCAGAGACCCGTTGCCCCCATGGAACGCCCCGACGTTCGCATCGTTGCAGAGATCTCCGAGACTCAACCCTACGTGGGCGAGCAGATCGTCTACACCATCTACCTGCTGACCGAGAGCCTTCCGATAGGGCAAGGACGCGCCATAGTACGCTCGGCATCCGGCCGACGCGATCCATCCTTTGAAGGCTTCTGGGCTCAGGAGGTTGAGCTACCTGAGCAGTCCGAACCGGGGAGCGCCAAGCTCGGCGGCAAGACGTACTTCAAGCAAGCGATCCTCCGTCGGGCGCTCTTCGCATACAACCCAGGGCCCCAGCAGATCGAAGCGACCTCGCTCGACCTGCAGACTGTCTTTGTCCAAGCGTCCCGCTACGGCGAGTACGCCAGCCAACCGGTCATCGTGTCCACGAAGAGCCAAGTCATCGAGCTCGACGTGCGCCCCCTTCCCCCCGCGCCCCCTGGTTTCTCCGGCGCGGTGGGAGACTTTCGACTCGAATCAAGTCTGGCTCCGGATCATATCGAGAGTGACGAAGCCGCCACCCTCGCCCTCACGATCTCCGGCAATGGCCAGGTCAACGGCATCGAAGACCCGCGCTGGAATCCTCCGACCGGGCTGAAGGTGTTCCCTCCGCAGGGCAAGAGCAGTTCGTCGGTTCGCCGGGGTCAGATCACCACCCGCCGATCGTGGGACTTCACGTTGGTTCCAGAGGCGACCGGCACGTTCGACCTGCCCGCCATCGACTTCGTCTACTTCGATCCCAAGGACGCCACCTATCAAACGTTGTCGAGCGATCCTCGTCAGCTAACCATCGTTGCCGACTCGGCGCCCGATTCGACGCCCCCGCCTCCTTTGATGGCGGCAATGCCACCTGCCCTCGACGGTGAGGGTAAGACGCCGTCGGAAAATCCGATGGAGCTTCTCAAAGAGACCGGGTCGGCGGCAACCTCGTTCCCTGGAGGCCTCCTTCGCTCCGGGCTAGCGGGGCTAGCTGGGCTACTCCTCCTCGGCGGCCTCTTCGTGGTGATCCGACGGCGTCCTCGCCCCGCCCACAAGCGTCTCCTGGGTGAACTTCGGGTGGCCTGCGCCAATCCCCACCCCCGTAGTGCGGCAAGCGCCGCCGAAGAGGCCTGGCGTTCCTTCCTCCGCGAACGCTGGCAGTTGCCAACCGGGCAACCCTGCTCCCAATGGCCCCACAC